>JAKSHX010000029.1 GCA_024399155.1 archaeon | reverse complement strand
TCATAACGGAAAGCCTGATTGAAGAGAGCGGAAAGCTCGGATTATCCCTAAGAGAACAACTGAGCAATGTCTATTATTGGCTGATTGGAAATGTTGTGATGGATATCATCTGCCACGGAGGGAACGCGCGGGAAAGACATGGAAGGTACAGAACTTTGATCCGCCGAAACAGGCAGTTCCTCAAAAAGCACAGCAATAATCTTTACAGGCATAAGGGTATGACTCGATTCAAGTTGGGTGACTCCTCCATCCATCTTCCCGCTTTCGTCCTCTGCAATGTCCTGTGGCTTGATGCCGCCTCGATGGGCATCATCATCTTACGAAAGATAAAGTATAAATGAACATATTCAGACTCAGAGCATACTGTTACCCCGAGAACGTCGCCGCTTCGGCGATGGGTGAGGATATTGATGCGGAATATGTCAGAAGAGGCATTGTCTGCATCAATTACACTCCAATGCCGTCGCGTGGAGTCAGCGACGAGGTGAGACGGAAATACAAGAGGATTAAATACGAGGAGTTCCTCGATGGGCATGTCATTGTCCACCGCTTCCCGATGATAAAGGAGGGAACGAACATCGTCCAGAAATCATTGAAGTATCTGCTATGCACCATTGTGGAGTATTTCAAGGGAATCAGGGCAAAGGACATTGACCTGATGCTTTGCAGCAGCACTCCACCGACTCAGGGGATGCTGACCGCTCTGGTGGCAAAACAGCTCAGCCGCAAGTATGGCAGAAAAGTTCCGTTTGTGTATAACCTTCAGGACATTTTCCCCGACTCGCTCGTGGGTACTGGAATGACAAGGCAAGGCTCACTCCTTTGGAAAATAGGCCGCAGGATGGAAGATTACATCTACCGCAGTGCCGACAGGATTATTGTGATTTCCGAGGACTTCAAGCGCAACATCATGGCTAAGGGGGTGCCGGAGGAGAAGATTGTCGTGGTTCCCAACTGGGCGGATACCGATGGGATTTATCCTATAGAGAGAGATGACAATGTGCTGTTCGACAAATACGGTTTGGAACGTGACAAGTTTTACATCTGCTACAGCGGTACAATTGGGCATACACAGAATATGGACTTGTTGCTTGATGTAGCAAAAGCGATTAATGGTGAACTGAAAGACGTGCGTTTCGTTGTTATTGGCGAAGGTGCCGCCAAGGCTGAAGTGGAGAGGAGAATCAAGGATGAGGTGATTGACAACGTGATTCTGCTTCCGTTCCAGCCGTATGCAGACATTGCCTCGGTGTTCAGTCTTGGTGACGTGGGCTTGATTATCAGCAAACCGAATGTGGGAAACAATTCGGTTCCAAGCAAGACGTGGAGTTATATGGCGGCAGAAAAGCCTATCCTTGCTTCGTTTGACAGAGATAGTGCATTGTCATCACTGATAGAGAGTACAGGCTGTGGTATTGTGGCAGAGGCGGGCCGCAAGGATGAACTGATAGGGGCAATCCGCAAAATGGTTGCCGACCCTCAACTGACAGAAAAAGGGAAGCAGGGAAAGGACTATCTGGTTACGGAACTCGATAAGGAAAAGTGCGTCAAAAGATTTGTTGACACACTGGTAGAGGCAGTGAAATGATGATTATCTTTATTTATCTATGAATGTATTCTTTTTTCCAATAAATCCATTCAGGAGCAACGGGTATAGCATAGCCGTTAAAAACGATTTGTCAAAATTGCAAATAGATCAAAATGACTTAATCGTCTGGTATGAATATACGAATGATACTTTTTATGGAAACGATGTAGTTTTGCTTCGTCCGCCAAAGTTTGCAATAAGCCGTATCGTCAAGGTCCTTCAAAATCATATTAATTGCGAGGTGACAGCAGGCGACTTGAAACAGCTTGACCTAAAGCAGGTAAATGATGTCTTTTGCGGTGATGTTATATTCTATCGGGCAGTACGCGAACTGTTCCCGACAAAACGCATTACAGTTAGATTTCACAATTGTTTTGCAAGGATACAAGACCGTATCAGACTGTTAGGCAATAAGGTGAATCTAAAATTCAGAGTCCAGATGCGGGCTTATTACCAGTTGGAAAAGGAAATCTTTAATGATTCAAACGTACATAAAGTTTTCATTTCAGAAGAAGATAGGGACTATTATTGTTCTATGTTTGGCAAACGCTCGGATTCTGATGTATGGGGCTTTTGTCCTGATATGAATAAAGCGGTATCTGCAAGAATCGATTCAAAAAAGACAAAACTTGTCCATTATGGCGGACTCCAAACCCACAAGATTGATTCCTTGAAATGGTTTATAAATGATGTCTTTATCCCGTTGCATTTACAAAAGCCAGATGTTGAATTCCATTTATGGGGGGCGGGTTCTGAGGCTTTCGACAATCTGGGGAAAGGAATCTTTGGTCATGGGTTTTACCAAGGGGATGGAATGCCGTTGGTTGATGATGGCTTGTTCGTAAATCCTGATTTGATTGGTGGAGGTGTCAAGATCAAATTAATAGACTATTTTGAAAAGGGTGCTTCCTTTATCACTACTCCTTTTGGATTCGAAGGATATCCATTGGATTATATAGATAATAAATTCTACTATATGGTTGAGCCTGATGAATGGCTTCCTTTTTTGAAACAATACTTTAGTAACGATTAAATAATAACCTGGCACAAAATGATAATTATACTTTCGATTATTATTTCATCTTAACTGAATGTCTATAGGTCAGTGATACGTCTATGGTTTGCATGGGCTACGTCTTTGGATTGTACCAAATTATTATTTTATCATCACTTAACTAAGTTATTTATGACAGACAACCCACTCTTCAGTATCATCGTTGTGTCCTACAATGCCTCGGCATTGATAAAAGACACTGTCGATTCCATATTGAGACAGACTTTTGACAATTATGAAATAGTTGTCAAGGATGCCTGTTCAACAGATGATACCATTGCGCAAATTCCCGAAAGCGACAGAATCAGACTTTTCCAATCGAAGGATTCGGGCATATATGACGGAATGAATATGGCCATCAAGGAAGCTAAGGGCAGGTTCCTGCATTTTCTGAACTGTGGCGACAAGTTTGCCTCGGTTGATGTGCTGGAACGGGTTGCCGGCTTTATCCGTTCTTCTGAAATCAGTGGTGGTATCATTTACGGCGACTGTATTATGAACGGTGTTTATAAGAAGCAGCCGTCAAGAATCACACCGTTCTTTCTTTACAGAACGCCTTTGTGCCATCAGAGTATGTTCTTTTCAAAAACTGTTTTCTCAGAACTCGGCATGTATGATTTAAGTTTCAGAATTGCTGCAGACTATGATTGCACTGTCAAGGCATTCAAAAACCATATTCCGTTTTATTATCTGAATATCCCTATATGCAGGTACCTCGGTGGAGGAATCTCTGATTCGGCAAAAGGCATACAAATAAAGACAAAAGAGTATCAGAGAATCTATAAAACCTACTATTCCGTTTGGGAAAGATTCAAATATGAGTTATTGGTGGCTCTATCCCTCAGAAGATTAAGATACTGGGTGCTGTCGGATAAAAGTCCGAAATTCTTGAGGGAGATGTATCATAAGGCGGTAAACAAAGTGAATAAATAGCATAAAAAATAGAATGCTGTTATGAACAATAAAAATATTCTTTCAATAATATCTTTTGCTCTGTTTCTGCTCGTGTTCTATCTGTATGAGAGTTTCAAGATGTACATTGTTGCAGACGGATCATTCGTAGATTCGTCAACAAATACATTGGTAATCTTAGCCCTGATTGCGGGGACTTTTGCATATTGCATATATTCACAGACGAAAGTGGTGCAGTCCAATCTTGTTCACACTTTTACCATCCAGATGCTTGAAATGTATCTGATTACTATCGTTTTTGCCCTTTTTACACCACTTATTGCCCGTATTCAGTATTTTGAGATAATTCTACCGCTGCTGCTGTTCTTTTTCTCATACAAAGTGACAACAAATATTGATAACATCCCATTGTTCCTGACCGGAATAAGTATTCTGACACTTGCGTTGGCATTTTACTTTTTGTGGAATTACCAAAACAATGCGCTCTATGATGTGGAAAAGGCTAACCTTGCATCCTATACGGTATTGATGTTTCTTCCATTCTTGCTGTGCTTCAAGAATAACATTGTCAGGATAGTGTCGATTATCTTCGTTTTTATTATCATCCTATTATCATTGAAACGTGGTGGCTTTTTTGCCCTAATAATGGGCTTGATGGCATATTATTGGGTTAAGCGATATATTAAAACAGATAAATCGAACAATTATTTCGCTTTGTTGTTTTTTCTGATTGTGTGTGCCGGATTCTATTTCCTTTTTGCCAGATTCGATGAAACGTCCGAAGGGCTTATGTTAGCAAGATTGGAAGAGATGTCTGAAACCGGTGGCTCAGGTCGCCTTGTTATTTATCAAGACAAATGGCACGAAATTGTGAACAGCAATCCGCTCAGCCTGATATTCGGTCATGGTTGGTGTGCCACGGCACGAGTTGGAAAGACAATAGGACTAACTGCCCATAATGACATTCTTGAAATCATATACGATTTTGGTTTGGTTGGACTAGTCCTATTTGTAAGTGTAATGGTTTCGATATACAAATTATTTAAAGAACTCGTTGACGATAAATCCCGGTTGGCCGCTCCGATGGGAGCATCAATGGGAATACTTCTTGTTCTCATCTGTGTTTCCCATATCTGGATTTATTCTCAATTTTTGTCCATTTTCGCATTGTTCTGGGGCTTTGTTCTGGCAGCAAAGGACAATGAATATTTTGAAATTGAGACAGACTGGGATGAAGAAGAGGAAGATAATGAAAAAGAAGGTTTACAAATTTGAAGCATTATGATTTTGTTCAGGAAATTCAAATCGATGGTCAAATTAATACATTATAGTTATTTAAGCAGGCATAACCCTCAAGAGCTTGCTGACCGTCTTTATATTGATGAGACAGGAAATAGAAATGGAATCAATTGGAATAGTCCTGTTGATTTAAATGAGAAAATCAATTGGTTGAAGTTTAATAGTGATACTACAAAATGGTCAGAATTGGCAGACAAGTACGCTGTCAGAAAATTTATTGAAGAAAAAGGCTACAAGCAATATTTAGTCCCCTTGTTGGGAGTATGGGAAAATGCAAATGAAATTGATTTTTCTAAACTTCCTGATAGTTTTGTGTTAAAAACTAATAATGGAGCCGGGACAGTGATGGTAGTTGAAGATAAAACCTTAATAAACCAAAGAAAAGTTAGGGCTCAATTAAATAAATGGTTGAAAAATAAATTCGGACTGAAGCGAGCGGAACCTCATTATTTAAGAATCAAACCATTGATAATTGCAGAATCATTATTGAGAGATGAGAGCGGTATTTCCTCTTCTTTAGTTGACTATAAAATATGGTGTTTCGACGGGAAGGCTTTTGGTACTAGGGTATATTATAACAGACATCGTTTTGAGGCTGATATCGAATGGTACGACAGGGATTGGAATTATCGCCCGGAAAAGTTGGTCTTTACTAAAGATAAAAGAGATGGCGGGGGGAAAATTTCCAAACCGAAACATTACGAAAAGATGATATCTTTTGCCGAGGATTTGTCAAAAGGATTTCCCCAAGTTAGGATTGATCTATATAATATTGATGGACAAATTTATTTTGGGGAAATGACTTTCACTGCATCTGGAGGATACCATAATACTTACTCGAAAGAGGCTTTATTGGAGATGGGAAGGTTAACGAATTTACCAACTGATATATGAATATCGCAATAGTTATACCATGTTTTAAGCGGATTCAGACCCTAAGCGAACTTTGCCAGACATTACTGAAAGCAAGTTATGATGGAGATATCGTATCGTTGGTGTTTTCAGTGGATTATTCAGGAACAGACTCTGTTGCCAAGTTCGCCAACGCTTTTGAATGGCCATACGGTCCTAAGCGTGTCATAGAGCATGAAACTAATATCGGGCTACGCAACAACATTATTTCTTGTGGTGACCTGACCGATGAATATGATGCTGTCATTGTTATTGAGGACGATTTGGAAGTCGCACCATCTTTCTATCGTTTTGCAAAGGGCGCTGCGAAATTCTATGAAAATGATGACAGAATAGGAGGTGTGTCGATATACCATTACTATATGGAAGAGATAACCCATACGCTGTTTTTGCCTATTTACGAGGGTTATGACGCATATTTTGTCCAGTGGGCATCCTCGTGGGGACAACTATGGACAAGAACGCAATGGCACTCTTTCAAGGCTTGGTATGACGAACATCAAGATATCAGCACGATTCCTATTCCTATGGGAGCCCGTTATTGGGAGCATTCATGGAAGAAGTATTACATTGCATATCTTGCTGATACGAACCGATATTTTGTGTTCCCATTCGTCTCTCAGATATACAATGGAAACAAGGCTGCCGGCGTTCATACTGTAAATCACCTCGTGGTTTTCGAGTCCTCCCCTTTCGATATATCGGGAACCAAAGAATTCCGTTTACCTGATTTTGATGCAATAGAGTATAAATATGATGCTTATTTTCAGTTAATGCCACGGACAGTGACAATTGACGAAAAGCCGTACAAGGTGGAATTTGACCTTTTGGGTCACAAGGAGCAGATAAAGGAAGATTATGTAATCACATCAAGAAAGTGTAACAAAGAAGATGTGATAGAGTCGTTCGATGCGGGAATGATACCTTTGGAGTGCAATATATTAACAGGGAAAAAGGGAAATGTTTTTCATTTGATACCCCGAGAAGCTTTCAATCGACATAATAGGATTCAGCTCATCCCTTCTGTGCGAATCAGGAGAAGCATAGAATGGAAACAATACCTGCCATTGTATTTGAATAGATTGTTTGATGCAGTCAAAAGACATTTGAGGTGAGTTCTATAAATTCACCGTTATGTTAAACGAATAAAGATAAGCATCAAATAAACTTTTTGGTGTTTTTGAAGTTTCTTTTGGCATCTTGCTGATTGTCAGTCGGTCACAATGCCCGCATTGCTCCCTTCTTCCGCACAGCAATCTGCTCAAAACAAACTTCAAAAACCCTCAAAATGAATTTATAGAACTCACCTTGAAATAATTACCCATGGGTATATTGGAATCATATAGAGATAGGATAAAACTATATGTGAAGAATGCAGGGGTTTACCTCCTTGCATCTTTAATTCCATCTGTATTGGCAGTCTTGATAAATCCGTTGATGGCGATGAACCTGTCGCCCGAGGATTATGCCGTCTCAACATATTACGCCTCTTTCGGTTTGCTCTATACACCTGTACTGGGCTTTTTCATTACAGATTACTATTTGCGTAAATACTATATCTTGCCGAAAGATGCTTTGTATCAGCTGAAAGGGAATGTAATAAAGATTTTTCTGTTTTTTTCTGGTATCGTAAGTGTTATTAGTCTGTTGGGATTGTTTGTTTTTGTCAAGGGAACTCATGTTTCTTTTGATTTCTGGCCATTTGCTCCTTTGGTTGTCATGACCAATTATGTCGGGATCCTCTTTTCGTTCCAAATGTCGGAATACAAGATTGCCGGAAAAGCAAAATCCTATTTGCGGACAAGTGTCATTTGGGGCGTAATTGGTGTGATATTGTCGTTGATATTAGTGGTCGTCATCAAATGGGGGGCGGTAGGTAAAATGATGGCATCATTTCTGGGTAGCTTCCTGCCATTCATCTGGTGCCTGATTAAAAACAAAGAGTATTTGGGTGTTCGTTTCGATAAAGAAATATTTCGTCAGATTCTCCTTTATGGATATCCTCTGGTATTAGCTGCAATGTTATCATTTTTCACACAGGGTTATGACAAAGTACTTCTTGAGAGAGGCGGAGATATTGAGATGTTGGGTTATTATTCTGTTGCCTGCAGTATGGCAGCCTACATTAATGTGTTCTCGAATGCTTTGAAAAACACATTCCAGCCCGACATGTATAAGGCTATTGCCCAAAAAAGCGTAAGAAAATCTGCCGCTGTGGGAGGCTTTGTCGTTCTTGCGGTTGGCTTGATAGTTATTGTGTTCGTCATCATCTGCCCATGGCTGATAAAGATATTGACAGCCGGTCGCTATGTACAATCTACCGGAATGTGCAGGATTGTGGCTTTGTCGGTTATCACTTCGACATTGTATTATCAGGTTTCACAGTTTACATACGGTACAGGTCACTCCAAACTGACACTCGTCAACAAAATAATAGGAACAGTCATCAATATTGTATTGATAACATATCTTATCCGTAACTATGGCGCTGTAGGTGCGGCATGGAGTACTGTTCTCGGCTTCCTTGTCTTTGCCGTCGGCAATATTATCCTGCTTTTCTTGAATCGAAATAAACTATTCTTAGGGAATGGACTTGAAAATCCTTCAAATAAATGATTCCTGTACCGGATGTGGAGCATGTGCCAACATCTGTCCAAAACATTGCCTGTCTCTGAAACCGGACGACGAGGGATTCTTTTACCCCATATATGACGCTTCGGCTTGTATGGAATGTGGATTATGTGAAAAGGCTTGTCATGTGGTGAACAGACAGACGCACTCCTCTTTTGAAAAGGATAGATTCTATATGTACAGGACAAATGACGATTCATTACTGCAGTCCTCAACATCTGGAGGAGGATTCACTTTGTTTGCAAAGTGGATACTGGATAAGGGTGGTGTTGTTTTTGGCAGCCGATATAATGGCGAACATGAGTGTCTTGAAGTGTTCAGTACGGATGAAACCACATTGGCTTCGTTAAGAAAGAGCAAATATGTAGAGTCATTCACGGGTGATTCATTTTCTACAATCAGAAAACTTTTGCAATCGGGCAGGTATGTTATGTATTGCGGAACACCTTGTCAGGTGAGAGGGCTTAAGCAATATCTGAGTGTTACCCATACAAGTGAAGAACTCTTGCTCACTGTTGATTTTGCTTGTCATGGAATCCCAAGCAACAGCTATTTCACCCAATTCAAAAAGATGTTTGAAAGTAAAAGGAAAAAAGTAGTAGATGTTGACTTCAGGTATAAGGACTTTTCCAAGCCTGATATGATGTGGCATGATATGACTTTAAGACTCGGCTTTTCCGATGGTTCAGAGAAGGTTTTCCCTCGTTTTTCCTATTATTATTATTATTATGAGCCATTTCTTGACAATCTTTTTTTGAGGAAATCCTGCTACAATTGCGACATCGCATTACATCCTGACGCTGATATTTCTTTGGGCGATTTTTGGGGAATCAACAAACATAGAACCGAATTGGACGACAACAAAGGAATGTCTTTTATAAGTGTCAATAATGGCCATTATCTGCCTGTCTGGGAAGAACTGTCAAAGGTCGGCTTTTCTGAAAAAATGCCTTTTGATGCTGTGGCTTACCAATATGTGGATAGACGTGAAAAGCGAGCAAAGCAACGGAAGGTCAGGGATGAGTTTGTTTTATCCATCAAAAACAATGGATATAAACGCGCTGTTATTGAACATTATGGCATGATAAATATGATTAAGGCTATTCATGTCCGTAGAATAAAGAATGTTGTAAAAAAAATATTGTGGAAACAGGTATGAAAATAGGCATATTCACTTTTTTTCAAACCAATTATGGAGCGGTGTTGCAGGCATACGCACTGCAAAAGTACTTGCAGGAACAACCAAACACAGAGGTTGAAATTGTGGATTTTACAACGGCAAGACACCTTGAAGACCATAAGGTGGTCAAGAAGTTGTCTATCAAACACCCAATCTATTCTGCGGCATATTATTTTTTCACTCTGATTCACTATCGCCAGCTAAAAAGAAGAATAATCCGCACAAGGGAGTTCAAGAATAAATATTTTAACTTCACAAGGCGATATTCATCGATGAAGGATGCTCTTGATAATCACCCGATAGAAGATATCTATATAACAGGCAGTGATCAGGTGTTCAACCCCAACGCCAAGTATGTTCCATTCTATTATCTGGACTTCGACAAAGGAAAAGGTAAGAAAGTAGCATACGCACCGAGTTTTGGCATATCTGCATTCAATGACGAAATATGTGCAAAGATTCAGGATTATGTAAAGGATTTCGACAACTTAAGTTGCAGAGAGTCCGCAGGAGCAGAATTCTTGAGTTCTATTGTTGGTCATGATGTCCCTGTTGTGGTTGATCCTGTGCTTCTGCATAGCGCTGAAGAATGGAGTAAAATTGCTGTTTGCCCGAAATTCAAGGGTGATTATATATTTGTTTACGACTTGAATGGTGCGGAAAACTTAATCAAGATAGCAAAGAAGGTACAAAAGGAGATAAACTTGCCGATTGTGTGTCTGACATCAAACAGATTAAAGATATATCCTGTTGACAAGCAGATTTATGATGCCGGACCTGCTGAATTTGTCGGTTGGATAAAAAACGCAAGTTTTGTGGTGACAGATTCTTTTCATGGCACTGTGTTTTCTCTGATATTCAGCAGACAGTTCTTTAGTTTCATAGCACTTGAAAAGACATCTTCCCGTTTGAAAAATATATTGGAAAAGGTTGGCCTCAAGAACCGCATCATCACTATTGACGAATTGAATAGTTTTGATCCGACTTCCTATTGCAATTACAATGGAATAGATTTGGAACGGCTGTCCGTTTCATCTAAACAGTTTATTCAGAATATTCTATAAAGCATAATCGGCACAATTTAGAATGTTTTGAATCCAGGAATGGACAGTTTGATTGGGATAACATATTCAATCGATTCAAATCCGCTTATTCATTGTAAAATTATAATCCATATCCCGCAACTACCGACCCCACGGTATTTACTTTTTTACCGTGGGGTCTGTGTGTAAATACAGCACCTTTTTTATATTTTTGCCGAGATTGGCGGCTATGTCAGAAAAAAGTCGTAACTTTGCAAAAAATTTTGCGAAGGTCGGCTGTATTCGGCATAGCCAAGCAAGTTTTGTCTCTGCTCTCATTTGCACGACCTTTGCAGCCGAAATATATGACTACATATTCCGACCGATATCCGTTCACCATTTCCAGTGATATCCGTTCACTTT
>JAKSHX010000028.1 GCA_024399155.1 archaeon | reverse complement strand
AATTACGAATTTTTTATACTCTATGAGATATGAGCGAATATTATAATCCAGGAGTTCAGCAACAGCATCCTGATACGTGTGCCATTAAATCTCAGCAATTGATAATGGAAGATTTTGGCATGGATGTAACAGAAGATGAACTTGTACAAATTGCAGAGGAACGCGGATGGTATAATGGGGTTGGTACTATGCCTCAAAACGTAGGCGATTTATTGGAACTGGCTAATATACCTGTTACAAAACGTGCAGGAGCCAATGTTTTTAATTTGGTCAACGAATTGGCTCAAGGCCATAAAGTTATTGTGGGAGTTGATGCTGATGAACTATGGCATAATGGTACCGATAACGAGAGATTTATGAATTGGTGTAATGATTTCTGGGGTCTTCAGGGAGGTAATCATGCGCTTGTTGTTATGGGAATAGATACTAGTGATCCTAACAATGTTCAGGTTCTCGTTAGAGACCCAGGTAGCGGAGATGATGGTAAACCATATCCTTTGGCACAATTTATGGATGCTTGGTCCGATACTCAATGCTATATGGTGTCAACAGACATTCCAGCGCCAGGCTTTTCTGAGGGTATGGAAAATTTCGATCAGGAACTTGGTCATTTGACAGATGTCGCAGGAGTTGCTTATCCTGATTTTCAGATATTCAATGATATCAGTATGGGAATACCGACATTTATGCCTATGACTGATTTTGTTCCACCTTTAATTGATGGAGCAGTTATGCCAATGTCTCCGATGGTATCTTTAACAAATGCGTATTTTGACTTTGCAAATAATGTTATTGACTTTAATGATATATTTTCCAATAGTTATATGTTTAATGAGTATTTGGATTGTGGGGTGATTAATGACTATATGCGTCCAACTTGTTTTGATGGATTCAATGACATTAATTGGCATGACATACAGCCGATGAGATTCAATATGCCAATGGACTTTGATAGATTTGCATTAGCTGGAATGGGCGTAGATTATAATATGTTCTATAATGATTGCATGAGTCAATTCAATGCTATTGGAGATTATGATTCTATGGCGCTTTGCCAACAACAGTTGGATATTATGGACTATTGTGATTGTAATTCTATTGATTATTCTACGAATTTTTTAATGTATATGTAAAATGAAAACAGATGCAGATAAACTTAGAAGTTTTTTAAGGCAAGTTGTGCCAATCGTAGAAACGTACGGCAGGAAAAGTGTAATTAACGATATAGAAAATGCGATAGCCGCAACTGAGGATTCAACAACAATCTTATTCTGTGGAGAATTTAAACGCGGCAAATCGAGTCTTGTAAATGCAATTGTGGAAGCAGACCTTTGTCCCACAGATATTGGTGTGGCAACATCCGTCATTACGACTATTAAATACGGTGCGGCTAAAAAGGCTGTTAGATATTATGGCAATTTATTGGAAAACCCTGATTCACTGAAAACTGAGGAAATAGAATGGAATGATATAGGGAAATTCACTATGGGAGATGTGTTGGAGATTGACAACACTATTTTGGTTGAATTGTCATATCCATCTCCATTTTTGCAGAATGGAATCACAATTATTGATACTCCTGGTATTGGTGGTTTAGATCCTCGTCATGCCATTCTTACACAGATTGCTTTGCCGAAAGCTGATGTAATTGTATTTGTAACTGATGCAGGAGAACCTTTAACTCAGTCAGAACAGAATTTTTATGAAAACAAAGTTCTTCCATGTAAGAAAAATAATGTTGTATTAGTAAATAAATCTGATATACTAACAAGCGAAACATTAGTAACGCATATAAATAATACAAAATTGGAACTTTCAAAGTTGGAATCTCCTGAAGTGGTACCCGTGTCAGCTAAATGTTGGGTATTATATTCAAAGTTTGAAGATAATGAATATTTACTCAGTTCCAACAGAGATGCAGTTTTAACTACTTTAACAATGGCAGTTGAAACTTCAAAAATTAACCAATACAAAGCATATAGAGATGTTGTGATTGCAGAACTTTCTAATGTGCGAGAGTCTATGTTATCAGAAGTTCAGCAAGTTATAAAAGATACAGACGATAAGTTGAATGCAATAGAAGAATTACAAAGGCAGTTGGCATCATTAAGTAGATTCAAAACAGATTTAAACAATCCCACGTCTCAGATTAGGCTAAAAATAAATTCTATTTTTGAGGATGCTCGTAATGACGTTCAAAACTTAATTTCCCATGAAGGGAGAATCCTGACATCAACAGAATTCGATACATTACTTGAAAGTGAACATGGACTTGAAAATGATGGAAGATGGCTTGTTGCTCAAATCAATGAAAAGTTGCAAAAATTATCAAGAAAAGTGGATGATATGATGAATGATGCCTTTGACAAAATTTCCGAAAGTATTGAACGGGAAATCACAAATATCGTGGGTACTAAATCATTTATATTATCAAATGAATTTAAAATTGCAAATGTAATCAATAGCCAATTGGCATTTTCGATAGCAGGCAAGGTGATGACCGGATCATTTATCGGAGGTTTTGTTGGTGGGGTGGGATTATTGATAAATCCAGTTGTTGGCATAATAGCAGGAATAACGACTGCGGTGGCTTTAATTTGGAAACAGCTTTCAAGCGAAGCTAAACAACAAAAACGTATCTCATTGAAACAACAAGTATTACCAAAAGTTGATCTTGCTATTACTGATATGAGGAATCAAGCTAATGTAAGTTTTACAAAATTTCATCAGAACTTATTGTCAACTTTGCAAACAATAATTGGAGAAATAGAAGAAAAGATGAAGGCTTTGCAAGCATCGATTCAAGAAAGTATAGCAAGTGAACATCAAAGCAAAGAGAAAGTAGCAGAACTTGAACAGAAAATAAAATTCTGTGAGACTTTGATTTCACAAATGAAGTTATTGTATTCTAAACCATTTTCTGATGCGCAATGACGGTTTGGTATATAATAAAATAGTGGATTGTTTATCTGAATGTAAACAACTCATATCTGCATCTCGATGGATGATGAATACTCGTATGGCCATTGAAGATGTAGATAACCGTATGCGTGAACCAATGCAATTGGCTATTGTAGGAAGAATCAGCAGTTCAAAATCTACATTGGTGAATGCAATATTAGGGAAAGCCGAAGTTGTAAGAACTGGACACGAAGCAGAAACGTTTAATGTCAGTTGGCTGAAATATGGTAATGACGATGCTCCTATTATAGTTCATTTTAAAAATGGACGGAAACAAACAGTTGAAAGAAATGAGTGGATTGAATGGGCATCTCATAAAGGGCAGCAATCTCTCAAGACAGAGGTGAAATATATTGAAGTAACCTCCAGTTATGAGATGTTAAGGTTTATCAACATCATTGATACTCCAGGTTTAGATGCTACTAGTAAGGTGGATTCTGAAAATACCATTTCGTTTCTTAAAACAGTTAATCCAGATGCAGTAATACTGCTTTTTTCGAAAAGCTTATCAGAAGATACTTTGAAACTGATTAACGAATTTCAAAATGCAGAGAATAGTATATCATTCTCGATTAACCCAATGAATGCTCTTGGTATCTTGTCTAAGGTTGATATGAATTGGGATGTAATAAATGATAATGATCCTGTTATTTCTTCAGATAAAGCTATTAAGAGAACTTTATCAAGCCGTTCGGATGTAAATAAGGCATTATTCAGAATTTTGCCTGTATCTGCGCTAATGGGATTGTCATCATTTACAATATCCGATGATGATAAAGAGGCATTTGAGCAGTTGGCAATGTTGGATGATAAAAAAATAACACGTTTATTTATCAGTCCTGAATTCTTTGTCAAGGAGTATGATTTTATTAGCTTGTCAAAGAGCCGTCGTGAAGGATTGGTTTTAAAATATGGACTTTATGGTGTATATGTCTGTGTGCGAGAGATACAAAAAAATGTGAATGTGACATTACAAGAATTGTCTTGTACTTTACGAATTAAATCTGGTTTTGACTCTTTTATTAAATTGGTAGTATCGCATTTTGGAGATCGTGCACAATTGCTTAAGGCACAACGTGGAATTGTACAATTATTAAGAGCTATTAACAAAGATCGTATAAATGTGGATTCGTCAGAACATTTGAATATTGTAAATAGTATATATTCAAAAGTGTTTTCTGTTGAAGACGATTTACATGAATTAAAGGAATGGAATCTTTTGTTGAAAATTTATGAGAATAAGATTGAGGTTGAAGATGAATTTATGCAAGAATTTCTCCGTATAGTAGGAGAATCAGGACATTCTGCTGTTTGTAAATTATATGTTGATGAAAATACAGATGTTTCGGAAATGATTGACCGTGCTATGGAAAGATGTGAATATTGGAAAACAAAATATAATGTATGGTATGGTTTGTCTCCAGCGAAAGCAGAAAATTATGCTGTTATTGCCAAGTCGTATGAATTGTTAGGGTTAAGGTTGCAAGAACAAAAAGAAAAATATGATAAAGCCTTAAGGGCAATAAGAATTTATAATCACTATATATACGGAAAAGATTTGTTATGAATTGGGTTGCTGTAGATTTGGGAATATCAACTATAAAGGCTTCGGTGTTAAATGGGAATAAACCTGTAAGGCTTACGCATTCGATGGAAGGCTATGAGACAACGTTACTTTCGGCTGTCTCTGTTGTTATTGATGGTACTGTCGTTTTAGGCGATTATGCTTCTTTGTTGGGAGTAAATAATCCAAGTATAATTGTCAATAACTGGTTGCATACTTCCGATAAGGCTTTGATAGCAGGAACTTTTCTCTCTGCAATTAAAGAGGCTGCAATAAAACATTATTCGGATGAGAATATTGGCATAGTATTACTATATAACCAAAAAACCGATTCGGGCTTAGTGAGCATTGCAGAAAAAGTTTTCCGAGAAGTGAAAACAATGCAAGTGAGTGACGTCATAAAACGCTCTATATCTCCGAATTCTGATTTGATGCTTATTGCTGATTTTGGAGAAAGTGCATTTAGAGTTACATTACAGGATAAATCAAGATGTGTATATCAAAATGTCAATGAAAATCTATGTTATTCGTCTATTGATATGCTTTCTTTGGTAGATTGTCCTGATTTGTCATCAAAAAGCAGTATGGAAATAGCATTACTTGGACAAATTATGCGACGAATAAAAATATTGGCTAATAATGGAACGAAATTAATACTACCCAGTGGTATTAAGGTCAAAGGGAATTCCTTAAAAGATAATTTTGAACAAAAGATGACAACATTCTTTTACCAGTGCTTTGAGGAGTGTACAAACACATTAAATAGCGTTTCTAAATCTTGGAAAGAAGTAGATGAAATTGTGTTCATAGGTGGTGGAGCAAGTAGTTGTATATTGGATGCTGTTTTTAGTAAGTATATGCAAAGCTATGGCAATATAGTATCTTATAATATTAAAAATAAAGGGTTTGATGCACAATTTGCAGCAACGCATTGTGCAATACAAGTACCCGAATTAAAGGAAACCAGTGGGGTAACAGTTGAACTTTAAACATATATCAAATGAATAATATTTGTCTTTTGGGGTTAAGCCGTTCTGGTAAAACCTGTTATTTATATGCCGCAACAAATGTTTTATCCCGTGGCATTAAAAGTGGTGATGATAGTATATCTATCATATCAACAAATGAACAGCAATGCATTCGCCTGAATAAGGGCATTGAGGATATGGAAAGAGGCTGGTGGCCTGAAGGAAGCAAACAAACGATGACATATCCGTTTGAGTTCATGATTGATGGACAAAAACAATTTCCTTTTACAATATACGATTACAGAGGTGGAGCATTAAATGACACTTCTGACAATGGTCAAGATGATAGGAATGAATTGTATGAAACATTTGAAAATTCTAGCTGTATTGTTTTTTTAATTGATGGTTATACGTTATTAGATGCCATAGATTCAAATTGCGTGCAAAAAGAAAATAAAGGTGACAACGAAGAACATTTCACAAGGACGGAAGCAATAAATCAAATAAAATATATGGAGGTTCTTGTTGATAAATGCAGACAAAGGACAGGAATGAGTACACCTATTTTGTTGGTTATTACAAAAAAAGATATATTTTCACCAGAAGAATTAGATGCAGGTATTAATCTATTACGTACAGAGCTACCAACGTTGTTTTCTAGACGTAACGATATGATTGTTGGTATTACTAGTGTTGCACTTGGTAGAAATTTGCATGCAGGGGATAAAAATAATGCTGGCAAAAAGGAATTGACAGGTGTGTTAACACTTAACACATCGCAAAATATTCATATACCAATTTTGTTTGCCTTATTTCAAGGAGTTGAAGTTGATAGCGAATCGTATCAGTTAATGAAGCGTTTGTTCAGATCAGATGTGATAAAGCTTTATAAAGGTGGTGTACCTGCAGTTATTTGTTTTTAAATTAGTATAGTTTGATATGAAAATTCAACACTATTGTTATACACGTGCCAAATTTTTAGATTATTGCGTCTTTTCGGAGCCTGATAATCTGCCAAAATATGCAAGTAGGGAGATTCAAGCTAAAGCATTGTCAATTATGGATGCTTTGGACAGCAAATTGAATATCCCCAAATGGATTTTAGTTAAAACTCATGATTATATATTTTGGGGAATGTGTTGTTTAAATCGCATTCTTTCGGATGAATGTAATTGTGATTACAGTGGCACTTCAGTCTCTGGAATGTTTGCCATCGTGATTACCGAATATTCAGAGAATGAGGTTCAGTTGCCATATGATATTGAATATTTCAGAAAATTATATGAGCAAGAGGTTTCTATGTTTTGGGATCAAAATGAAACTCATAAGAATACAACCAACGGATTCATTTCAGGTGATTTTAATTTTATACGATCGAGTCATAACAATTATTGCGAATCGTTAAATACCGATGTTTTCAAATGTAAATCGTTGGGTGGATATGATAAAGAGAAAGTTGTAGCAATGGCTTTAACGTTAGATAATGTATCTTTACTTATAGACAATGATAATATTGAGCAGGCTACAAATCGAAGCGGCTCCTTTATGAATTGTTTAACTTCGTCTGTAGGTATTGGATTATATTCAGTTAAACAGCAATGTCCTAAATGCAAGAAATATGTATCATCGTTTACTGAAGCAGGAATATGTGAAGATTGCAAGAAATCAGAGGAAGCAGAAATCAGAAGAAGAGCAAGTGAAGAAGATAAAAAAGATAAGCAAATTAGGTATGAGTTAGAAGAAGCAAAATCAAGAATAGAGATATTAGAATCAGAAGTAGAAAGTTCTCGTTGCCAAATAAATAGTAAAAATAGGTTGATTAAAATACTTTGGATTATATGTGGAATTCTTTTACTTTTGTGCATGTGGCTTTATAAACATAGTGACATAGAAATTAGTTCTGTTTTTTCAGAGAATCAACTATCGTCGTTTCGGAAAAATGTATCAAAAGAAAAAACTTCCTCCTATTTTATTAAAGTAAATTCTGAAAATGTCGAAATTTCGCCAGCTGGTGATGAAAACCTAACTGTGGAATGGAAAACAAATTGCAAAAAGGTCAATGCGAATTTGAGTGATGTCGATTGGGCTAACATTGAGAAAATGACAGGAGACAGTGTAGTCATCTGTGTTAAGCGAAATGATTCTAAAAATCAAAGAATAGCTATATTAACAATCAGTTCGCCTGAATGTGGGGAAAAACAAGTGGAATTATATCAAAAGCAGATTTTATGAGAAATCCATTTAAGGAAAAGGAACTAAAAGATTTTACAATTGAAGATTGTGAAACTTACCTTAATAATTATGAGTACGGAGAACACGAGTCTGAAGTCAAGAATAGGTTGAGAGATTTAAAAGATGGCACGATTAAGCCACCAAAAGAGATTGAGGAAGAAACTGAAGAAAATCTTGAGGACTTAGAATCAGTTGAAGAAACTGAAGAAAATCTTGGGGACTTAGAATTAGTTGAAGAAACTGAAGAAAATAATGAAAAGGAAAAAGTAGGTGATAAAATTCTTCGCTGGATAGGTTTAATTGTTATTGTTTTGGTTTGTGGAACGATTGTGATTCTTGTGCTTGAAGCTATTATTCCAGAGGGTACAGGTAATTTCATTTATAAATATAGATATATTATTTATCCTGCTGGTTTAGCATTAGGAAGATGGATAGATGGAAAGAAGTGATATTAATAATAATATTTAAATGCTGTATAGTATGAAATTTGAGAAAATAGATGATTTGAGGATTACTGACTGCTTAGACATATTAGGAATTGATATATTTGCGGTGAAAAGCATAGTCAATTCTTATAACGACTTCTCTGGTTTTCACCAATCGTTGTATGAAAACTGTCAGAATGGTGATGATGAAACAACTAAATTGATAATAAATAGGTTGTCGGAGTTGTTATATAATGATAAGGAGTCATATTCTTTATGTAATTGCAAGGCCGATTATCAAAATTATTTGTCGGAATGGGAAGATGGACTCTGGCGAGAAGAAGCTGAGTCTGCTGTTAAAAGAATTGAAGAGTCAGAAAGCGAAAGGAAATATTATGAAAGTCACAAAAATACAATTGCAGGATTAATAACTTATATCGATAAGTATCCCAAGGGGAAATACGTAAATTCAGCCAGACAGTTGTTAGACGACAAACTAAATAAAAGAAAAAAATTGACTTATAGTATTGTAGCAATAGCATTGATTGTTGTTGCGGTAGTTTGTTATCTGAATTATCATTCTGTGTCATATCTTAATTCTATAGATGATATATCTTGTGGGAAGAGAGGTGGTGATATTTCTTTCACAATATCTACAGACGCAATATCTGAAAATATACGTTTAATAGAAAGTGAAGATTGGATTGATATTACAAAAGATGGATATAATTGTATTGTCTCAATTTCTCCCAATCGCGATTCTTCAAGAAAAGCATCAATAACAGTTTGTGCATATACCACATTTTTTGGTATCAAACTAAATGAAAAGGAAATTAATTTTAATGTTGATCAGTCTTCTGGAGTGGCTTCTTTCCTTGCTGTTAACGATTACGACATACATTTCAACAAATTCTCATCTGAAACATGTGCAATTTATGCAACTACAGATGGAATGAATCTAAATATTTCTACGGATGGAATTGATGATGATTGGATAGATGTTGACTATAGTATAGTGGAAGATGGTGATAATAATAAAGCTGAGATAAGAGTTGTATCTCAAAATAATGAAGGGGGAGAAAAAGAAGGATATATAGTGATTACCAGTGATTCATTTTCTAAACGGATTAGAATTTCTCAGGAGTCTGGTTTAGCTTCTCGTTTTGAAGTTTCGACAACTTATTTAACAATGGCAGAAGAAGGGACGGAAGAGGGAACACATTATCCTGTCAGAATCGAAACGGATGGAACAACTTGGTCAGTTAAAAATAGCCCTTATTGGTTAAATGCTGAAGCAAAAGTGTCAAGCGGATTGTTAAGTGTGACATTAGAGCCTAATTCAGGAGATACGCGATATGGAACAATAACTCTTGTCTCAAATAATGGTCATATAAGAGAGATCGAAGTGAAACAGTGGGGAGACCCTTCCGATTTCAGTGCTTCCAGAAGTACACTTAAGTTTGGAACATCCAGTGATTATGAATATGTAAATATAGATAATGATAGCAGAAAATCTTTTTACGTGAGTAGCGATAAGACTTGGTTAACAGTATCCAAACAAAGTGATTCGAGAATAAGAATTTCATGTATGACAAATAATGATTCTCCTAGGAAGGGAACAGTAACTGTTACTTGTGGAAGGAAAAATTTATCCATCACAGTAAAACAAAAAGGTTGGAAATGCTGTGAAAATTGTAACGGAACTGGAACCATAAGTAGGATGGTTATGAGAAATGGAAATCTCATTGGCTATACTCCTATGGGGACAGCCGTATGGGGTCCTCCTTACCCTGCTATAGAATATATATCGTGTCCAAGATGTAAAGATAGTGGGAAAAAAGGCTATATTGTGAAAGATTGTGATTGATACAGTGGTAATATGTCGTAAATATATTTCTTATTGAGTATTAAAAGATGGATTATAAGAAGATTGAAGATTTAAATATAGGGGACTGCTTGGACGGTTTATCAATAAAGAGGTCGTCTGTGAAATCTGTCGTTACTTCTCATGACAATATCTCTGCCATCAGATTGTCTTTAACTGGTGTTTGCCAAACAATTGACTCTGATGAGGTAACACGATTGATAATTAATAGGTTGTCAATTCTTTTATACGATGACAAAAAAGCATATCTATCGTGTAAAAGTAAAGAAGAATACCAATATTATTTGACTTCTTGGAGTGATGGATTTTGGTGTGAAGAGGCTAAAAAAGCTATAGATGGGATTGATAAAACAGAAAACGAAAGGATTTTCTTTGAAAACAATAAATATGGTATAGCAGGGTTAGAAACATATATGGAAAGGTATCCTAAGGGCATATATGTTAATACGGCTATGCAGTTGTTAGCTGATTTGCGAAGGAAGAAAAAAATTAAGAATTTTTGCATTGGGGCATTACTGCTGATAGGAACCATTTCGGTTTTATTTATTTTCGGTACTGGTAATGCAAAAGAAGATTACGAGATTGTCGAAGATGATTCTACTGAAAATAGTGAGGATATAGTTGAATGTGAATATTCGGTCGAAAATGATGAAGAATCAGAGATTGCAGAAGAAGAAGTTGAAATATGGTGTGATTGTGAAGAAGGTACAAGTTGTTATATTGATATGCCATCTGGGATGTATTTGTATTTTCCTAGCGAGATTGCCGATTGTGCTTTAACCAAATCTGACAAAATAATTATATGTAATCACAATAACTCAATCAGAATTGAAACTTCGTGTGATACTCAATTTGAGACATTGTCAGATGCTTACGTATATAGGTGTTCAATAGCAGAAAATTACGATATGACGTACAAAAGAAATGCGGAATCTTTTGTCGTTGTGTCGTGGTGGAATGGTGATATCGGTAATTATTATCGAGCGGAGATGCATTATGGTGTTCTTCACGAATGGCACATGATATGGAATAGAGAAGATCATTATCTTGCTAAACCTATTTTAGATGGATTCAAAATTAAGTTTGGAAATTAGTATTCCAGTAAAAAATATACATGAACAATAGTTTAATTTAAAATTTTATTATTATGACATTTGGAGAATCAGTTTCAACTTGCATGGGCAAGTATGTAAAATTTGATGGACGTGCAACGAGATCAGAATATTGGTGGTTTTGCCTATTCTGTTTCTTGGTAAGTTTTGCGGTCTCATTTGTGTTCACTCTGATTGGTATAGAAAACGCTTC
>JAKSHX010000027.1 GCA_024399155.1 archaeon | reverse complement strand
GAGGATGGTGAGGAAGTCAGCCGGGGTCTTGGAGGCAATCAGATCCTTACGGACACCGCCATCGGCCAGCAAACGGCTGACGGAGGACAGGGCCTTCAGGTGAGGACCGACGGTGTTACCCGGGCTTACGATGAGGATGATGAGGTAGACCGGTTCGCCATCGAAGGAGGCGAAATCCAGGCCGTTTTCGATGGTGGCAGCCACCATGCACATACGGTCGACGTAGTCAATCTTGGCGTGGGGGACGGCCAGACCGCAACCGATACCGGTGGAGCGGCTCTGTTCACGATTCCATACGGCATCAAAAATCTCGTCGCGATGATCCAGCTTGTAGGCACTGCAGAGGGTGTCTACCAGTTCGTTCAGGATTGCTTCCTTGGTCGTACTAGAAGAGTTGATCAAGATGCAATTGTCTACAAACCTTTCGGAAAGACGCATAATCTTATTGTTCCTTATGAAATTATCTGTAAACGATATTTAGCAAATAATATCTGTTTTTAGGAGGGGGGCAAAGTTTTTGTATTATGAAAATAAGAAAAAACCTTAAAATCTGCTCAAAAACGCCAATAATTCAAATTCTGAATTGATGGAATCCAGCTGATCCAGGGCCTTTTTCATGGTAGAAACGTCAATTTGACCGGGTGCTTCGGCGCGTCCGATGGCTCCGTAGGTCAGGTTTGCGCCTTCCTTAAGGGACCAGATTCGGCTGACTTTGCCGGTTTCGCCCATCCCGAAGGCGGCGAACATCTTGAAGTTCTTTGCCTGCTTCTTGATGAACTTGTAGAGACGGTCGCAGTCGCTTTCCGAGTTGCTCATGGCGGCAATCTTCAATCCGCCGGCCTTGAAGCGCTGTACGTCCTTGGCGAAGGCTTCCAGTTCCTGCTCGTTCGGGATGCGGGTGAAGTTGTGCTCGGAGATGATGATACCCACCTTGCGGCGCAGGGCTTTATCGTTAAGTTGTTCGTAATCTCTGAGATAGTCCCTTTCCAGGTCAAGCCATTCCGGCACTTCGGCGGCATTCAGGATATCCTTCCACAGTTCCGGGCGTTCCACGGCGCGGGCGTCGTCGAAGGTTCCTCCGTCGTGCTTGAGGCGGATGGTGCCGATCTGCAGCTGCCTGGGGGCAATCTTGCGAACCCGTTCCGAAAGCTTGGGCCAAAGAGCGGTGTCAAAAAAGTCGTAACGGATTTCCAGTGCCCCGCAGGATTCCAGGTCCAGGCGGACAGGGTGGAAAGGGTCTTTTTCGGCGGCTTCCAGGGCCTCGGGGCCAACAAGGCCTACCAAATACTTCGTCTCGTTCATGGAGTATAAGATAGAAAATAGAGAGTAGAGTCACGACAGAATGTCTTATATTTAGTAGGTATGAGTCTCCTTATTTTTTTACTTCTTGCTTGGACGCTTGTGGCCTGCTCTGAGTCTCCTTCGGAATCAGGGGTAGATAATCGATCTACGATTACGGTTTACAGCTTTATCCAGAAAAATACATGGGGAATCTTGGATACCATTAATATTTTAAAATATCCGGCGGATACCGTAGACGCTTGTGTAATGGAAAAAGGCTTTTATTCCTGTGAAGGATACGAGGTGCGTTTTGATACGACGAAATATCGTGGCGATACAATTAAGATTAACTATTCGAAAAAGTCTTATGACGCGACCACGGTTGCAGCAGATGTTCCTGCATTTGATACGCTTTGGGCGAAAAAAATATTTGCCGAGATTCCTATGGGTCGATGCGGAGTGATTCTAGACTCTATTTTTAGCAACTATCAACTTGAGGTAGTGGGAAATAATCCGTTTGCTCCCGAACTTATTGAATACAGTCCGGAATTTAAAGGATTTTACTGGACTGCAAATTTAGATTCCGCAAGAAGTGCTTGCGAAGGTAAAAATATTGCGGATTGCCTTGAACATTCAATGGTACCGGATTCGGTGGATAGCGTAGAGGTTTGTTCTGTTCGAAAGCCTGGGGAAGTTTATATAGCACCTCCGTCTAATGAAGATGTTTATGAACTCAAGTACTATCCGCCCCGTTTAAAAAACTATGGCTATCGCTTAATTAGTGAGAACTTTAAACCTGTGGAAGTTGACACAACTGTTCATTGGACTTTGAAATATACAGACCAGTATGGACGAAGTGATTCGCTTTTGATGACGTCTGTATTCAAGTAATGAATTTTAGTTCGCTTGTTGAAATTACAAGCCTTTTACCAAAGCACCTTTTACAAAAATAGGGTGCTTTCTATGTTACATCCCGAGCGTTAGATGTCGTCTCCGAAACACTTGAAAAAATTAAGTGTTTTTTTTGTATAAAGCGAAAACCGGACGGGTTGTTTTGCATGGCTAGATCCTTCGACTTCGCCCTTTCGGGCTTCGCTCAGGATGACACGCGAAGCGTGACAATTAACCCTGGTGGCTCTTGAACCAGTTGATGAGTTGGTTGGTGGAAGAGTCGTGCTTGAGTTCAGTGTCGGCCTTCAGTTCCGGGAGGATCTTCATGGCGAGCTGCTTGCCCAGTTCAACACCCCACTGGTCGTAGCTGTTGATGTTCCAGATAACGCCCTGTGTGAAGATCTTGTGTTCGTACATGGCGATGAGGGCGCCCAGACGTTCCGGAGAAACGTAGTCCATCATGATGGAGTTGGTGGGCTTGTTGCCTTCGAACACCTTGTGGGGAGCGAGTTTGTAAAAAAAAAGATTATCTGACACTGTTTTATTGACATGAGAAAAAATGATTTTTAACTTAAACACTGAAATTGTTAGGAGGACTTGGGAATGAGATTTTACTCATGCCACATTTGGATTACGCTTATTTGCGTATTCTTTGGGGATGTATTCGCTATTGAATTTCCCTACTCAGAATGGAATCTAGCCAATTACGAAGGTGCCTATGCCACATTCAGTGATGGCCTAGTTTCTGTAACTAGTGGTGGTTCCGACTATTGGAATGTTCAGCTGACCCGCAAAAATATAGAACTACAGGCGGATAAAACCTACGAACTTAAGTTTTTTTTGCAGAGTGTTTCTTCTCGTCATTATACGGAAATCCGTATAGGAAGAGATGGCTTCCCTTACGATGCCTTTGCTGAGTTTGGCGAAGTTGTAGCGACTGTGAATGGCCGTGAAGTTACCAAGACCTTTAAGATGAATTCTGGTAATGTAAGTAATGCTCGTTTGGAATTCAATTTTGGTAAGAATGTAGGATCTGTTTATTTTTCTGATGTAAGCCTTAACTGCCTTGACTGTGGAAATACCGTTATTACACCCAGCAAGCCTGGTGCTGAGCCGACGGAATCTGATTATTTAGATTACGTTGTTGTTGCGAATACAATTAACTTTCGCGATAATTCTAAAGCCATGGGCAATGTTGTCGGTGGGAATGTAGAATTAGGTGTTGACTCCAAGATTTATGGTGATGTAAACGTCTCTGACAATTGTAATCTGCGCGAGCATGCCTATGTGGTTGGTGCTTTACGTTACGCAACTTTCTGTACAGAGCAAAATGGCGTCTATGCAGCGACAAAAACAAAGGTGGAGGTTCAAAAGCCCTCTGTTCAGTTGCCAGAGATTACCTTGGGAACCACGCCTGTGTCTGTTAATTTGGATGGCTCTTTGCAGCTTGCTCCGGGTAATTATGGTCCGTTCTATGCGAATACTCGTGCTAAGGTTCGGTTCTCCTCGGGATCTTATTCTTTCCAGAACTTTTATACAGAACCTGATGCAGAAATTTCGTTTGATATGACCTCTGGACCGATTTCCATTTCCGTTGCAGGGAACGTAAGATTTGGTGATCGAAATAAACTTTCTGTCATTGGAGGCAATCCGAGTGAAGTGACATGGAATGTCAATGGCGAATCTGTAAATTTCGGTACTGATGGTCTGTATTTTGGCAAGGTCGTTGCACCGAATGCTTTTGTTCGTATTCCGTCTAGATCTCACTTGGTAGGAGGGGTATATGCGAATAAGTTCTTGATGGAACCTCAGTCTACGGTGTCGCAGGAACCTCGTGCAGACGAAATTTCTCATAGCGAAGAACATTTTGGACCGTTCTTTAATCCTGGTGTATATCGCTACAAATCTGTTGTTTCTACCCAAACGTCTAATATTGAAATGTTTGTGTATGCAGACGATGCGAATGTGAAGGTTAACGGGAACTCTTCTAAGTTGGTGGAACTTTCTTCGTCGAATCAATCTGTTGTAATATCTCTTACTCGAAATATCATTTCTGATTTCCCGGTAGAAGCATTCTATAGTAACTACGTCTTTGATTTCTCTAAGAGCGCTAATTACAAGGTTTATTGGAATCCGCAAACACAGTGTAAGCAAGGTTGCGATGGCTCCTCCGCTTTAACCGCTATTGGTGACTTTGAAACAGTTCTGACTATTGCAAAGTCTACCGGTCGTGAAATAAATATGACCGGAGGAATTTGGGATGTTACCGAAAGTTTCTCGGATGGTATAGTTCCGTGGAAGGTTGGTTTCGAATTGGTTGGCTTTACTGGTGATGTTTGGCAATTAGCTTCTGCAAATAAATTGCCAGTTATATTCTTAGGAGAATCTTCCCATATTGCAATCTATGGAATGTCTCCGCGTTCTCTTAAAGGTTTTTGGATTGGTAACGGATATAATAAAGAAAGTGGTGGCGTTATTTCTTCTGAGTCTAGTCATTTGAAGATGATGAATGTGTATTTATCTGCTCATAAATCTGATAAGGATGGAGGCGCCCTATTCTCGGTCGATACTGTCGACTTATATAACGTTCATTTTAAAAACTGTCAAGCAAAGGGAAATGGTGGTGCGATAAATGTGGGTGGCTTGCTGAATATGCAGAATGTCATTTTTGATGCTAATGTTTCAGGTGGTAATGGCGGGGCTTCTTTTTCAGAAGGGGACGTGATTGCTCGAAATGTGATTTACAATCAGAATAAAGCTGATGGCGAAGGTGGTGCATTGTTTGTTTCAAAGGGTCTTTTAAAGATTAGCAATGCAACAATTTTTGATAATTTCGCTAGCCGAGGACATGCTGCTATTGGTGGCTATGCTTCTGGATTGATTTACAATTCAATTATGTGGAAAAATATTAAGTCTTCGTGTTCTTTAGAAAATTGTAAAAAAGAGTTGGCTCCATCTGTAACGGTTAATCACTCAATTGTAGAAACCAATTATAACGGTACTGGAAATCTTATTGATGATCCGAAATTTTATGATGAAGGTAAACCTGGTGGAGACAATGATTATATGAGCATAATGGCGGGCTTGACACTACAGGATGGTTCACCTGCAATTGGAACTGGTGTAAAAGACGCCTTCGTGCTTGAAACAGATATTTTGAATATAGTAAGGACAGAGAATATTGACATGGGTGCTTATGCTTGGTATGATTTGAATGTTGATACAGAACTTGGCGAGTACGCATATGGCTTGTTTAAAAAAAAGTTGCCTGCTTATCCGGTTTTTGAAGTTTTGGGCAATGAACATGACATTGTTGCGGTTGGAAATAGTCCCAAAGGCCGAGTGATGCGTAAAAAGATGCCTAAGAGCCAAGTTAGCAATGTGAAAAAAGCTGTGATTGAGTATACGCTATTGGATGAATATGGAAGTCCGTATTCCGATATTGCGAAACAAAAGGTTATTTTTTATAAAGTTGGTGAAGAGAACGGAAAGGTTGTTTTCCAAACTTTGAAAAAAGATCCGGCAAGTAAAGATTACAATCCGGATAAACACGGCCGTTTGCTTGTATTTACTTCGGATACAAAAAAGGTTGGAATTTATAGGAATGTTCAGGTGTTCCCCATTATTGGTCTTGCTGATAAATTTTATGCAGAATTAATTGATTGGGAGTAATATGAAAAAGATTATCTGTATTCTATTAAGTCTTTTTATTTGGAATTGTGGTGGCGGCAGTGGTTTTTCGATATCATATGAGCAGGACACAAAGGGAAACTCTGAAACACAGAATAAAAATTATGATTACTCCGAATTTCGAGAGGTAAATGATAAGCCGAAAGATGAGCATGGATTTTTTGATGGTTATTTTGCTAAACATAAAGAATCTATAAAGCAGACATCATTTGATTATGATGCTGAGGGTAGTGACGAAAATGGAAATATTAGTGTGAAACATGTAGCAACAACAGCATACGTAAATTACAATGGAGTTCCCTCTCAAGTACTTGTTTTGAGAAATACGTATAATGCGGTTGGTGTGCATCTATCATGGGATTCTAAAGAAAGCTACGAAAACCGTGAGGATTTGAAATTTTTTCTCTGTAATCCGGACGGCAATTATGACCCGATAGATAAAGATTATTATACAATTGATCCTAGTGAGTGGAGCAAAGGCAGTAAAACTCAAATTATGTATGTAAATAGGGAAAATGTTAATGAAAACAAAACCGTTGGACTTTGTATGCAATATAAGGCATATTTGCCAGTTTTGTTAGATGTTTTGGAAGCTAGAGTTTATGATAGTCAACCATTCTCTGTAACTTATGTTGAAATTGGTAAAACAGACGAGGAAACTCGTACAAAGATAGAAAAGCGGATTCAGGAAACTCTTAATCGTGCTGCTGTAAAAGTTGATTTATCTAGTTCAGAGATGTATCAAATTCCTAGGGATTTTCACATACGTGAATTTCAAAAACGAAGTTTTGATGATAATAGCAGCTTGTATGTGCAAGTTGGTGAAAAGAATGGATTGCAATCAAGGTGCTATGATAAGATACGTGGGGACCTTTATTGGATAAAAGATTTGGTTGAAACTAAAGTTGCAGAAAGGAAATTTGAACGAAGAACTAGTGTAATATTTAATCTTCCGACAGTTAAATATTGGACTATTGGTGCGAATTACCGTCCTTGTACGGATAATCTAGAAGATCAACCGTCAACTTCAGTGGGTGAGTATATGGTTGGTATGCTTAATATTGAAACATATGACGACTGTCAACGCACTTATCCTGAAGCTGACAATGTATATTACAGTTATTTTAACAATAAGTGGGTCTGGAAAAATGTTTATGGCGAAATAATTGATGATCAGATTGAAACTTATATTAGTCCGGATTGTCATGTCATTCTTGATACCGATAGGTGTGGTATGGCTCACTGGGAACATTTTAGCGGACAAAAATCAGAAGCTGCACAGAGATATTATAGAAGTTTGATGGATGATAAGGATTTGGGTGTTACGAAAATTACACGTGCTATTGGTACCTCAGGTTTGGTTTCGTATAATCCTCCCAAAAATGAAACTGTTTATGTACATGAATTGACTCATTTACTTGGACTTAGTGATTTGGAGAATGAAACTGGTAATTTGATGTATAAGGATTATAATGGAATGGGCTTGGAACTAAATAATTATGAATTAAGGGTGAAAAATACTTATGGTATAGAACGTCAGTGGGATTGTTTGCATGATGAAAGGAACGCAGATGGTTGCTCTGATTTTAAGTGGCGCACTTTGACGTATTAAGGAGAAAAAATGAATAGGATTGTTTTTATTTTGATTCTTTCTTTGTCTTTTTCGTTTGGAAATATGTTCTGCGTGTTTGATGCGAATGGAAATTGTGTGTCTGTTTTGACGAATATTAGGGAAATACAAAATGTATCTCGAGATGGGGGTTATAAAAAGTATTACGTTGCAGGGAAGGAAGGGCGTTCTTCTGAGATAAAGTCTTCTTATAAAACGGTTATGCCCACCAAAGTTAAAGATCGAAAAAAATGGTATGAAGTAGACTGGAATCAAGGGGTTAAACTTTGCCCGGAAAAGGGTGATGAAGTTGATAAAGGGATTTGGATTGTGAATGGTTCTGCACATGTAGACTCATTAAATTGTGTTCTAGTGGATGGATCGCCTTATACAAGAAGTATTCTTGTCCTTTACGTTAAAAATGAAAATGATTTGACAAATGCTGATTCTAGTTGGCTTTTGATAAATCAGACTATTATTAATCTTTCAGGTAAAACTTTTACAATTTATAAGGGTCTTGGAAGTCTTAACGATAAAGAGGTTAGGGATACTTCGTACACTGTTCAAATGAAATATGATTTGATTGTAGATAAAACGGAGTTAAGAGTTCGGGATGCGCTTTGGCTGCGCGAAGATGAAGCTGTTAATAAGAAAGAATCCGTTTTGCTTTTCAATTTGGATTATTATCCATCTCCGGATTCTATGGATGTTTTAGATTACCCTTCGAGATATTATGAATACTATTTGAATTTTCGTTCTAAAAAAGATGGACTTGAAAGTACTTGGACTTGTGTCACTCCGCCGAAGAGTTTGAAACAATGCTTCTATAACGAATCCGCAAATGGATATAGGCTTCCATACTATGATGAATGGTATGTTCTTCAAAATGCAGGACAGTCTAAGGTTTTCTCGTGGGGCAACGAGTTTGTTGAAGATTCTCTAAAAAGATACGCAAATATTCATTGTGCTAACAATAAGTTGGGGGTTTATCCCGTAAAAAGATATGCGTCCAATCAATATGGATTGTTTGATACTTATGGAAATGCAGAAGAAAAATATTATGAGAAATATGACGGAAATTTTTCTGCAGTGGTGCCTTGTAGTATGGCTAGTGATTGGAATCCAGGAAAGGCTTGTCGTGAAATGGCGAGGTATAAATGTCTTGGACGAAACGCAATTGCTTCTGACGGAGTTTATCGCATGCCTGGTTTTCAAGGGATGCGAATGGTTCGTATATTGGAATAACGCTTGTTGAAGATATTTCTGTTTATTTTCGTACTTTATACCGTTTCTTTTGGTGTGGAACGGTATAGAGATCGCCTTTTTGATGTGCATATAGAGCGAAATGTTGTGTTTGCAGAAAATGTCCCGCATCTTGCTCAAAAACACTATATTACGTTGTTGGCTTCGGGATTGAATACTCTTTCTAACGAAATTTTCATTCTGCATTTCTTTAAGAATACTGAAAAAACTTTAAATGAAAATTTGAATGCTGATGTGTATTTTCCTAAAAATGATTTGACTCGAATGCGCCCCTTTGTGATTGTTGTTCATGGGGGCGCGTTTGTAGAGGGGAGTCGTCATGACCAAAAACAGACTGTGGTTAGTTATTGCGACTCCCTTGCTGCGCGTGGTTATGTTGTTGCATCCATTGATTACAGAATCGGGCTAGTGTTGGATGGTAAAGGTCGTCAGCTGTTTGTGGATAGTTTGGATATTAAAAGAGCTATTCTATGGGGTGTTCAGGATTTGGAACGTGCCTTTTCATTTTTCAGGAGAAATTCGGAATCCTATGGCATTGATCCAGAGAATTTTTTTATAATCGGAAGTAGCTCTGGGGCCATGATAACGTTGCATTTTGCGTTCAATATTGAGAAGAAAGCTCGAGCTTTGGTTTCCCTATGGGGTGCAGTTCTAGACAGTGGAAAAATAAGGAAAATTTCATCGCCGGTTCTGCTTGTTCATGGAACTAATGATGAAATTGTTCCTTTTAAGGTGGGGGTAGTGATGAATATAGATTCAATAAAAGAGACGGGTCAACTTTTGTCTGGTTATGCAACTGCAGCAGCTGCGTTTAATATTGACTTTTTAAGTCCTGTATTTTATGGGAGTTTTGCCATAGATTCTGTTCTTAAAGAACAGGGCTTGGCTCATGAAACTTTTTTTGCTGAAAAAATGGGACATGAGTTTGCGACTAAAGAACCTTATAGAGCTGATGTCCTAAAAAAAATAGTGGATTTCCTTTATAAATTTCAGAATAATGAGGGGTTGGAGAATGCTCGATAGGTGTTGATGAAATACTTCATCAGAAATCGATAAAGGAGTGTGAAATTAAAGATTTTATCAGGTTTGTGAAACTGTATCCCTATGGATAACACCCTGTTTGCTGTGTACGTTTGACAATAAACTTGTATATAGTTTTATAGAAGAAATTGGACTATGTTGGAGTTTAATAAGAGGGTAGCTACTATATTCATTGCGCAACCTCAATAGGTAAAACAATGGCAAAAGTCAACTACAACTCTGAAACTCGGGAACAAGTCATTAAGCTGGTCCTGAAAGGCGAAAAGTCCGCAAACCAGATTGCAAAGGAGCTTGGGATAGGTCCCAATACGGTCGGCAGGTGGGTGAACGAATATCGCAAGGCGCATAATCTACCAAGTTACCGCGAGGAACGGCGAATCCGCAAAGTCTCCGTCGAGGAACTTGCCGCCAAGAACAAGGAACTCGAACGAAAACTTAAACAGCGGGAAAAAGAACTCGCAGATGAGAAGGAAACCGTAGAAATCCTAAAAAAATCCCTGCACATCTTCATGCGACCACACGACTGAAATGCGAGGCAATCCATATGAATCGCAAAAAATATCCAGTCAAGAAGATGTGCAAGGCCTTTGGAATACCGGAGTGTTCCTATTACCAGTGGTCTAGACAGAAAGATAAACGCGACGAGAGGAGGCTTCGTGAGCAGGGGCTTGTGAAGGTTGTTCGGGAGACCTTTGAGGAGTTTGAACGAAAGTTCGGCTGTACAAATCTTCTCAGGACGTTGAACGAGCGCCAGGTTGAAATCAACGAATACAAGCTACGCCGCATCATGCGCGAGAATGGCCTATATTCTATCGTTATTAAGAAGTTTAAACCCTACAAACCAGGCAAGAGTGATAGTCTCTATGCGGAAAATAAGCTCCAGCGGAACATTAATCCCGCTGAATTAAACGAGTTCTGGTGCGGTGATATCATGTATATCCGCACGAACCTTGGCTGGGTCTATCTGGCCGTAGTTCTGGACCTGTTTAACAGGGAAGTTATCGGTTACTCTATCAGCAAGAATATCGACACCGAACTAGTGAAGAACGCCCTTGGCAACGCTGTGGCGAACCGCGGCAAGCACGAAAACCTTATTTTCCACTCGGATCGCGGAACGCAGTACAGCAGCCGCGGGTATCGCAATATGCTTGACGATTTAAAAAATCGTTCCCTCCATGAGTGCGCCTGGCTGTCCGTACGACAACGCGGCGATGGAGAGCTTCTTCGCCAGCTTGAAAAAGGAGCAAGTTCACCACAGGACATACGCAGATATTGACGAGGTCAAGGAGGATTTGTTCAAGTATATCGAACTGTTTTACAATCGCAAGCGCTTGCATAGCAGCCTAGGGTACATGAGTCCGGTTGCATACCGCTTGCAGAAACTTAGCGCATAAACCTTAACAATTAATACGAAAAAAAGTGTATATTTATTCCATCAGCTAATGAATATGGTTTATGAAAAACCCTCTATTAAAAAATCAACAAGTCCAAAGTACCTAATAGAAATAAGCTTGCTTCGGCGGGCTTTTTTGCCTTGTACCTGAAAACTCTCTCAATTGTTGTGCAATTTGCCTTTTTTTTGACATTTACCAAATGTTTCGCGATATATATCATAGGAAAACATTTCTAAATTACTC
>JAKSHX010000026.1 GCA_024399155.1 archaeon | reverse complement strand
GCTGCCTCAGGCCCAATGTCTCCAAGCCCAAGAACACGAGTCCCATCTGATACTACCGCAACTGTGTTCCACTTCCACGTATACTCATATACTTTATCGGGATTGGCCACAATATCCTTACAAGGTTCTGCGACTCCTGGAGAATACCAGATAGCAAAATCATCAAAGGACCTAACACATGCTTTAGGTATAACCTCCACCTTACCTCCATAAAATGGGTGCATTTTTATTGCATCCTGTCCAGGCTTCTTTGCTCTTGCTAGACGTTCTTCTGTGATTTTTTTGTCATCTGTCATTCTTGATACCTCCAAGAGGCTCTTAATACCGTTTTCTAACGGTGGACCATTTATATTTAACTATACGTAAACTAATTGGTACTTCGTAAATTGACACAGTGATCAAAAACATAATAAGTTGTTCTGGCCACAATGTGAACAGTGTCATCTTTAGCGCAATAATAACCTATAGCAATCCCTTGATATGGAAATTTTATTTGGGATCGGGCACAGTTTATAAAGATATGACTTTGTAAGGGTCATTGATGAGTGGATTGGCTATATTTAAAATCCAAACGTTGTGCGGTTTGTCACACATAATCATAAAAACATTATTGAAAAAGTCGAGGACAATTAGTATATTTAAGATTACTATAACAAATCATGGATACATTAATAACTGCAAAATTTCCATTTCTTAGTGATGCTTCAACCGTAGTCACAAAAAATGGTGCAGATATTGAATCCCTTCTTACATCAGTATCATTCGAAGATGCTAGAAAAAGAGGACTCGAAAGACTTGAAGATACAATAAAAAACTCAGAAGTGTCCTATCGTCCACTATTGAATGAATATGACAAATTTATGGAGATACTATCATATCCATATGCTAGAATGATCGTCTCATGTATCAATGATCGCTTTCTTACCAAAAGATACGCTCTTTCTGAGGCAGTGAGAATGAATAAACTATTGAAGGGGGAACACGAGTCCACCATTTATACGATTGCTACATCTCTTGGAGTGAAATCAAGCCTGGATGATGATCTAAAAATGTATTTTACGGATTATTTAAAATTTTCAAATAGAATTAAAAGTTCAGAATGGATGCTCGTAAACACTGAAATAAAAAGTGGTTATGTTACTTTGCGCCTTGAAAAATTTAACCGATTATTGCAGAATGCTTTGCAAGATAAAATTGAATCGGAACTTCCTTTGCGGATACCAGACATATATAAAAATTATCTAAAGACAAGTATTAATCATGTATCCATGATGCTTGTAAAAATGAAAAACAAATTAAATCCACATTTTAACGGAGAGTTATACAAAGAGTGCTTACCTCCATGCATAAAAATACTGTTGGCCAACGCTCAAAATAGTGTAAATCTGCCTCATAGTGGAAGGTTCGCCGTTGTATCGTTTCTTCACGCAATAGGGATGAATTCTAGTCAAATACTCACATTATTTTCGCAGTCTCCTGATTTTGATGAAGCTAAATCAAATTATCAAATCAGGCACATTACTGGAGAGTTAAACAATACTGAGGGGTATACTCCACCAGAATGTTCAACAATGAAAACATATGGAATCTGTTTCGAACCTGATGAACTTTGTAATAGTGGAAAAATTAATCATCCGCTGACATACTATAGGATTAGATCAACTATGCCCGCTATAAAAAAATAAGTAGCGATTTACTCTGGTATGCTGTTCCAGATTACAATTGCTCTTTGAATGGCTGTAATGTTACCGACAATTGCGAACCATAGGAGCATGATTTCAAGCCATGTAATATTAAAAAGCACCTCACCGATCGAAATATTAAATGATGAAAATTTGCCGTTGGCAATAAGTGAGAATGCATATTGAAGAATTGGAAATAAAGTGCTTAAAACGATCCTATCTGCGCGTCCGAGGAGACCGGTATAAAGACGAGATGCACCAACTGCTTGAGCTTGTGTTCCCATATACGATGTAAGCAATGTGCCAATTATGGCTGTAATACCTAAGCAAGAATTATTACACCACCCGCTGATGGCTATTCCACCGATCATAAACATATCAGCATATCTGTCAAAAATGTGGTCTAGATAATCTCCTTTTTTGGTACATTTATTAAATAATTTGGCAACCTTGCCGTCCAGAGAGTCAAAATAACCTGAAGTAATAACTAAGATTGCACCGAATATTAAAAAAATGTGATGATCATGACTAACCGCAAAAAATGTGCCACTTATAAATGCCAGTAATAATCCTATCCATGAGATAGTATTAGGATTGGTATTTCTGCATATCTTCGCTATCGGTAAAATTGCAAAATCTGCCCGTGATCTCATATTGTCTAAAACCACTCTTCCATCTCTCCACTCCAATCAATTTTTCCAGGTGTTATATCATGTTTTTCGCCTAAGACAACTACACGCTCTATTATATTCATTATTATTTGAGGATCTTTCTCAGTGCAATCCAGTTCATATACCGTAACATGAGAATCAATAGATTCTTGCAAGATTATACCTAACACCTCTGCCTGAACATTTTCCAAAATCTTTTTTTCATTGTATCCTCTTTTTCTAAGCCTTTCACTTAAAATTTTTGGTTTGCATCTTAAAACTATTATGATATTACAATCTACAAAATGTGAAAGGTGACCATCAAGAAAAACATAGCCTTCTGTAGACTCGGACATTATTGCATCATTTAACTTATCTACATCGACATTATAGGATTCGGCTTCTTCATCATAACTATCAAACAATCCGTGTTGCTCTGCATAAGAATGTATGTTGATCACTCTATACTTACGCGCTAACATTTTTGAGACTGTACTCTTTCCAACCCCGGGAGTTCCAGTAACAGCAATTAACATTCTTATGCCTTCATAAATGCGTTTGTCAACCTTTTTTAGTGATACAGATTTGTTTGTTCACAGGTGATGTGATATCACTTTATTATTGTGATTCATTCAGGGGGCACGGCTGTTTAGAATAAAAAACCTGCTAAATTATTATTTAGTTATTATTGACCGTTTTTCATCTGAATAGTTGTATTCATATAACACTCGATCGCGATGTTTTGACCATATAAAAAATAGATACTATTTAGATTGAAGAAAGACAACACCGTCAACTTATATGTACCGTGCGCGTATTAAAAATAATGATTTTCGTATTCTTTTAACATATATGGCCACAATTTTAGTAGAGACGTTGTGGTCACATACTATATATTTAACTTTTGGATACTGCAAATCGTTATGGCCGATGTACGTATCATTCTTGTAGCGCCCAAATTTGAAGGAAATATTGGTGCTGTTGCAAGATCAATGGCAAATTTTGATGTTTCTGAGTTGTATCTCGTTCATCCTTGTGAAATCGGTGATGATGCATATCGTAGAGCAAAACATGGATCTAACATTCTTGATAATGCTAAAATAGTCGATTCTATCAATAAAGCCGTAGAAGGATGCTTTTTGATTGTAGGAACTAGCGGAGTGACCACTAAAAGTGATAAAAATTATGCTAGGATTTCTATGTCAGTGCGTGAGTTTGCTAATAAAGTTTCTGATTATAGAGAAAAAATTGCAATTTTATTTGGTAGAGAAGATTTGGGACTCCTCAAAAACGAGCTAACGGAATGTGATATTTTAGTTCACATCCCATCTAGCGATATATACCCTATATTGAACCTTTCTCATGCTGTCACTGTCATATTATATGAATTATTTGGTACGGCTATTAATTCTCCAAAATCTGCTAATCATGAAGAAAAAGAAAGAATGTTCAGATATTTCGATGATCTACTTGTAAATATAAATTATCCTAAACATAGAATGAAAACCACGTCTACTATGTTTAGAAAGATGATGGGGCGCGCAATTCCATCCAGATATGAATACAATACCATTATGGGCGTATTTGGAGATGCTTCAAAACTGATAATTGAAAATTCTAAACAAAATCAGAAAGAAGGAGATCAATAAGGTTTTAGCTAGACTTATTTATGGTAATCTTGACACTTTTAAGTCAACGAATTCATGTTGAGATATAATGTGTGCTGGCCTTTATTTTATTATAAATATCATTTTAAAAGGAATGTTTTGATTTTTAATAACGGGTGATTGAAATGTTTTTATAACAGAAATTCTGGAGTTATTAAAATATGATGTTCTTAGATTAATGAATTGATTATTATGAAAATAAAACGTTTTCTGAGTTATTGCGATTTATATGACATGTGTAGATCGATCAAATATTCGAACTTTACAAATTTAGCTACTTCGCAATGAAAATCGTTGTAGTGGCCAATCATTAGGTAACGGAAAAAAACTTGCATTTAAACATTAACCGGGCGACATTTTAAATGTCACAATGCTGAGCATTAGGATTTTTTGTGCAGATTAAGTGTAATTAGCAGCCCGGTTTCACGTGTAATGGGGTTGATAATAAAAAGTTTAAAAATATTGGTAAAGTCGAACCGCTTGTTTACCCGAACAACGCACTTAGACCAGCGGCTGCCTCTTCCTCTGAAACTTTTTCTTCTTTCGGCTTCTCTTCTTTTACCTTTGCAGTAGGAGCGTCTGCTACAGATGCCACTACAGTTGCAGGCGTGGCTGCAACAGATGCAGATGCGATCGCATCAGCAATATTAACTCCCTCAAGCGATGATACCAAGGCTTTAATTTTGGCTACATCAGGATCTATACCAGCAACTTTAAGAATTGCTGTAATAGCATCTTCTGTAATGTCCTTGCCTGCTGCGTAGAGAACCATCGCACTATAGATATACTCCATTATGTTCAACCTCTTCCTATATTTTAACCGAATAACTCGCTTAGGCCAGAGACTGCCTCTTCTTCACTGACCTCTTTATCTTTTTCGACATTCTTTACTTCTTCCTTAGACTCTTCTGTCACAGGCGTCGCCACGACTGGCTTTACTTTTGCTACAATAGCATTGTTTGAATAATTTGCAGCTAATGCGACGGAGAGCATCTGCGCATCTGCTTTGGAGAGAAGTACCTTGACGTTGTATTTATTTGGGAACACGGTTGCAATTGAAATACCCAAAGCCTCTCTAAACGCTTTTTTAACGAGAGACATGATTGTTTCTGTTGTTGGAAATACGATTGCAATACTTAACGCATGTGCATTGGTCACCGCATTAGCAAACAGACTCTTATAATAGTCCTCTGAGATGTCTAAGACATCTCTTTCGTAGACTACTTTGTTCTCATAAGCTGCTCTGAGGTCAAGACCTACAATCATTGGAAAAATTCCTAACTTGGGAAGCATAGCGGCAACATTCGCAGGAATTGGATTTCCTTTTTCTACGAGTGTTGTATCTTTTCTGACTACGATCTTTCCTCCATCAATCGATGTGGGAAGACCAAGTTTTTGAAGCTCTCCGATAATAGGACCTGGTCCAAAAGGTGTTGGTCCTTGGTGAACAATAATATCTTCGGGAGCGAGTTCTCCTGCCTTCGCGGGAGATGCTGTCTTGGTTGCCTCAAGCTGTCTAAATAAGTTAAATGGGTTGAGATCCGTGGCTATAATCGCGCATTGTCCACTAATTTTATCTTTAAGTATATTGAGCCCTGGCTTCTGTTTAGCTGCTTCATCAAATGCTAGTAACATAAGATTGTTTTTGGTCATCTTTAATGTTGCATGCTGTCTAAGTCCTGCTCTCATGGACTGAATCTGCTGACCGCCGATTCCGTACATATTAACAACGGCAACTACAGGCTTAGCGACCATTTCGTTGATCAAACTTTTAACGATGCCCTTTTTCCAATCTGCAACGTGTGCCATTTCTAAATCTCCTCAAATCAACCTTTCAGATGGGCTCATAGTGGTCTTAACATAGGATGATGCGATGTTCATTCTTCCCTTTTCAAGTTTAGTCTCAATACGCTTGAAAATAGTCTCGATATTGTCGGCGATCTCTTCGGCAGACATGCTAGCCACTCCAACGGGCACATGAAAAGTAACCCTGTCTTTTGTTCTTACGGAAACGGATTTGCGCAGATTTGTAATCATTGCATCTGGGTCAACTCCGGGTGCAATAGGTTTAGGCATTTTTCCACGGGGGCCGAGAATAGTACCAAGTCTCTTTCCAACAATTGCCATAAGAGGCGCCTCAGCGATGAAGTAATCAATGCTATTTACGAATTTTTTAGCCTGTTTTTTATCGTCGGCGATCGTCTGAAGTTCTTCGGGTGTGATGACAGCATCTGCGATACCTTTGGCTTTTAAGGCAAGTTCACCACCACCGATCACACATATTCTGATAGCTTTTCCACGACCGTTCGGCAAAATAATATCATCTGCAATACGGTTTTTTGGAGTGGAGAGGTCTATATCTTTTAGGTTAATGGCCAATTCAACCGTCTCGACAAAATTGCGCTTTTTTGCACTACTAAGTACTCTTTGCACGGTCATTACGGTTGATTTTTCTGCCAATTTGATTCCCCCTCGTAGTACACGCGAACCGCATGGTTCTCCTACAAGTAAGTCGTCTTAATAAGGAAGACGTATATAAACCCTTAACATGGAAGTACTTTGTTATGGCCGATAAATGTGACAAACATGCTGTAACGACAGGCAGTTATGGTTTTTCACTACTATAATACTTAAGTTTCCGCAAGGATCCAATAACTTTTGAAGAAAACGTGTTGGTGTTAGTAGATACGGTTATTGCTAGCGCATGGATGTGTAACCATGCTTCTGGCAGTTCACCGCCTACTTAAAATACACCTACATACGCCCCAGTTTTAACATCATTGATAAAAATTTTAGCATCTTTATTATCAACTGTTACGCCAATGGATACACAGCTGCCAGCAATCTCACAAATGCGAGATTCAATTGTTGCTCCAAGAAGATCGTCCTGCTTCATAACAGCAATTTTCTTTATCTGTTCGATTGTTAAATTTCCAACCTTATTTGTCTTTGCGTTGCCAGATCCGCTTTGAAGTTTAAGTTCTCCTTTAACAAGAGCAGACACCGGAGGTGTTCCAACATTAATATCAAACGACTTATCATCCTTGATTATTATCTTCACTGGAACTTTCATTCCTGAAAATACTTTCGTTTTCTCATTAATTGCCGCAATTATTTTACCAATGTTTACTCCTTTAGGCCCAAGTGCAGGACCGATTGGGGGACCTGCGGTGGCTTTACCTCCGTCCACTAGTACTTCAACAATATCTGTCATTATATTCATCTCTCCTTTTCGATAATTCTGACGCTATCACCCTTCACAGTGATGGGTATAGGAACCATTGCTTCGATAAGTTCAACGGTAATTTCTTCTTTAGATTGATCTATTTGCTGAACCCTCGCCTTCTCGCCCTTAAATGGTCCATTAACAAGCTCTACCAAATCACCCTCAACTATACCAACAACAGTGGATAGTGGCATAAGATAGTGATCAATGTCCTCGATCGTAGTCTCTCCAATTATACTTTGATCTCCCTTAGACCTTTTTTTATCAGTAATAAACGATCTAGCTTTCCTAATATCTTTTATTTTTTCACGCATGCAATCTGTGTTCATTCCTTCCACAAACACATATCCCCTGAGAGTGGCTGGACTGAGAATTGCATATATATCCTTCTGTCCGATATTTGCCTTTGAACTGAGACTGTCTACAACACTTTTTTCGTGGTCAATCTGTGTCTTTAAGACCATAATTGACTGTGTAGCACGCGCCGTAAATTCCTTTGAACAAATTTCTCCTTTTGTTGAAACATTAACGGTTATCGATACAGTATCGTCGTATCTTGCGCCATCAGGACAAGTAACCTCTAGAGCGTATTGGTCTTTCTCAGAGAAATCAACCTCAACCTCGGTTTTAGAACTGCAACTATTCCAGATTTCGTCATTATTTTTCTTAAAATATACACTCCACTCAGGTGAATCTTCTGCATTAGGTCCAGTTGTAATTCTAAAACTGAATGTGATCTTCAATGCATCCGTATTGACTTTCAAAGACCAACCGACAGAGTGACCGGCATGCACCTTTTGCAAATCATTTTCTGCGATGATAATAATCGACATTCAATTCTCTCCCCAACATTAGAAACATTTTGGAACATAAGTTATTAGCCATTGAATAAAAAATCCGACTGCTCCTAAAATAATAATTCCGATTCCTGTTATCATGATAGTTTTTCTATATTCATCATCGGTAGGAGTACGAGCCATGTTAATGATTCTGCTGTATTTCCCTTTACCCAAAGTGCGAAACATACCCTCAATTTTATTCTGATAATTAGGGGTCTTCACGATTTTTTCATCCATGTTATCGTCCGTCTGCCTCAGGCATCAAAACCACGGCAACTTTTTCTGTGCTCGTTACCACTAAATGTTAGTTGATAAGACGCGTTCCTACATAAAATCCTTACCTTAAAAGTTTCGTTTGTTGTTTTTATACTAACTTCTAAATATCTTAATTCTAGTTTTTGATTGATAACAAATAAGAATCTTTACTGAACAACGATTTTTCGATATTAATTTCTTTTATTATGTTTGAGCTGACGTCTTTTGAGACCTTTATATCTCAATATATATCAATAAGAATAGTGTGGTTAGTTATAACATAGTAATAATTATTTATTTAAATGTTCAGAGACGTAGTGTGCTGGATGATAATACGCCTCATGATGAGTTAATTTATGCATATATTTCTTGCCTTTACAAATGTTGTTATTTGACGTCATCTCAATATTGACTGGCAGTTTCTATTGAATAAGTCAGTCAGTAACGTTAAAGAGAATGAACATATCTGTCGTTTAGTTGGACATTTCACTTACTGTGACGACGTGACAACAACATCATTTAAATACAGGCCTCCCATTGAATAACTACCCGCAGGTAGGCAGTTTTATGGAAGAAGAGTTGTGCACAATAGAAATCATGAAAGACAATAACGATTTCATTGCCCGAGTTAGGAGTGACTTAGGTGGTAACAGGGAATACAAATCACAGTCTTTCGAAGATGTTTTAGAACAGTTTGTGATAGACCTTCAGGAAGAATTTGAATCCATATAGACGGGGGAATTATATGACTATACAGGACACAAAACTTAAACAAATCACAAATGAGCTTGAAGGACGTCTAGCGAGCGATAATGGAGTTCCAAAAAATATTAGAAAAGGCGCAACAACTGCTGTGGAACTTCTATTGGACGACAAAAAAGCTCTAGACATCCGTGTTTCAAGTGCTATCAATATTTTAGCAGACCTTTCCAATGATCCAAACATACCTATGGAGTCATGGAGTGCAATAATGCAAATCCTTTCAGATCTGGAAATCATGCTCAAAAATCTTAACTGATATTTTTATAAACACTTTACTTTTCATTGCTGGTTTGTTATGGTTGCGTGCTGTTTATTTTATTCAAAAACCAAGAAATTGTTTTCAGGAATGGAAACCACACTCTGTTCGGTGCATGAGTGTCTTATAAGTATGCCAGTGCGGCCCATACATGAGTCGATCGTTTCTGTATGATGGTTTCATCTATAAATTATGCGAGTTGGGTTTTATGTAAGCCTAAATTTATCGTCATGAAAGCTTACGTCGTGGGGATAGAATAATAAGTACAGCCGATTTCACAATGTTATTCCCATTCTATAGTAGCGCATGGTTTAGGTGAGAGGTCATAAAGAACGCGGTTAACACCTTTGACTTCAGTAAGTATGCGCCTCGTTATTTTATTAAGCAACGACCACGGAATCTCTTCAATAGTAGCAGTCATAGCATCCTTGGTGTTAACCGCACGAATAATGACTGGCCAGTCCCAAATGCGCTGCCCATTACGAACGCCTGTAGAACGATAATCTGGTACTATAGTAAAATATTGCCACACTTTGTCCTCGAGTCCGGCCTCGGCAAACTCCTCTCTAAGAATGGCGTCTGATTCTCGTACAGCCATAAGACGATCGCGTGTAATTGCACCGGTGCATCTTACACCGAGCCCTGGACCGGGAAATGGTTGGCGGTGTATTATAGAATCTGGAAGACCTAATTGCTTACCAACTACACGGACCTCATCTTTAAATAAAAATTTTATTGGCTCTACCAATTTAAATCTGAGATTCTCAGGAAGACCGCCAACATTATGGTGTGTTTTTACACACTTACTTTCAACGATATCAGGATATATGGTGCCTTGACCAAGAAACTCAATTCCATTGATTTTTTTAGCTTCTTCTTCAAACACCGCGATAAATTCGGTACCAATAATCTTTCTTTTCTGTTCAGGATCTGAAATACCCTCTAATTTTTTCAAAAATCTTTCTGATGCATCGATATATGCTACGTTTGCTTTCATCTGGTTGCGAAAAATACTAACAACTTGCTCAGATTCTCCCTTACGAAGAAGTCCGTGGTCTACATGCACACATATAGTATTGTTGCCAATAGCTCTAATCAGCAATGCAGCGACAACGGAGGAATCGATTCCTCCAGATAATGCCACCAATACTTTTCTATCCCTAACCTGTTTCTGCACCTCGATTACTTTCTCTTCGATAAATGTGTCTGCCAATTTGGGTGTTACTATGCGTTCCATCGATTCCGGACGTTCATTACTATTCATATAAAACCCTTCATCCTTTAATTATTACCAATATTTGCAATATCATAGCCATATTTTATTCGGTTTCTGGACATTATCAACATGTTTAAGGTCTTATTGGGTCTTTTGGCATATGTCTCAGGATCTGCCATCATCATACCGATTACCGAGGCAAATCGCTATCTCTCTTAACATTTACCTCTGTGCACGCAATTGTTTTTAATATTATTTTCAGTCTGGGTGGTAATTGTTAGAGCATTTCTAACGTTACTGTCTGAAATATTTTGCATTTGCGCTGGTTTGCCTGTGAGTTGTATACGAATATAAATTTTGGTGTTGCACCCTTTTGAGATTTATTTTGTATCATATTGCAATTTGGTATGCTTTATTGTAGATTTTTTAACGGATTGCCACATCCAAAAACTTTGTATTGGTCTTTGGCCTTCTTTTTAATGTACTTAAATTCTTCGTAGCAGTTGCTATGCTTTCATTAAATTTTACCATTCTTTTGTATTAGTAACTTGGATGTGGCAATTCCAAATCTAAAATTTGATTCCATTTTCCTGGGTGCGTTGCGAATTGATGAATTTCATATGATGAGACCATAACCCACCTCGTAATTGAACATTTATTTTATATAGTGTTAAAATGCCTTGTCTTTCGGTGGTTTGTCGTTCTTAAATGGAATGGACGATTTCTTCCGAGTCTTTTTTGATCTTCGTTGCCATCTCTTCCCTGTAGATATTAAGTTTTTTTGCTATTTCTGGTTTTTCGATGCTTAAAATTTCTATTGCAAGGATGGCAGCATTATCTCCTCTATCGAGCCCAACTGATGCAACTGGTATGCCTGAAGGCATCTGTACGATCGAAAGAATCG
>JAKSHX010000025.1 GCA_024399155.1 archaeon | reverse complement strand
ACCATCATATAAAGAAATTTTAGGAATATTAAAACAATCACAGGATACTTTTTGTAATTTCTATTGCTCTTTTGCAATATTTTGGACAGACGCTCGTTAGTAGACCCTCTTCCTGTGCCTTTTTCATATCCTCTTCTTTTCTCAGGTCAAGATTAAGTAACCCAGGACAAGTAAGTGACCCAAATTCTCTCTCGAATGCCTCTATGAATTCCTGTCTTTTTGACATGCACAATCCTTTTTGTGTCATATCACCAGGTTTAACATTACCATACTTAGCGCCAATAGCTATGAATGCACCGCTAACTGCACCGCATATTGTGCCCTGCATCATGCCGATGCCAAAACACGCTGACAGCTTTTTTCCTTCTTCCTCAGTGAATCCGACTTCTCTAGCAAGTCTTGAAAATACAGCTGTAGAACAATCAAATCCTTCGCCAAATCCTTTTGCAATTTCTTCCTCAATGGTCATAGTATGCGTATTAATTAATTAATATAAAAATATATTATTTAATATTGAAATAAAATAATTATTCACCAACCGCCAAGCCACAATTACTTTATAAATAAAGGTCTAGTCGCGTGCTCGAAGAAACCCATATCTCGGTATATAACGAACATAGTATCGTGCAATGACCCGTAAACGCATCCCATTCTGTACTAAAAGAGTTCACAATTCCAAGCTGTTACAGCTGTATATAAAGAAATTATATAGTCTGCCTACGTCTCCCCCATAATTTTGTAAGGTTCATATTTGTCTACATTTAAACCAGAAATACCCAGATGACGTTGATTTATTGATCTCGTTGAAGATAGTACTGGTCGACACCAAAATCGTTATGTATTTTAAAATTGCCCCCATACCACCTGCAGGAAGAGGAGCGCGTCATTTCGCGACATTTTGAATAAATATCGTACAAAATCCGTTTCTGAAAGAGAAAAGGGAACCAAATTCAAAGAATTAATGACACGATATTTTATGACAGTCCAGTATACGTGCTAAAATTAAAACAGTCAAGCTTTGGAGTGACTTTTCTTACAAAAATCAGCTAAGCCACACTGATATAGACATTAATTTAATCGCCAAACAAATGATAATGAATGTATGAGGGATGGTCTCGTGGTTGTTTAATATATGAGACGGTCAAACTACAGAACACACATAATTATTCTAACAACAGTGAGCTCTCATCTATAAGTCAATTTTAAGAAATATTTACTAACGATCTTGAGAGATACGGTTGGCTGAACATGTTTTAAAAACTATATGCCAACGTGTTAGATTGCTGCGAGTGACCGTTATGTCATATAATAGAGGATCAGATACCCCTTATCTTTACGTTTTTGGCATATTTTCTTGCAATTTTAGCCATTTGTAATATTACCGATTCTTTATATGGGCTAATATGTTCTAACCTGCTATCAAGACAAATTTTGGGTCGGAATTGTTGCAAATTATAATTTTCAGCACCATTGATACTTTTTCCAATTTCGTCTATATCCTCAGGTTTTATAAATATAGGTGAGCAAGTAGTCCTAAACTCATAATCGATATTAGAATTCATTATGATTTTAATGCTTTTTTTTAAGATTTCAGGATTGATATGCACCCCAGTTACTGCAGAGTACTTCTCTTCGGTAAGTGGAGCTTTAATATCCATTGCAATTTTATCAATATATCCTGCTCCAATAAGATCATCCAGTACGTCTGGGTTATATCCATTTGTATCAAGTTTGATTTTCATTCCCATTTCCTTAAGTTTTTTAATAAGTTTAGAGAGATCCGTATTTATCGTGGGTTCACCCCCAGAAATGACTACACCATCCAGAAAATCGGAATTCTCTTGAATATAGTTGAAAATTTTCTTTTCATCAAGTTCATCAATTTTATCAGAGTCAAAAATAATCTCTTTATTATGACAATATGGGCACCTAAAATTACAATTTGCGAGATAGATGGTGCAGGCTACCTTCCCATCCCAGTCAAGTAATGTAGTTCTGATAAATCCTACGATCTTCATAATTGCGGATGGTCCATATTATTAATAGATATCTAAATTAATGCCTCGATTTTTTTACCACAACTAAAAACGTTGTTAATACCTTTAGTGATCAGGTTTTATTTTTTACAAGAAATTTCTGTACATCTTAGGTTATCACCAACCCGTTTTGAAAATAATGTGGATATTCATATGAAGATGGTTTTTAAGCGGTATTAAATATGCGAATGTAAACGATAGTCTTGAAACGATTAAATACACAAAATTCCCGCCGGTTCACTTGTGCATGTATTACTTGACTAGGGCACTAGTATTCATGCAATTGCTTAATTGTCCTCATCTAACAATTGATGTTACTAAGAAAAATATAGCGCAAACAAATTTCAAATTAGAAACGTGTTGCAAGTATCACGATATGTTTTACTACTAAATGTTCAGGTCAAGACAACAGCGCTTCTTACTTTTATTTTTACATGGTTAATTTTTTAACGATAGTTTGACATAGCCACTCCGATCTACATGGATATTGAGCAGAGATATCAGCTGGTCGTAAGAAATTCTGATGAACTTATTGACGAAGAAGAACTCAGAACTCTTTTGACTTCCAACGAGCATCCCGTAGCTTATATTGGATTTGAGCCATCAGGTCTCGTACATCTTGGATGGGCATTAGTTGTAGAGAAAATTTGTGATTTATGTGCAGCAGGATTTAAAGTAATTATATTTTGGGCAGATTGGCACGCACTCATCAATGATAAATTAGGTGGAAATCTTGAGAACATTCGCGTGTGCGCTAAATATATGGAGGATTGTTTCATCGCATTGGGCGTTCCAAAAGAAAGTGTTAGCTTTAGATACGCTTCTGAATTAATTGCTGATTCCAAGTATTGGGAAAACGTCATTAACATTGGTAAATCGTGTACCATGGCAAGAATCAAAAAATCTATGACAATTATGGGGCGTTCTGAAGACGAAGCGGAATTGGATTCATCAAAGGTGATGTATCCACTTATGCAGGTCGCTGATATATTTTCGATGGGAATAGACCTTGCCTATGCAGGCATGGATCAAAGACGTGTTCACATGCTAGCAAGAGATGTTGCTGACAAATGTGGATGGACTAAACCAATTGCATTACATACACCACTTCTTCCTGGATTGAGTGGAGGAAATAAGATGGACTCAGTTTCATCAAAGATGTCTAAGAGTCATCCTGATGACAGCATCAAAATTCACGATTCTATCGATGATATTAGAAAAAAAATGAGTAAGGCATTTTGTTCCATAGAGCAAACAGAAGAGGATATTAATCCAGTACTAATGATATGTAAAAACATTCTGTTTTCTAAGATAGGAAAGTTGGATATTGATAGACCAAACAAGTTTGGAGGACCAGTGTCCTATTGTAGCTATGAGGAGCTTACAAAAGCTTATTTTTCAGGAAAACTTCATCCCGCAGATTTAAAGAAAGCCACCGCAGAAGCCATCATAAAGTATTTTGAGCCAGTACGCAAATTTTTTAAAGAACATCCCGACAATTTAAATAAAATAACAGAAATTTTAGAGACACTCAAAAAATAAATTATTTAGGACTACGTCCCATTTTTTTTATTTTTCTAAATTCCTCCATTGTTTTCATCATGCATATATGCAGTATAGATTCAGCATCACCAACACCAGAAAGTCCCGCGGCACCTTCATGGCCGCCGCCGTCCGTAGCAGTTTCAAAACTTAAATCCTTAAGCATTTTACTAAGATTTAAACCATTACGTATCATCTCCTGGGTTGTCCTGGCACTCAGGCGGAAGTTGTCCCCTCTTTGTGAAGCTACAAATGCAACGTCCGCACCAGAAAACATTAGTGCTCTACATCCAGATGCTTCAAAGCTACCGCCGTGGGATGTTGCTACAATCATGTTGTCAACGTAATCAAATTTAGATCTTCCAATGTGTTTTATCGTTGCTACACGTTCGGATATATCTGTTTCTAATTTGATTAGCGCCATTACCTCATCCATTTGTATTCCAGTGTTATCAAGGATATATGCAAAATTTTTCAGAAGTGTAGAATTAGCAAATTGAAAATGCCCGCTGTCTGTTAGCATTCCACCAAGAAGCATTAATCCCACGTCCTTTGTCACAGAAATTCCATTCTCTTTAATAATATCGAGAATAATTTCCGTACAAGCAATTTTAGATGAATCCACATACGTATTGTAAAGCCTAAATTTTTCGTTGTTTTGGTGATGATCTATTATTATTGTCTTATCATACGGAAGTTCAATACATGGGCCGAGTTGTTCTGGAGATGACGTATCGACCACTACAACAGTATCATACGATGAAATATCACATCTTTTTAAAATTTCTAATTTTATTTTTTCTGACACTATTTTCACTGTTCTATCGATTCCATTAGGTGCACATATGTCTGCCTCAGGAAAAATTTTAGAAATTGCGTAAGCGGAACCGACGGCATCCATATCCGCGTCACCGTGTACTAATATTATTTTTCGACCATTACTGAGAAATTTTGCAATCTCCTTTAGCATGGTCGAACCATTATATTTTGATATAAAAATAAAAGGAACGAACGAGTTGTTATAGTCCTTTTTTGATCATAATAACCAGGACTAAAATGCACGTTATGCCTCCACAGATAATAGCTACATCGATCAGCCCAACATTTAGGATGTTGGTTGTATCTGTTATAAGTTCCCACATTGCATACAATTGCATATCAGATTCCATTTCAACTTTATCATTGGCTTCGAACCATTCACCATTTCCAGTAGGTGAATCATTCCATCCTTTGAATGCACATCTTTCTTTTTCTGGAATATTGTCGGTTATATATCCAGTGGGATTGTCCTGAGTAATGACAGTGCGGTTTATGTTAGAACCACCCATTGAATTGTAAATAATTTTAAAAACAGGCTCTGTTGTCCATTTCGCTCTAAGAGTTATATCAGTGGTAACGGACGAATGAAAGTCAAATGGCTCATTCTCGTCACCTATATACCAATACATGAATGTTTTTCCTGCTTCTTCGGGTATTGCAGGTTCAAAAATTATTCCATTTTCGAACACAACTTTGAATAATTCAACGTCACCGGAAATAAATGTTGCCAAATTGCCGAGTACAGGAGTTTTGAGATTCATATAATCATTTGGTCGGTGACATTTGTCTGCTCCTGACATAAGATATTTCGTACTTACAGTTCCACACACATCTTTTAAGTCGTCCCATGTACAGTCCACAATACGCCACGAATCACCAACGTATACATAATTCCACGCATGTCCGCTATCTCGGTCATTATTACCTATGACTCCATCACCAAACACGATAATACACGGTATATTGCATTTATCACACAAGACTTTGAACATTTCAGCATATCCTACACAGACTACCTTATGATCACCGACGAAAGCATTGTACACTGAACGGGCACGACCAGGAGCATGAGGATCATTGCTTGATTTACCATCTGACTGACCAGTATTACAACTCTTATAATCATAACTGAGTGTATCGATAACGTACCTGTGTATTGCCGTTATTTTATCTGGGACCGTAACCAACTTATTTATTTCTGCAGGTATACTATCTATTTTCTTAGCAATATCCTGATCATACTCACACTTTGTTTTTTCATTATAGTCGTCAGTTACATACAATTTGATGTTGATGTGCGACCAAAAACATAAGACAGGATATGCCTCAAAACCATAGGTATGAAAAAAATACGTATCGAGTGGCATGTCAAGCATGGCAGCACAAACCGCTTTATTTATGCATTTTTTCATCTCATCGCGTGAAAGCATTAAATAGCGTAGTTTATCGACTTTCACATCAAACGTCACATACTTTGATCCGGAATCTTTGTCGATTTCAAAATCTTCAATCTTTTCAATTTTATCGTAAATTTCCTTCTCAAAGTCGTATTCTAGTTGATTATAATAATATTTTTTACAATCGATGCCATCGGCCGATGACCCATCACCGACAATCGCGATCACAAAAATTACTATCAGAGACAGCATCACGGACAATCCGACCAGTCTCCTAGTAGTATCTCTCATCGAATATCACATGTAGAAAGTATCTAGTCTCCCACACAGGTACATTCCAGATTTAATAATTTGCGTCATATGTTTACGAATATTAGTAAACCGAAGGCACCACAAGTACATGATTTATATTTATTATAAATTCGACGACGACCATACACTCACACATCTAGTAATTTAATCTTAAATACGCGATTGACACCCGATATATCGTCCGACATGAGCATCATTAACTAAAGTCTCGTAGATATCCATCAATTTCATCAGCCACTACCACCCAGACCATCCTGCATTGATGTATCCAGGCCTCCCCTGTCACACGGCTACAGACTGATGATGATTAAGAAATATTGTTAACAACGTCAACATAGGGCTATTGCTGTTTTTCCATGGCAATTTTAATGGATGCTTGCATCTCGTTGTATTTCTCACGCAAATTTTTTTCTTGACGATCTATTGATTTAATTCTTACCTCAAACGTCTCTACAGACTCCTCAAGTTCCATTTTTAAGGCTTCTTTATCATCAATTTTAATCATCAATGATCCAACATTTTTGTAAACATCTCCGGAAGCTTTATCTAATTCTTCCATGGCTCTCTTAATTTCTTTGAGTTGGGACTCCATCTGGATCTTTTGCGAGCTGACTGCTTGAAGCTGCTGTTGGAGTTGTTGAAATTGAGCAATCTGATTTTGTAACTGTGGGCTGATATTGTTCATACATTCACCTTTACCATTCTACTAATTTCTTCTGTGATCTTTATACATTCTAAGTAAGAATTAAGCGCCGCTCGCATGGCAACGGTATCCTTACCGTTTATGGATATCACAGCTGCCCCGTCTGAAAGCAGAACACTCGCGTGGGTACGCGATAAGTCCCGTTCCACTTCAGGTACCAGCGAAGAAGCGATCGCTTCTGAATCTTCGGATCTTATCTTTAACGTCGCGTTTAACATATTACTAATCCGATTTAAGAATTTTCTTAACATTTGGCCTTTCTTTGTAAAAGATTTTCGAACCACACTTATCACACTGCAATCCTAGTGTGTTAACATCTCTGATTGGTTCGTTGCATTTTCCACATCTATACAACTAAATCACCTTGTACTCAACTCAACATTTTGTCTTAAATTCAGGAGAATATGCTCCAGCGGCATATTTTGTGCTACAATGTTTGCACGCCCAAACTCCTGAACAGACTCTTTTGACCGATACATGGTGACAAATAGGGCATTCATGGTTTTTCTTTTGATTAGATTCGATCGTCTTGATCCTATTTCTGACAACGACGCCATATCTGACTCCAAATCTTCCGGACGTCCCAACTTTTTCTGTTCTCTTTGACATCTCTATCACCCGATAATCTTTCTGACTTCTTTACCCTTTGCGACAGACATATCGAGACACTGGTTAAGTTCATCAAGTGTAACAGATCCACTGCCACCCTTTTGCATCGCCCTGAAATTTCCATTGTCGTCGGTCGTAACTGTTAGACGCGCAGATGATATATGTTCCTCGTCAAAATCAGGGTCTAGTATTAAAGTATTATCTATTTTATATGTTGTAACAGACACCGGAAAACACGTAACAGGCAAAGGACAATCACTATCTCCTAATCCGTACTGTACGCGCGGCACCGTTGCAGTTTTGAGAGCCATGACTGCCGCCAGATTAGCTGTATCAAATAAATTCCCGTCATAATCAAGAGCGTACATATCAATGAAGCACATCCAAACTTTTTCTCCAGGTTCTATGCATAGCTGACTCACATCTACCATGCCAGATTCGCGTATTCCACGGTCTACAATACGTGCAAGTTCAATAGCATCATCGCCTGGAGGGCCTCCTTCGAATGAAGGGTGTGCCATAGGCAAGAATTCCATCCCAGTTGTGAGGATACCTTCATTGGGAGTATCAGGAAACGGTGTTCCGGGAATGATCTTGACTCCCGCTATTACTTCAGTTTTTCCAAGTTTAACTCTTGCAGACCCATCAGCAGATTCAATGCAATTGGTACTAACACTGATTTCCCTCCAATCTGTAAACTTGCGTCCATCAGTTCTTTTACCGCTCCCAAGGAGCTTCAAGATGTGATCACGTCTAATTTCCGAAATTACAGAATCACTCATCAGTTTCAACCTCCACTACCCTTTTAGCATACCGCCTTTTCAATGCATCTTTCTGAACGTCATATAATTCGTGACATGCACCCATAGCCATACTGATTGCTTTGTCAAGTTCATCTCTTGTCATATTACCGTCCATCTGAAGAAGAACAATCTCATCCGTAGATGGAACAATAGCGATTGGCACATCAGCTTGTCCAAAGTTATCCTCTTCTTTATTTAAATCTAAAAGAACTTTATTATCAGCTTTACCAGCGGCACACGCAGGAATGATGTCTCTCATCGGTATTCCAGCATCTGCCAATGCAACTGAAGCTGCTGTGAGTCCAGCACACCTAGTTCCAGCGTTTGCTTGAAGAACTTCAATATATACGTCGATAGACGCACGGGGGTACAACTCCGTAAGGACTACATTTTCAAGAGCCTCAGCAGTTATTTTAGAAATTTCTATGGACCTTCTATCAGGTCCTGGTTTCTTTCTATCACTAACTGAAAAGGTTTGCATATTATACTTACACTGAATGATCGCTTTCGTAGGATTTTGCATATGCTTAGGGTGACATTCTCTTGGTCCATACACGGCAGCCAAAATCTTATTTTTTCCTATCTCTACATACGCCGATCCATCTGCGTTGTTCAGCACACCAGCTTCTATTTTAAATGGTCTGTGTTGATCAACGGTTCTTCCGTCGATCCTGATGCCATTTTCATCAACTAAAATCATATCAGTATGTCCGCTCATAATCATTCCCCTCCTGAGCCACGGATTCTCTCTTCGATAAAAGTCTGTACTCTCTCGGTGAGGTTTCCGGACCGTAGGTCTTCTATAATATATTCAATCGCTTGCCTTGCAATATCCGCACTCTCATCGTTGCCACTTATCCAAATCCTTCCATTATGTCCTATTAATATGCGACAATCAGTCATATTTTCAAGTATTTGGATTACTGAGCCATTTTTACCGATAACCCTAGAAACCTTTGAATACGACAGGTTGACAATTTGGCCACCCTCTAATTTTCTGAGCCCAGAATCGTTCATAGTCACTTGTATTTTCTTGTTTTCATCAACCATCAGTACTTTGAGGAGAACAGTATCTCCAATGTTCAGGTATCTTAGTGTATCTCCAAATTCAACCTTCCATGGCACCTCACTTACATGAAGAGGCGCTTGATACGGTGCATTTATATCAACTATCCAGTTGGATGCGCTGACATCATTTATTATGCCAATTACAACATCACCATTTTTTGGCATATAGCATCCGCTTATTGGTACTACACTAATGCCATCGGGAGAAACATTTTTAACACCTAATATGGAGGCATACAAAATACCATCCACTACGTATGTGTTCTCTCCACCACTGACTCCCTTTGTATCTAGGATATCTCCGGGAACAACGATTTCGTGTGACGGTTTGATGCTTTTTCTTTTCATTTTTATCACTTTTTACTGTATTTATGATATCAGTTTAATATCGGCGCGCCCTCTCGTTTTATTGTTGAGTCTTGTGGTAAGATCAACTATTACTCCGGCCGGAACGTCTAAAATTCCAACCCATGAACCATCCGCACTCCACTCTTCCTTTTCAACAGTGCCGAACTGCTTCAACTCATCGTAACATTTTCCATAATCATCATATTTCAGTTTTATGGCGATTTTACTCCTTCCAAGTTTTATAGGAAGAAGCGGCTCAAGAAGACGTAAAGCCTCTTTAACTTGTTTGTCCACTGACTTTATGGGGTCGACACGAAATTTACATTCTTCTAATGCTAACTCTATTCTCGTTGGGGGGTGTGGAAGTCTTGTTTGTGGGTTGATGGTGTTGGTGGCAATATATGCAACAATTTTACGCTTCTTAGCATATAACATGCTTTTTCTTTGTTCTGCTGTGACTTGTATTTCACCTTTCGTGATGATCTTTTCTGCTATTTTTCCAATGTCATCAGTCCCAAAGGCATTTTTGAGTTTATCTTCAGCCGACTTTGTACCTTTTCTAGCGTTGCTGAAAACATCCTCTACAGCCATATAGTCTACAAGGTTAACATCCTTCCCTTGTTTAATAAAGTCTATCACGACTGGGTCGAGGAGAACCTCGAACGTATCCCCGTGCGCCTCAAGACGAGCAACAACCGCATTTTCAAGGTTAACCATCGGGTATCCTTCAAATTTTTGCTATGAAGTACTCTAACTCACTTTCACTAAGTCTTCTGAACGGCTTATCGAGCAGGACTACACCAGCTTCAATAGTTTGTGAGGTAGGTTTACACTCGGTCGCCGCAGCGAGCGCTCTAATCCCCAAAATAACAGCATCTTCATATGTTATGTTGTCCTCGTACTCTTTTTCGAATACATCCATCACGGTGGGTCTTCCAGATCCGATACATCCGGCTTTATAGGCAACTAGCGCGCCTGATGGGTCAGTTTCAAATAAATGCGCTCCTGTATCATCGGTTCCTGCCACAAGAAGGGCCGTTCCGAATGGACGGCACCCGCCGTACTGTGTAAAGTTTTGCTTGAAATCGCATATTTTTTTGACGAGTACCTCGACTGCAATGTTTTCATTATAAGTCATCTTATGAGTCTGTGCGTCTTTTCTTGCCTGATCTACAAGAACTCTTGCATCTGCCACAAGGCCAGATGTTGCACATCCGATGTACTCATCGATGTTATAGATTTTCTCGATAGAATCGGGTTCAACAAGTTTGCTTGATACCCGTTTATCCACGATCAGTATGACCCCACTCTCAAATTTCAATCCAATGGTAGTTGTACCCTTTTTGACGGCTTCACGGGCGTACTCAACTTGAAAGAGCCTCCCGTCAGGCGAAAATACCGTAATACCCCTGTCATAGGCCATTTGTCCTGGTTGCATGTTTCCTCTTTCCTGTCAGAGAGCAAGTTATCATTATCGTATATAAATTGTCTTAGTTTACTATCGTGTAAAAAGCACGGTGCGGAGATCAGATGATCTATTTGCTATCGTTCTCTTAAGGTTCATTACTTTATACGATGAAAGGAACGCCTTTGCAGATGGATCAATATTTTTCACTAACGCTATTGTTTTATCAACATCCCTGACAGTAGTTTCTATTATCATATATCCAGACCCGCAGAATTTAATGTGAGGGGCATCGTCATTCACTCTCAAAATGCCATTCACTAATTGTTTTTCCATTACAGAAACGGTAAAAGCAATATATCTAGGCCTTGTATTTCGTAGAGTCATATACCTTTTTCTAAGAGTCAATAAGCTTCCAGATGTGGATTTAGATACAGCCCCAGGAATTATTTTAGAAATCATTTCAGTAACGTGAGTCATATGTTTCGGCTCACATTTCAATATACACCACCCTTCGGCGCATTGCATAACTCTGATCGGATGACTACTTTTAGAAAGATCAGTCTCAAGTTTTTTCTTAGATACATGACAACCAAGGTCGAACGCAATATACCTTTTACGTCCGTAGCTTGACCTAACCGCCATAAGGTTCCCATTGTTTGTTCATTTATCTAATATTCGCCG
>JAKSHX010000024.1 GCA_024399155.1 archaeon | reverse complement strand
TGTCCCAATAGTTCTTTTGGCAACCACACTTCTTGCAAACAATGCCAGACTTCTCTCGTTGAGCCTTGAGATAAGACTCGCAGGAAGCCTCGTCAGGAAAACGCTGGGTAAATTCAAATAGCTTCATATTGCAGTGAAATTTAAAATCTGGTGCAAAGGTAAGCATTTTCTGGGATTCAGCCAAATTTTTGGTCGGTTAATTGCGGATAATCATATTATTTTATTGTTTGGCAGAGGTTCAGAAATTCTCAAGCTTGGCCTCAGGAATACCGTAAGATGATTGCCCGCAATCCTTTTCTTTTTGCAGGGCAGTAGTCTTGCCTCACGCACCCATATACAAGCCAATTCGGTTGATTGATAGCATTTGCATTAATTAGCCGGGTTGGCTTGTTTTGTTTTATGGACCTGCCTAAGTCTATAAATAATGTTACTGAGCGAGTTATAGATGATATGAAGCAACGTATCACCTCTAACTCCCGATTGTCTGTTGCGGCAGCCTCATTCTCGCTTTATGCTTACGAAGCATTGAAAAAAGAACTTGAAGGTATTGACGAACTGCGTTTCATCTTTACCTCGCCTACCTTCATCAAGGATAAAGTCAAGAAAGAGAAGCGTGAGTTCTATATTCCACGACTTAATCGTGAACGCAATCTTTATGGTTCAGATTTTGAGATAAGACTTCGCAACAAACTGGAGCAGAAAGCCATTGCAAAGGAGTGTGCAGAATGGATACGCAACAAGGTGAAATTCCGCACAAACACATCGCAAGAGACAATGATGGGCTTTTTCCATGTCAAAAATGCCGAGGAGCAAAGTGCTTACTATCCTTTCAACGAATTTACTTCTACAGAACTCGGTTGTGAGCGAGGCAACAGTGCATATTTCCTGACTAATGTAATGCCTAATCCTTTTGCCAAGGAGTATCTGAAAATATTCAACGAGCAGTGGAATGACACTTCAAAAATCAAGGATGTAACATCCAGTGTACTTGACTATATAGAAACGGTATATCAGGAAAACTCACCTGAATTTATCTATTTCATAACACTATACAATATCTTCAATGAGTTTCTTGAGGATATAAACGAGGATGTGCTGCCTAACGAGGCTACAGGTTTCAAGAACAGCGTAATCTGGAACAAACTCTACAATTTCCAGAAAGATGCCGCACTTGCCATCATAAACAAATTGGAAAGATACAATGGCTGCATCCTTGCTGATTCTGTAGGACTTGGCAAAACTTTTACGGCACTAAGCATCATCAAATATTACGAGAACAGGAATAAGTCAGTGCTTGTTCTTTGCCCTAAAAAACTGTATGAAAACTGGAGTACATTCCGCACTAACTATAAAAACAATCCCTTAGTTGCCGACCGTCTTCGTTACGACATACTTTTTCATAGCGATTTGAGTCGTGACAAGGGTTATTCGGCTGGATTAGACTTAGAGAGAATCAACTGGGGTAACTACGACCTTATTGTCATTGACGAAAGTCATAACTTCAGAAACGGGGGAAATGTAGATGAGGAGGATGAACGGTTTATGCAAGGCGATGAAAATTCGGAGAAGAAAGATAACCGCTATCAACGTCTGATGAAAAAGGTCATTCGTGCAGGAGTGCGCACTAAAGTTCTTATGTTGAGTGCGACACCTGTCAACAACCATTTTCTTGACCTCAAAAACCAACTACAACTTGCATACGAAGGACGTGCGGCACAATTCAACGAGGCACTTGGTCTGGAACGAGGCATTAACGACATTTTCCGCTCTGCACAGGCTGCATTCACCAAATGGTCTAAATTACAACCTGCCGAACGTACAACGGAACGACTTCTTGAAGAACTCAGTTTCGACTTCTTTGAACTTCTTGATGCTGTCACCATTGCACGCAGCCGCAGTCATATAGTGAAATATTACGACACGTCAGAAATAGGTGATTTCCCCAAACGTCTCCCTCCAGTCTCATGCCGCCCTGCCTTGTCTGTTGGTGTTGACGATTGTGTTACTTTCAGTGATATTGCAAACAGAATAGAATTGCTTTCCCTTGCCATATACACCCCTTCGCACTATATAAAACCAAGTGCCCTTTCAAGTTATGACATAAATCTTGAAGGTTCGGGAATATCAATTCAGGGACGTGAGACAGGTCTTCTCCGTTTGATGGCGACAAACCTGCTGAAACGTCTTGAAAGCAGCGTCAACTCCTTCCGCCTTACGCTTGAAAAGATTACGTCCTACATTGACAAAACCATTGCTACCATAGACAGTTACCTCAAAACTCGTGTTGATGTGACAGTAGATGCAGTGAATAACGCTGTTGCCGGTTTGGACGATGATGAGGAACATAGCATAGGCCGCAAGCAGAAAATCAGGTTGAGGGATATTGACGTGATGACTTGGAAAAACGACCTATCAAGCGATGGCACAATGCTGAAAGAGATTCTGAAAGGCATTTCAGTAATAACGCCAGAATGTGACAGCAAACTCCAACAACTCTATTCAGACCTTGAAAACAAGTTTGCAAATCCAATAAATCCAGGGAACAAAAAGGTGCTTATCTTTACTGCATTTGCCGATACAGCGGAATATCTATATGCAAACCTTGCTGACCGCATAAAGAAAGAACATGGTCTGAATGTGGCTCTTATCACAGGCTCGACTGACGGACGATGCACTATCGGGAACTTTCCTCTTTCGTTCAACAACATACTTACTTTCTTCTCGCCTCTGTCGAAAGACAGAGACCTTATCTATCCTGACACAAAAGACGACATTGACGTACTCATAGCAACCGATTGTATCTCGGAAGGTCAGAATCTTCAAGACTGCGACTACCTTATAAACTACGACATTCACTGGAATCCTGTACGCATAATCCAGCGTTTCGGGCGTATTGACCGTATAGGAAGTCGTAACAGTGTCATTCAGTTGGTAAACTATTGGCCTGACATGGAACTTGATGATTACATTGACCTGAAGGGAAGGGTAGAGAGTCGTATGAAAGCGGTAATTCTCACTTCGACTGCCTCAGAGAAAGACAATCTTCTTTCAGACAAACTGACCGAAAGCGAAAAGAAGGACTTGGAATATCGTCGTGAGCAATTGAAGCGTCTGCAAGAAGAGGTCGTTGATATTGAGGATATGGACACTGGCATCAACATCATGGATCTTGGATTGAACGAATTTCGCCTTGACCTGCTTGCATATATCAAAGAGAATCCTGATGTAGAACATACACCTTTCGGACTTCATGCTGTCGTTCCTTCGGACGTACAGACACCACCAGGGGCAGTGTTCATCCTGAAAAACCGCTCTAAATCTGTCAACATTGACAGCAAAAACCGTCTGCATCCTTTCTATATGGTCTATCTGAAAGAAGATGGCGATGTTGTGGTTAATCATCTTGAACCAAAGAAACTGCTTGACAGGTTGCGCCATCTCTGCAAAGGCAAGAACGAACCAATAAAAGGACTTTGCCAGCCATTCAACAAAGAGACACGCAACGGCAGCAACATGGGAAAGTATTCCGACCTTCTTTGTCAGGCCATATCGTCAATAATCAATGTGAAAGAGAAATCTGACATCGACAGTTTCCTTGATGGTTATGCGGGAGAGTTATTTACCAATACTCCTAAAGGGTTGGACGAATTTGAGTTGATTTGTTTCTTTGTCGTGAAATGAAAGGCTTGCCACATACCACTGAGATTTCAAGGCAGTTGCCAAAGGCGGCTATCTATAGGAAGTTTGACGTTGCCCCTGCACAGCAAGCCCACTTTGACGCAGATGTCAGCAAAATGATGTTTGCAAACATAATCTCGGCAAACACATTGCCTGCAATAAAAGAGGGAAAAACGGTTCAGGGGATTTTTGTCTTAGACATACAACTCAAAAGACGTGATTATGACCCTAAAAACATAACAATGCTTTCACGTCTGATCCCTCAGAAAATGGTGTTTGTGCTGCAATATGGCGGACATGCACAAATGGCAATCTATCACGACAAACTGCATTGCGGAGAGTGGATGAACGCAGACGAGATAGGTCTGCCGCTTGAGGGATTGACACTTGACGAGGTATGGGATAACATAGTGAAAAGCATTGGCAATATAATAGTTGAGGGAGAAAGGACGCTGTCAGAACAAATAGCGGAGGATGATAGACAGAGAAAGATACTCTGTCAGATTGAGGCACTTGAGCGCAAGGCAAGGGCAGAACGTCAGCCTCGCAGGAAAATGGAACTGTTCAACATGATACAAAACTTGAAAACACAAATATAATGATATGGAACACTTACGTATGGAAAGTATAGATATGACCAAAGAGAATGTGCATAAGATTGCCGCACTGTTTCCCAATTGCGTCACTGAGCACAAGGACGAGAAGGGGAATGTCGTTCTTGGCATAGACTTCGAGAAACTGAAGATAGAACTTGGCGATGACATAATCGGCGAGAACGAAGAGCGTTACCAGTTCACATGGCCAGACAAAAAGAAAGCCATACGTGAGGCAAACACAGCAACGACAAGCACTCTCCGTCCTTGCCCTGAAGAGAGTGTTGATTTTGAGAACACCAAGAATCTTTATATAGAAGGTGACAACCTTGAAGTATTGAAATGCCTCCGTGAGACCTACCTTGGCAAAGTGAAGATGATTTACATTGACCCTCCTTACAACACTGGTAATGACTTTGTCTATGATGATGATTTTGCAAGTGATGCTTCGGATTATATTGAAAATTCAGGACAAAAAGATTCAGCAGGTAATAAACTGTTTAAGAATACAGAAAGCAATGGAAGGTTTCACACTGATTGGTTGAATATGATGTATCCTCGTCTTAAGGTGGCAAGAGATTTGTTGTCTGAGGATGGCTATATTTTCATATCAATAGACGATAATGAAACGCAAAATCTTAAGAATATTACTAATGATATTTTTGGTGAATCAAACTTTGTTGCCCAATTTATCATTATAAGATCAGAAGGTGGTGGGTTGGCAAAAAGAGCTGTAATAGGACATGACTATCTTATGGTTTATGCAAAAGACATAACCAAATGTATATCATTGGGACGACCAAAGGATATCAGAGGTAAAATCATAGAAATCAATGGCGAAGATTATTGGATAGAAACAGATTGGTTTAGAGAAGTGTTTGGTAAATATGGAACATGTCATTATGAAGATATATTACAATTTTACAATGAAAAAAAGAAGGAAGAAATAGATAAAGGAATAAAAAAAGGGAACTATATTCTATTGCCGAAAGATGGAAAACATATTGTAGGAAGATATAGAAAAGTATCAGAAGACACTTCGAAATTCTACACTATATTAAAGCATCTAAATAAAAATGCAACAGTAGATCTTAAAATTATTGGGATGGAAAAATATTTTGATTTTCCGAAACCTGTATCATTATTAAAAGACATCATCTTAGGTGCAACTATCCAATCAAAAAACAGAAACGATATAATTATAGACTTTTTTTCAGGATCTGCCACCACAGCACATGCTGTTATGCAACTAAATGCAGAAGACCAAGGAAATAGAAAATTTATAATGGTTCAATTGCCAGAGCTAACAGATGAAAAGAGTGAAGCATACAAAGCAGGATACAAAAACATCTGCGAGATAGGCAAAGAGCGTATTCGTCGTGCAGGAAAGGAAATCAAAAAAGAGCATCCTGAAGCAAAAGACCTTGACATAGGTTTCAGGGTGTTGAAACTTGACTCTTCTAATATGAAAGATGTATATTACACTCCTTCAACCACTCATGTCAGCTTGTTCAGTCAGGAGAACATAAAAGAAGACAGAAACGACCTTGACCTCTTGTTTCAGGTTATGCTTGAATCGAATGTAGAACTGTCAGAAAAGATTGAGACAAAGAAGATTGAAGGGAAGAATGTCTATTTCGTGAAAGACAATTACCTCGTGGCTTGCTTCGACGAGAATGTGACGGAAAAGGTGATAACGGCAATAGCAAAAGAAAAACCGTATTACTTTGTCATGAGAGACAGTTCGTTGGATTCAGACAACGTGGCTGACAATTTCGAGCAGATTTTCCGTACATACAGCCCTGACACAATAAGAAAGATTTTGTGATATGAAGTTCAGATTCAAGATACAACAGTATCAGACAGATGCCGTGCAGAACACCATCAACGTCTTTCGTGGTCAGGTGAACAAAAGCAACAGCCTCTATGAAATTGACTTGGGCAAAACAGATATAAATACTGCTCAGTTTATTGAAGATAGCATAGGCTACAGAAACCAAAATGTTGACGTTGAACCCCAAAGAATGTTGGCTAACATTCGTGATATACAAAGGTCGTGCGACATCAAGGAGTCTGCGTCGCTCAGCAGTGGCGTTGGACAATACGCCAACCTTGACATTGAAATGGAGACAGGCACAGGCAAGACATACGTCTATATCAAAACGATGTTTGAACTGAACAGACAGTATGGCTGGACAAAATTCATTGTCGTCGTTCCAAGCATCGCCATACGTGAAGGCGTATATAAGAGTTTCCAGATACTGCAAGACCACTTCATGGAGCATTATCAGAAAAAGGCTCGTTTCTTCATCTACAGGTCAGACAACCTTCAACAACTTGATGCCTATTCAAACGACGCTGGAATCAACGTAATGATTATCAACTCGCAGGCTTTCGCCAAAGATATGAAGGCAGAGGTGGATAAAGAGACAGGCAAACTGAAAGCAACAAAAGCGGGACTTGTCATATATTCAAAACGTGACGAATTTCAGTCTCGTCGCCCTATAGACGTGCTGAGCGCAAACCGTCCAATCATAATAATGGACGAACCACAGAAGATGGAAGGTGAAGCGACTCAGAAAGGTCTGAGAAACTTCAATCCACTTTTCGTACTGAATTATTCCGCAACACACAAGACATCACACAACCTGATATACGCCCTTGATGCCCTGGATGCCTACCGTCAGAAACTTGTAAAGAAGATTCAGGTGAAGGGCTTCTCCGTAAAGAATCTAAGGGGTATTGATGGCTATCTGTATCTTGACAGCATCATACTCTCGAAGAAAGAGGCACCCCGTGCAAGGATAGAATTAGAGGTTAAGACTGCTTCAGGCAGCATCAAACGAATATCCCGTATATTACGTTTCGGCGACAACCTACAGACAGAGTCTGGACTTATAGAGTATAAAGGATATGTGATTGACGATATAAATCCTATAGAGAACTATGTGGCGTTTACAAACGGAGTGAAGTTGATGAAAGGTGAAGTGTTGGGCGACACGAACGAAAAGACACTACAGCGTCTTCAGATACGCGAGACAATAGAGTCACATTTCAAGAAAGAGGCTACATTATTCGCAAAAGGGATAAAATGCCTTTCTCTGTTCTTCATAGACGAGGTGGCAAACTACAAGACCTACGAGGACAATGAAGAGCGGAAAGGTTATCTATGGACTGTGTTTGAAGAGGAATACGACAAAGCATTGAATGATAATTTGTCGCTGTTTGACTCAGATTACCAGAAATATCTCAAGCAACATTCGGCAGCAGACGTTCATGCAGGATATTTCTCGATTGACAAAAAAGGACACTCAGTAAACAGTAATGCAGACAGAAAGACTGGACTTTCGGACGACATTTCGGCTTACGAACTTATACTGAAAAACAAAGAGAGGTTGCTCTCGCTGAAAGAGCCGGTGCGTTTCATATTCTCACATTCTGCTTTGCGTGAAGGTTGGGACAACCCTAATGTGTTCCAGATTTGCACATTGCGCCATGCCAACTCTGCAACCGCAAAACGTCAGGAGGTGGGTCGTGGTCTGAGACTCTGCGTTGACCAGAATGGCAATCGCATGGATTATGAGACGTTGGGTGAGGATGTGCAGGAGATAAACAAACTGACCGTAATAGCCAACGAGAGTTACGCATCTTTCACAGACGCATTGCAGAAAGAGACGAGAGAAATATTGCGTGACAGACCAATGAAGGCTGATGTCAACTTCTTTGCCGGCAAGACAGTCAAAACTGAGTCAGGAACGCATACTTTCACACGAGAGGAGGCAATATCAATCAAGGCATATCTTTGGGACAACGACTATATTGATGAAAACGGCAATATAACACAATCGTACAAAAACGACAAAGAGGTCGGGATGTTGCAGGATTTGCCAAAGAAATTGCAGGCGTATTCGGAACCTATCCATGGGTTAATCTCGACAATATACGATGAAACTGCTGACATCAGCAATATGATAGAGGATGGCAACAAGACGCAGACACCAGAGAACAGACTCAACGAGAACTTCAAGAAAGTTGAGTTTCAGGAATTGTGGAAAGAGTTGAACCATCAGTATGCATACACCGTACATTACGACAGCAAAGAACTAATAACAAATGTATGTAATGCCATTGCCAATGACTTGAACGTTTCAAAACTGACGTATGAGGTGACAACCGGCGAACAAAAAGATGCCGATGTATTCACTATAAAAGAGACTTCGTATGAAAAGACACGAGACGTTTCGCCTTCAACTGCAAAATATGACCTTGTGGGCGAAATAGCCCGAGGTGCCACATTGACCAGACGTACTGTTGTTGAAATTCTGAAACGTACTTCCTACAAGCTTATAATGTTCCAAAACAACCCGGAAGAATATATCAAGAAAGTCATTCAAATCATCAAGGAACAAAAAGCAACGATGATTGTGGAGAGTATAAAGTACTCAATAACGGAAGGAACGTATGATTCTGAAATATTCACCGAGACAAAGCATACAGACTTCAAAAAGGCATTTCGGTCGAATAAGCATATAACTGATTATGTTTTCACAGACGGCATTGCGGAAAATAGCATTGAAAAGAAGTTTGCTGCCGAACTTGATGCTGCCAAAGAGGTATGTGTGTATGCTAAACTTCCACGTTCATTCAAGATTCCTACACCTGTGGGCAACTACTCTCCAGATTGGGCAATAGCATTCAAGAAAGGTACAGTCAAGCATATTTTCTTTGTTGCAGAGACAAAAGGCTCAATGGATTCTATGGAATTAAGAGAAATCGAAAAGGCAAAAATCAGTTGCGCAAAAAAGCTGTTCAACGACATAAGTAACTCAAATGTCCGCTATCACGAAGTCGCAAGTTATAGCGATTTGCTTGATTGTATGCAGGGAATTGAGTGAACTACTTGAAACTTTAACAAATTTGCTCCAACCTGTTTGCGATTTCAATTATTTCAACTATTTCACTAAAAAAGATGAGGTCGGACTTCATCATTGCTTCGCTCAAGGCAATATCAATTCTATCAATTCTATCAAATATTTTCCTGACCCCCAACACCCTCTATTACTAAAAGTACCCCCACGATTTTAATTGATATAATTGATATAATTGATATTGGACACTTACAAACCTAAAGTCGTACCAATGTCGTAGCCCTGACAGAAGATAAAACGCTATAATAGGCCCCCATTTTCAGACAACTTGCAAAGTTCAAAAATTATTCGTACCTTTGCAAGCAAAAAATCGGGACAACTATAATATGGAAAAGCGGTATTAAGACGTAAAAATAAACTTCAAAATCCTTTGCCATATCAGAATTTTTTTGTTACTTTGCAATGTGAAATCAGCGGTTCTTGTATTAGAGCTGAACAGTTGATTTACAAAATATATTACATATAAACAGCATTAGCTATTCAGAAAGAAAGCGTTTATTGTTGTTTTAAATATTGCTTGTTTATTATAAAAATACACTCATTTATGCGTTAAATCTAAAACATTTGCTTTGGTAGATTATTTATCGTTCATATACGGGAAACTTCTGTTCACGAAAGAAGATTTTGTACAGTTTACAGGTAATTCGGCAAGTGCTGGAGTCACCTTGCGCAATTATGTGAAGCGAGGCTTGATAGCCAATATTAGGCGTAATTTGTATTGCGCATGCAATTTGGCAACAAAACTTCCCGAAGCAGGGAAAATGCAGATAGCAAGTGCGCTTTCAGGAACGGCTTGTGTCAGTTACCATTCTGCTTTGGAATATCATGGTTTGGGACATCAGGTTTTCTACTGTGTTTACGTTCAGAGCGAGACGAGGTTCAACACATTTAACTTCGACGGCATTGAATATAAGTATTATAAGCAAGTTCAAAAGTGTGGTATTCAAAACATGTCATACGACAAGATGGTCAGAGTTACAGACTTGGAACGTACGATAATCGATTGTTGCGACAGAATTGATCTTGCGGGAGGTATAGAAGAACTATTGCATTGTCTGGAGAATACTCCGATGGTTAACGAGAAGAAGATGCTGGACTATCTGAAAGTGTTTGACAAGGCTGTTTTGTTCAAGAAAGTTGGTTATGTCATGGAAGTGGCAGGAATAAAACTCAGTCAAGAGTTTTTCGATACTTGTATGATGCAGAGTCGAAAGAGTGTGTCATATTTGGAGAGTAATACAGACAAAGTTTTCGTTGCAAAATGGCGTCTTTATGTGCCAGAGTATATGAAACAACTAACAGAAGATTATCAAGATGCAATCATATAACAAAAGAGATTTAGACATACTTGCAAAAGATACTTCTTTCCTACGTGACAGTTTGGAAAAAGTAGTTGGCATTGGCCGTTCTAAGGTTAGCAGGATGGCTTAGCTGACGCACGCCACAGAAATGAGGCAATTGTATTGCATTGTTACCCAGGGTTTACACCCTGGGCTGATTTATGTCGCGCCTACAGCGCTTGAAGTTGCATGCAAAGTTACCACACGAAACGTTATAGAGCCAATCTTTTGCCATATATCAGCAGTTTCTGTATCAGTGCTAAACCGTTGATTTACAAAAACATCTTACATATAAATAGCATTGACTATCATTGTGTTTTTCGTAGGATAGTCGCAAAAATCCTGAAAACGTGTAATCTGAGGTATCTGACATTGGCTCTTGCGAAAAAAAATCTCCAAACGTTTTGTCACCTCAGAAAAATGTCGTACCTTTGCAGTATGAAACTCGGCTGCATTCGGCATAGCCAAATGTGATTTGTCTCTGCTCTCATTTGCGCGACCTTTGCAGCGGAAAAAATTCTTTTACACTATGAGTACAGAAGCACTGTTCGGTTTGCTTGAGTATCTTCGGGAAACGTTGTCTATAGAGAATCGTAAATGGTTGGCTGAACGCCTTGTTGTTTCTGATGAGTCATATCATCAATTGACAATGGATGAGATAAGGGATCGCATCAATCAGTCAGAACGAGATCTTGCAGAAGGAAAAGTTCATACAAACGATGAGATGATTTCTTTCATGAATGACTATCTGCAAAATCTCAAGAAGTCAATATGAAAGTCATTTGGTCTGACACGGCAAAGCTTCATTGGTCTAAGACATTGGATTTTATTGCAAAGAATTTTGGCGTTTCTGCTGTAGAGACGTTCATAAAGAAGACAATGGAAGCAACCAAGCAGATATCTGCTATGCCTGATAGTGACCCAGTTGAGCCACTTTTGTCAGACTTTGATGCTGATTATCGTAGTATTGTTTTTGCCAAACATTCAAAACTGGTCTATACCATTTATGACAATTGCATTTTCATAAATGATTATTGGGATACTCGTCAAGAAACGACACTTTTAAAGAATAGATTATAGTCTCTTGCGAAAAATCTTCCGCAAAAATCTTCCAAACGTTTTGTCACCACAGAAAAATGTCGTACCTTTGCAGACATAAATCAAGTCACTATTTCGAGGGTGGTTCTATTAATTATGTTTTCTATGTTACAAGACGAATGGTTCATAATTGGACGCTTTTGAATTTATTTTTGCATCTTGCTGCTTGTCAGTCGGTCACAATGCCCGCATTGCTCCCTCCCTCCGCACAGCAATCTGCTAAAAATAAACTTCAAAATCGTCTCAACCTAATTAATGGAACCACCCTCAAATAAGACAACCTCATTATTGACTGACTTCCATTCTGAAATGAACAAAAACAGAAAACATGAATATCAATGACAATGACACATACCGCAAAAT
>JAKSHX010000023.1 GCA_024399155.1 archaeon | reverse complement strand
TTGATACCACATCAAGAGGAAAGCCGCAATTGGGAATCCACAGTTAGAAATAAATTGTTGGAGAATAGTCATGAACTCTTGCATTGGTTATCCCTCCTCATTTAAAGAGGATTCCTGACTTTGGGCTTCCAGTTCTGCTAGTCTTTCCATTTCCTCTCTCAACTGATTAATTATTTCTTCATACTCTTCTTTATTAAGATATCTAATTATCGTTGTAGTGTCTTTTGGTAATTTTGAAGTCTTATAATATCCTTCTGCTGTTTCGTAGTAGTAATATGTCTTCATTATTTATTCCTCCGCATTTGCAAATCTGCCTACAAGTACATGGTAAGTATCACCAGCAATCCAAGAACAAATCGTACCAGAGTAAGTATTTGGAGTCATCTCGATTGTAGTGTTAGTTACAGAAGTAACACCTGTAGTCGAAGTGGGAGAAGTCTTATACCACTGTGCAGTAGACTGACGGTAGAACATATTACCAGCCCAAGCAGTAGCCGCCCAGTTGTAATCAGAAGGACAAGTGAACAGCAAGCATCCACCAATCTCTCTGTTGACGGTAGGACTCTTCTTATCGGTGTAGATATATAAGAAGTTAGGAAGTTCACCGTGGTCTTCAAACTCAAATGTATGCGCACCCTGAACACTGGTGGAAGGAGTCCAATCAAATTCCTCAAACCAATCAAGACATTCAGGACCGCCGCCACCTTCACCTTCGTATGTACCAGTAACTCCAAGAATAGTTACTCCATTCTTAATATTGGTGGCTTTAATATTACTGTCAATACTACGACCAACTGCTTTAACAACAAAGTTATTATATCCATCATAATGCGCAGTGTCGAAATTGTAAGTCTGTTCAGAGGTAGAAGGAACTACATTTGCTATGCTTTGTAATCTGTGTGGTACATTGGTAGTTACTGACACTCCTGCTAAGGCATCATATCCAGAGTCAGGTGTAATTGTTCTTGTACCATTGCTAGTAATATTAACACTCTTACCGAACTGTATGCGAGTGGTCTGAGGAACTTGTACATCCAACTGTACACTAGATATTAATTCGTAGCCAGCAGATGGAGTGATTGTAACAGCACCATTACTTGTGATGGTACGACTTACCTCTTCGCCTTCAATATCAACATTTACAACTGTGTGGGCTATTCCGTCATATCCTTCGTCAGGATAGATATCAACAGGTCCTAACTCGCTAGCACTCAACTCTTTAAATTCTTGAATGCTATTGGTAGGTACATTTACATTGATTCTAGTCACAGCCACGGCATCATATCCAGCATCAGGCGTTGATACTACACTACCGTTACTCGTGATTGTTACTGTCTTTTGAGATTGTACTACTGCACCGCCACCAGCCACATTTACATGTACCATTGCGCTTGCCATAGTATCATATCCAAGGTCAGGGATTATTGCAGTATCTCCATTCTGTGTGATGGTTACTTCTTTAACATCCTGCACTGTTGACTCTTCTTCTCCACAATTACATTCAGGCAGGGCAATGATTATAAACAGGTTTCTAAACGCTTTCGCAAACTCTGTATACAAATTGCTTCTGAGCAATTGAGAGAGATATGCCATTGCTTCGAGATTGCCTCTCTTGCTGGCACTAGTGTTCTGTGAGTCAATATATGTTAATGATTCTAAACTATCTGTATCTGGCGAAGTTGAAGGATGGTCTGCATGGTTGGCTACATAACTATTGGCTCTTGCGATAAACGCCATGTCTGCATCATCATCAATGCTTAAAGTAGCCAATTTCTGCTGAATGGCTAAATCCTTAAAGAACTTAGGCGCAGTCTCTCCAATCAGACTAATCAACTTCATTTTAAAGGCGGAAGTACTGTTAAAGTTGATGTGTGCGTCAGAATACTTAGCCGCAAGCAATGCCCAGATGATATTTAACTGTGCATCTGTGATATAGGCTTTACCATTTACCATCGGAGGGCAGAGTTCCGTCCACGCGGCTCTCAATACTCTTAAGGCTTCCGCCCTAGGTAAGACTTGTGCGTATGTCTCAGTCGTTGGATAATACATCTTCTTCTTCCTCCTCAATTTCAATATTGTCGATGGATGCTGGTTGCTCTTGCTTTATAGGCTTTACACTTACATTTAATCCAAAGATAGCATTGATTAACTCGCATGCATCTTGTCTCTGTTTTAAAGCATCTTTTAAAGTTATAGAGTCAGAACCAGTATTTAAATCTTGCTCAGTCTGCAAAATATGTTCAGTCTTTTGGAAAATACCGCCATTCTTTATACCAAGCATCTGTAGACGGAGATTGTCAATAGATTGCATGCACATTAAGAACTGTGATGCATCAGTAGTTTTTCCAGATGTAAGGTCTTGGAAATCTAACGCTCCGACAATAGGTACATACTTATTACCTGTCAAGGCGGCGTTATCAATTGCATGGCTAGCCGCTAATACATTACCACTACTCTCTTCATCTGCTACACGAATGCCCTGAACACCAGTAGAATTTAAGAGAGCAGTCCGAAGGAAGGGTATACAGTCAGATTCTATTCCAACAAGAGGTTTATTAAGTACTTCTCGCGGAATAATAGTTTGGTCAATAGACGAGGTATAGTCTCTGATAATAACACAAGCATCATCAACATCTACAATATCAGATGTATCGTAAACAGGATTTTTAATCAAACCCTGTATCCATGCTTTGTCTGTATCCATTTTACCATTAAAAGGCAGAGGTGTTACTTGCTTCCAGCGACCATAGATGTCAATAGTCCCGCATAAAGCATAGGGAAGGAAATAATATCTGTCATCTGCCCGCATGCGGAAGAAGATGCCCTGACCTCTATAATACAATATCCTCTCAATCAAATCAGCACTAAGACCCTCTGGCAAGCCGCTCCATTCGAATCTATTTATGGCATCTTGTCTGTCTACTACCCTCAATAACTTTTCAACAGACTCTTTAAGCATACTACCACTGCAACACTTAAGCGGCAGTCCAGTATGAGGGTCGATTCCTGCCTGTAAAAGTGCTTCTAAATTTGGCATATTAGGTTGTCCCATTAAATTATATACACTCCTTTCGAAAGTTCTGTCTTAATAACACTTAACTCATGAGCGTCACATTTTATATCGTCTACTCGTATCAAATCTGCAACAATCCAAGTTCTAGCATTACCTCTTAAATAGTCACTGATTTTACCAATACGATTAATGCTCATAGAAAACTCTTTGACATAATTAGTTACAGAATCTACTTCTGACTCTGTGCATCTGTAAATTTCCAATAAAGGGAACAATTTATTATTAATGTCTTGTGCGCTTACTTTAGTTAATGTCTGAGGTATTGCTTGTATGTTTTCCATGTCTAGTTGGTGCATGTATTTATAGTCACTGATAGACCTTGATGTTGTCATATCGTTTAAAATTGCACCAGACAATTGACTACCAAGACCTACTAGACCAAGAGGATTAGACATACTTGCTAGCGCACTACCACCAATACCAATAGCACTACTTATCTGCTGTGTCTTTTGTTTAAATTCCATGGTATCAACTTGTCTGTTAAATGCTAGGTCATAGTTTTTGTGCGCAATCTGATAATTTTGCCATGCGTCTGATACTTGCGGCAACGACATATCTCCACCGCAAATCAAACCACGAGAGTCTCCATAGTCTTTACCATACATCTGAGCAAAGGATGGTGCTACTCTTATATATGGATTGTAAGGTTTATAGGTACAATCTACTTGCCAATAAGATACTCCACCATTTTTATAAGGAGAGAACTCAAATATACTAGAGTAATTGGGAGCGCACAAACGATACTCTTGTGTCATTTGATATACCTTATTTTGTAGTGCGTTGGTCGGGTTATTAATTTTATTCTGTGGCAACTTTACACTAAATGAATCTGAAGTACACCACAAGATAAATCCATAAACGGCATTGGGGTCATCTATCTTGTGTATCATACTGAAATCATAACCTAATCCAGCCTCACTACCAGACAATATTGTTAAATCTAGTGTCTGCGCTCCTGATGTTGCTATAATTTCTTGAACAGGGCAGTATGGAACGAGTTGAACATCTATACACTGACTGCCAAGTACAGAGGATATTGCTGTAGCCATACCACTACTTATATAACCATTACTAGTAGCATTAACAACTTGGCTAGAAGCATTTAAATACTTGTAAGAAGTATCAAAATAAGGAATTGCAAACATACTATAAGGCTGACGATTTAATTTTCTTCGGTTATTGGTAATTGTTGTCTTATAGGTTATGCTTGTCATCGTCTCTGTAGTTACAGCATATTTATAAATAGTATAAGTAAACGAAGCATTATCATCTGTTAAAGCAATTGGAGCAGACCAGTTATATCCAGTAACACCCTGCGCTCCGCTCAGTATGTTATTAATAAGATATCTAGCATTAGCATTATTATTTATTTGGATTGTTCTTGTCTCTGTAGTTGCAATAGGATTAATCTTTATCTTTTTATAATTGTTTAGTGTGTCTTTATAAATAACACCGTCATATTTTAATGCATCCGATAGTCTAATACCAGTAGCAAATGTATTTATATCAAGATTTATTTGTGTCTCTGTTGCTACTCTATTTGATTCATTGGTTTCTTGGACTTTACCTAGCAACTCAGAATAATTAGGAGTACCAGCATAATTATAAGTCCACCACCAACCTTCCTCTCCGTTTCTTGGTTCTAAGGTTGTTCCAGTTTTAGTTACCGAAAACTTAACAAATCTGCTATCCTGTACATGGTAAGAGTCTACGGTTGCACCATTGACATTTATCTTATAGTCTGTATAAGTGTCATTATAGACATATCCGTTAGTTACAATCTGTCTTATATCTGCATTTTCAGGGACTGCTTCATTGTACTTTGCAGAATATGTTACTTCTTTTGATTCAGTTTGTGCATTGGAGATATATCCTACAATCCAAGGAGTGTTAGACCTATCTTTTATCAGTACTTCCTCGGACTTTACTTTGTTGACTTGTACATCCTCTGTGTTATAAATAGCACTATCTCCAACTGTAGTCCAACCTCTTACAATCTTTGCAGGGGCATTTATAACTTTATCGTAGTTGTCAGCAATAATATCACGAATAAGTGTCAGACGATATTGTAAGTCTCTCTGTTGCTCGCACTCCGTTACATACCATCTTGATACAATTGATGGATATGCTTCTATAAGTTCCGTAGCAAGCAGGTAGTCAGGATTAAAGTCAGTAGTACCAACAGGCAAATTAACAACCACATCGGTATTAATACCGTCTCTTATCTTAAAATTAATATTGGGAAATTCTTTGAATGAGGAACTGCTAGACCAATAATTAGCAATATCACTGTATCTTTTAACAGTTCTATTGGTATAATTAGAGAATCCAGTTAATGTGTATAATATCATGTATGTCCTCCTTTTGAGATGGGGCGCAGAATATATCCACGCCCCTTATAGATTTTAAAATGTTAATTAAGCCTTAGAAAGAGTTACAAAAGGCTTGTCTTTGAGGTGTTCGAGACTATTGCGACCCCAAGTGAGATAGTGGTTGGTGCTAAGGTTTCTCGCATTGAAGAAACTAGTTCCAACTTCGAATGCTGACATATAAGGAACACTGTCCTTAGCCATAATCTTGCAGATTACCTTATCATCAACTGTATAAGTTGTATTTGCTGTATAAGCAGTACTGTTAGGGAGCAAGTCACCAGGGAAGCAATGAGTAGAGCCATAGTCCTTTTCGATGAGTGAACGGATAGTGGTGTTAGAAGATGCTGTAGTACCAGAAGCGGAGTTAATAGAGCCGAAGTACTCAGGTGGCAATACATTCTCAGCCAAACTATCTACAAGACCGTCAGCATGGAAGATTGTAGGAAGATTGTACTTGGTGATATAGTTTACATACTTAGAGTTCCACACAAACATAAGTTTTGAAGGAGCAACAGCACGCATATTGGCAAAGTCATTGTACTCACGAGATGGACGCTTGATTGCAACAAGAATGTCTGCAACAGCCTCGGCAATAGTCTGAGCGTCATTAGTGCCAGACAGAGTAACAGTCTGATTCTGCTTACCAACAGTAGTCTTATCCGTACCAATAAAGGTAGCAAGAGTAGTGTAGTCGATAACAGCCTTAGTACCCTGAAGCATACCAAGCATTACACTGTTGAACTGAGCAAAAGCACCTTCGTCAGCCCATGCTCTCTTTGTCATATAGTCATCAAGAGTTAAAGCAATCTGACGGAATGTATTCATTTTGATTGCTTGAACATCAGGAGCGGCGGGGCGATGAGACTGTAAAAGGTTAAGGTCTGTGGTAGAGTCTTGTGTCCAATCGTTAGACTTAAGTACATCTGCACTGTAGTATAACTTGGTATCTCCATACATACTACCATCCACACGGAACTTGGCAACAAAATCATCAATATCGAGGCCGTCACCAAATACGGTTTGAGAGATAATCATGTTATAAATGCCACTAAAAATTTCATTTGAAGTAAGTTGGCCAGAAAAATTCGCCATAGTTTTAATTTCCTTTCGTTTTTTAATAAAGTTTACTTAACTTTTTTATATTTTATATTCCCCTCTTTAACTAGAGGGGTTATATACTTAATTATTATCTGCGCACATCTCTAGTTCTGCGTTGTAATTCATTTGTGAAGAGTTGAGAATCGCCCTGAGCGTACTCAATACACTCCTGTAAAACTGTAGCAAGTCTTTCTGCGGCTTCAATGTCATCATGAGTTGGTGTGATTTTAAAACCGTTGGGGACAAACGGGTCCATCCCGTTATCTGCAATTACTGCACTTCTTAACTGTAATACCTTTGTGCAATATTCGAGGTTTGTCATATCTTTACCACCGTCTCCGAATAACTCATTTCTTAATTCCTTGACAGTCTTCTTTTGCTCTTGCACTACATTTGTTACCTGTCCGCCATCAATTAAACTCCTGAAAAGTTTCTTGTTTTCCTCTTTAAGTTTCAGGTAATCTTCCTTCGGGACAGTAGTTTCTTTAAGCCGCTGAACCTGTTCAATATAATCAAGTTCTTCCTCTTCATTTACAATAGTGTTTAAGGTTTCCTCGGTACTCATAATAAATCAATCCTCCAAATATTTAAAATTGTATCCACATGTACGACAACCACGATATATGTTCGTTGCCACTTGATTTTTCTTATTACAGCCAAGAGACACTGAAGCACATTTAGCACTCTCGAAAATTTCTCCAGTCTGTACATTTATAACTCTCTTATTTTTATGAAGAGCCATATGGTCTGCATTAGAAATCCACATCAAATTTTCTACATTATTGTTATTCTTATTCCTATCTAAATGATGCACACTATCCAAATTGTTTGGATTTGGAATAAATGCTTCTGCAACCAATCTATGTATAAATGTTGTTCTTTTCTTATTGTCATTATAAATACTGACTTTAAGATGACCTCTATTATTATAATATGGTTCAATAAATTTATTTGTCTTAAGATAGAATAACCTTCCATCGTCAAAAATGATATAATTCTCAAATCCTTCCACATATTTACACATGGTTGCTGTGGGCTTGCTATAGATTTTCTTTGCCATTTTTTAATCTCCTTTAATATATTTTTAAATGTCTAATCAAGGATTAACCGTCATATGCAATCGCGCTTGATAAGGTCGCATCGGATTTTGATGCTCTTCGCATATCACTCTCCATCCGACTAATTGCAAATATATGTACGAACCACTTTCAAGACATTATTTATAATAGAGCAGAGCGTGCTGTTACACACGATGCTTATTATCTATTTTTTCTTAGTTTTTGTAAGTCGTTTTTAAAATAACTCTGTGTTGATAGGTTTGCAAACTGTAAAGTCTGAGCGTCATAGAGTTCAAATATAGATAAGACCAATTCTTTATTATATCTTTCATCTATGTATGGACGCATGGCTATTACATTGTGTATTTTCTCTTTATTATATTTCCTGATTATCTTGCCATCATAGACAGTATACCAGTTATTACTGTTTTTAGAAAACTTAATAATTGTAGTAGGTTTGTAGATTGGACCTTTATAGATAAGTGACATATCTCTTACATAGTCGGTGGAGTAGTTCCCATCTCCGCCACCCAGAATTTGAGCAATACTTCCCTTTCGGTCTTCTAAATACTCTTCAGTGGCGGGTAATACATCTATCACACATGACTTGCTCCGAAGTTTAAATCTACCTGTATGCAGAGGGACAAAATCAAATGAGCGCATTATGCCCTCAGCCTCTTGGACATTGTTTGCAAGCAAGATAACTGTTATTTTGTCTTTTGTAGTTCTTGCAATGTTTTCACACATCTGCTGAAACGCATATAAAGTATCAAAGGAAGTACTTTTTTCTCCTTGCTCTAATATAAATTCATCAAGAATAAGGTAGTAATGTCCATGCTTAGGATGATTAAATAGGAAGTCTTTATCATAAAATGCAGTTCCCTTTAATTTTGCGAAACCAGACAGCGGTAAGACTTCCATCAGGACTTTGCCATGATTAAATACTGTAGACCCTTTAGTGGTAATATCACAATTATACTTACGATAAAGGTCTGGGTCTATCAACTTATTGGCTTTATTTGCTAGCATTGCCTTTGTACTAGTCTCAGAAATTCGCATCCAATAAATTTTAGTGTCATTTGGATGCTTAGTATGCTTTCTTAACATCATATCCATAACAGCATAAGATTTACCAGTTTTTCTAGGACCAATGATAATTTTAAAGATACTTGGGATACCCATGATAGAATTGAGATTATAATATCTGCTCCGCGCTTGCTTGTGTACATATCTAGCCTCTTTTAATCTTCTCTTTTTGTCATTGGCTAGGTCTTTTTCTATGTCAATTGCTTCCATAGAACTCCTGAGATATCATGATTGCGCGGGTATCAGATTCAATTCCTTGTTCTTTAAGTTGTTTGTTATAATTACTTACCAATGCTTCAAACTTAGTATTCTTTATTCCTATCATGCGCAATCTAGATAAGGAAACTCTCTCTTTACTTTTCTCTGCTATTTGCTCTCTAAATTTCTCGGCTTGATATTCCGTATAGGGTAATGCATCCTCTCTACCAATCTTTGCAACTAGTTTGATATCAGATGATGCTTTGCCGCCTCTTGCCTTTATTCTCATTTTCTCCTGACTTAACTCCAACTTTAAGCGTGTGCGGCTCATTGGTTCAATTGGAGGTACTCCGCCAGCCTTCTTAACTTTTGCGGCTGTTGCGTAAAATTTATCTGTATATTCTTTATAAATCTCTTCAAATGTATGTCTTTTCATTTTTAAATCTCCTTATTCTTTGCTTAAAATGCCTAGTGATTCAGACCATTCAAACTTAATTACTTCGGCGCAATCCTTAAAGATATCGCCCCAGTGCCATTCTTCTCTTGGTATTACTCTATCCAATAGTGTCTGACCTCTAACAGTTACATTATAAGTATCATTTTCTATATATTCATACGCGCCAGCACTCTTAAACCTTATCGTGCAATTAGTGTGGTCGTTCTTGTATTGACCTAAGCGTTTACCAGTATTATCATCAGTGTAAATATCTCCGATGTACCAAATACCATCAGTGTTATAAGCAAGCACTTGTCTACCTGAGAGTTCAAGTTTAAGTGCTAAGTCATCAATAACTGCATTGTTAAAGTCTAATGCTTCTTTTGCAAACTGTGATAAAGCATACGGATGGTCATTAATTCTCAAAAATTGACTTTGGAAGAAACCGTAAGAGTGAGTCAGAATTGCTTTATAAAGTTTATTTTGATAATCGCTACCTGACTTACGATTGTCATATATTCTCTCGATTGTTGGTCTAAGTTCGGGGTGTGCGCAAGCGACCCCAGCAAGGAATGACGAGTTGATATCTATATGATGTGCGTTATAATAGGTTTTTCCTGCAATTCTTGGGTCAGCAAGTTTAATATATGGCTTAACAATCTTCTCTTTGACTTCCTTACCGTTTTCTATTGCATAAGACTCAATGTCTATATTATCAAACTTAAATTCTTGTTTAAGTCTATTATAAGCCTCTCGACCTGTAATATCATCATTTTCACGAGGAGCAGAGCCAATAATAATACGATAACAACCTAACTCAGATACAATAGTAAGGCATACCGTGGATACAGTATGAGTTACATCGTACATAGGTGGCATGTAATTATTTCTTTTAACTGAGATACCACCAGAAGGAGTACGGACTATTTTATGCCAATAGTTGCCTTGATTTACAATTGTCTGATATACATTATTAAACCAATCAACACTTTCTCGTATCATAGGCTTACGGGTTATCGGTATAGATGTTGCATTGATTTTATTATCATAAGCAGTACATTTACAATTCTCAAGTAAATCATAAAGTATAGGAGATGCACCACAATCGTCTATAAACTCTTGATATGCCCCTCTAGACATATATTCTTTAAGTAACATTTTTAAATCCTCTCTAGTCTACTCCTAGGCTGGAAACTAGAAGGAGCTCCATTTCCAGCCTAGTTTCAATAAAGGAGATTTTTATTATGAGAAACCATTCACAAGGGTCTCAATATATTATACAAGAATTTGGCAGAATTCTTTGTACACTTATTTTAGCATGATTTTTCTTCAAAATTTTGCTATTTTTTTGATATTTTTTAAATTTTTATGATTTTAATAATTTTCTGTTGACTAGTATATAATATGATAGACATGTGCAATTGCTCTGGTTTAATTGGCTTATCGTCATTGTTTTCAGTGTAATATTGTTCAAAGATATCCATAATGTACTCTTGAACCTGACAATCCAAGAGACTGTAAAGAGCCTCGTCAGAGTAATACTTTTGTTCTATGTAATCCTTATAACATATATCCACAACAATCGCATGCAAGTTGTTTAATTCTTCTCTATCAACTTCTGCTGTTATCAAATCACAAAATGTCGTATATTTGTTCATTTAATCACATCCTTCTGGACATGTATTTTAGCATCATTTATCTTTAAATTTTTGATATTTTTTAAGCAATTTTACAAGTAACGAGTAATTGCTCTTTATAAATCTCGACCGTAAATGTAATCTCATCAGACATCACAGGCTCTTCGATATAATCCCACAAATTAAGTTGGTCTATCATAATATCGACATAATCGTGTACTCTCATCTTTTTAATACTTTCTACATCCTCTTCCGTGTAATCATATCTCTTATAATTGCGTCCTCTTATACAAGGCTGGACTGAGATACCTTTAACATCATCAGGATTTAAATCAAGATTGTTTGCGATGAGGTCTTTAAATTTGTAGTTGATTCTCATTGTCTTAAGATTGATAGTTTTCATGCTCTGTACTCCTTTATTATATCACAATTTGCTTTATTTGTCAAGAGGTTTTTCGGTTTTTATATAATATCTAACAATGTGTTGATGCTTACGAGTCATATCAGGCACATGTAGCAGATAACCCGTGCCATACTTACCATTGTACACATCTACATATCTTTGCGGATAGCCTATAGCATATTGTTCATGGACGCATATATAATTATGAGACTTTAGCCAGCGTTCGACTATCCAATATTTTGCTGTCATGTCAAGTGTTTCCAACAATTATACACCCCACAAACACAACAGTAATAACACACATAAGGGCTAAGATATATTCCATCTGTATCATCTCCTTTGTTTTTTGCTTTCACTATATTTAGCATGATTTATTTTTAATTTTTCAAGATAAAGTATGAACGAAGTATGAATGAATATAGTTCAATAGAGTATATCATCCAATCATATGATTAGATTATGAATGTCTACCTTTAAGTTTTTCGTTTAAATCATACCACTTACAGGCATATTTATCCAGATACTCCCAATCTATCTTAGCAGGGATATATTCACTATTATTCTTTTCTGTGACATTAAAACAGTATCTTAACAACTCTCCTAGGCATTTTGATGGAAAGTGATTATAGAGGTTTATTAACAACTGCATATCTTCTTTGTCAACATGGTCAAGATTATGGTTATATACTCCTAATGTCAAATAACTAGGTAAAATGCATCTTCTTCTTTTTGGGTCCATGGTTTAATATCCTTTCTTATTTATATAATATTATAC
>JAKSHX010000022.1 GCA_024399155.1 archaeon | reverse complement strand
AAAGGAGAAAACTACTTGTCAAACATTTACATAACACCCATCATCTCTAAGATAGCATTAAACTCTGTTCCGGTCAAGTTATCTGAATAGCAGACCTTCTTACACTGGATAAGATGCCAGATCATCTGTACCGGCTTACACTCTACATCAAAGTCAATGCTCCATAATGGATTAAGGCTATGCTGATTAGATATAACTCTCTCTGTCATCCTGTCTGAATTGCAGGGATAAACAAAAACGAAGGTACAATCTTCATCATTGTCATACATAAGTTGTATCATAAATTTATGCTTATCGTGCTGCATAACAACTTCATACAGTAAATCGAAGTCTCCATGCTTCTTAGGCTGTGGATAATTATAAGTATCCCATTCAACACCTACAGAGCTTTTCTGAGTATTACCATAATACATCTTATTTGAAGCTCCTGCGCTTCTACAATACTCAACGGCTATATCTATATCACCGGCATCTGTATGCCAGTGGTAAATATCAATGGTGCCTGGCTTTTGCTTCAGTATGCCGTCAAGGCTCCATTCTGTGAAGTAGGGGCATAGTCTGCTGATTGTGTTACCTACCATCATAACAGTTATCTGTCTATGTCTGGCTACAGTAGATATAAGGCTGGTTAGCTCTCTGGCCTCATCGGTAAGATAAAGGCCTGTACTGATAAACTCCTCAAAGATAATATAATCATAATCCGGGAAGCTCTGCGACTTATAGCGCTGCTGCTCATTCAGATCTAAATATCTGCCTATCTCCTGAGCGCGTTTTACTTTACCTTCTTTATCAAGAATACCAAAATAAATGAATCCGGCATAACAGCTTATGCAGTTAAATTTACCTTTTGTAATCTTCTTGATATCCATATCGGCGAAGTAGCTCTCAACACCCTTAGTAGTGATATCTGCCTGCCAGCGCCTTAAATAGATAAACTTCCTGCCGTTCTTAAATGCATGATTAAGCACAGTAAGCTTGCATTGATAAGATTTACCATTTGCTCTCTCACCCAGAAGCATCAGATACTGTGCTTTTGTATCAAGCAATGGTTTAATATCATAATAATTAATCATTTCTATTGCTCCTTTGGTATTGTTCCACTAATCTTATTGTAAATGCTTCATCAACAAGATAATGTTTATCCCATAGCCATTGAGCAAACCTTTGCAATTCTTCGTTCTGCTTATGCTTAAATAATAGTTCTTCATCCTTATTCAGCCACTTAATCCATTTACCGCACCAACTGCAATACATTCCGCATTGACTCAAAACATGCTCAATAAAGAAATTTGATGTATTACCACATTTGCACTTATAATTGCTCATTTTCTATCACCTCTTCCCATCATAATACAGCTGCATATAAAGCCTGCAAACAAACCTACTACAAAGCAGATAAAACCTATCAAGACCATCTTAACAACATCCATTAAACCACCTCACTAACCAATGCAGGAGCCTTGTTACAAGCCCCTCAAGCCACAAAGAAGCCAACCATAGATAAGTGCTAACTATCTGATGTATCATCAAAGAACACCTCCTCTTTATCATCAAAATATTCACACTGTCTGTTATCATGATCATAATCTTTATTGATATCACACATAACTCCCCAAGGACCGTTTGAATAATCCCAGAAGATATCACAATGCTTACAGAACCAGCAATAATTAGCAGGCGCTCCATAAGTGTGACCATTAGCACAATTATATTCTCTATCACCTTCTTTAAGTTTATTTTCTTTTCTGAATCCTCCGCTCATATTTCAAACTTACCTCTCATATCAATAAATGCTCTTTCATCAAGTTCTTCAACAGAAGTATCAAGAAACTCTATCAGCTTCTTATACTCATCATTAATCTCTAACTTATAGCCCACAGGCCTCATATTGATACCATACTGTTGATGCATCTCATAACCATCAGGAAAAACTACAACAGGCTGTGCATCCGTGTAAGTATGTAACAGCTTGTGTACATTCTCATCATCCTTATCAAACTTAAATCCATCAGTAAAATTATCAATATTATCATTAAGACAAGCTGCGGCACCTTTATTAATACCGGCTATTGTTATATGCAGCTTATTATCTTCTGCTAATCTGGTACAGTACCTCTTTGCTCCAAGAGTCTTAAATTCTAATATAGTCTCATCCTCTTCCTCAAAGTGACCTAAAGGATGAGTTACACCGTGAGGGTCAACCGGTCTTGTCTTATTAAAATCAAGCCCACCTTCTTCACAGGCAATTCTTAACTTCTCATCAATCATATCATTGTACCAGCTAAAATTCTGATAACCGGTATAAAAGATAGAATCAGTATCACAGTACAAAACATTATTCTTTCCTGCAGGTGTATCAAGTGATAATATACATTCCCAGAGCGCGTGTCTTGCGCTGGTGCATACCCATATACCCCAAGAATAAGATAAGAAGTATCTTGTATCTCTGGGATTATATTTCCTTAAGTCCTTCAGCTTCTCAGTAACAGCTTCCTTAGTCAGTGGCTGTGTATACCACTGATTATTCTCAAAGATAACATCCGCGCTCATAATAGATGTAACCATCATTCCAAAAGATGCAGCATTAATATCTGCCTTTGAGTTCATATAGATATCTTCATAACCTTTTACACCCTTCCAGCGCGTTTTATCTTCATAGAGCTGAAGTATATACTCTCTGAAATCATCCGGTAAATAATCCTTGTGGCTCTGATAGGTTGCTCTGCTCTTAATCTTACCTATCTTATAAGAGCGAATTAGGATGTCATAATCAAGTTCTGTGCAGATATAAACTAAATGTTTTGCTTTAATGATTCTTCCATTATCCCAAACCGCTCCACTAATCTCACTGCATTTACTGCCCTGCAGGTAAGTATTAAAGGTAATACATTCAATATCCCATAATTCAAGCTTTAAGATATAGGCTTCATCCTCAAAGGTTTCCGGATCAGGTAAATCTGTACCGGTAAGAATCCACTGTGTGCATGGCACCTTTGCGCATATTGTCCATGTAGGATAAGAAGAAGCGAAGTCCTTATGACCTATATAAACTACCTCATCAAGAGTGATGAGCTGTCCTGAATACCATCTGTTAGCATGAGTGTATCCTGCAGCGAAAACATCCATAAGTAAGTGATACATTTCTGCTGTCGCAGGTACCAGCTTTTTTATCAGCTTCACATAATAAGGACAACATAATATATCTTTGGTTTTCTTTCTTACTATACCGGTCTTAGTCATAGGTATGCTTTTAAGATTTTCAAACCTCTCAATATATTTCCTTATACCGGCTACCATTACTCTAACATCAGCTTCGCAATATCCCAGAGCCTTATCATCAAGGTAAGAAATAGGTGTATAAAGCTTGCTATAATCCAAATCACCGGTAAGCTTCTTAACACCGATAACTTTACCCCAGGATGCTAAAGAAAGTCCTGTAAGAGTATAAGAACACTTAAAGGTAATATTTGGAAACTCAGCACACCTTGCATATATAGGTTTATGCGGTGACCTTGCAAACACATCATCAAAGGTTAAAATATTAATCAACGCGCTACAGAAATCATAAGATAGATTATGGATCCAGATAACAACCTCAGCTTCAGAAGGTAAATCTTTAAGAAGTAAAAGAAAATCTTTAATCTCGCGCGCATAATAAACATCATCCTCTACTGCACACATCCAAATATAGCAAAGTGAAATAGGCTCCAAGCTGTTCCAGTATTCATCCGCAATTCCCGGAGTATACCCGATTACTTTACCATTTTCTATCCATGCAGAAGTAGATTCTGTATCAAAGCATATTACATTGTTACAGTAAGATTTTCCTTTTCTGCCTTTATGATGATTTCTTTTACTGGTGATATTCCAGTTATAATCCTTCAATTGTCCCTCATACAATTGCATCATAAATATTAACCTCTGTTTCTTCTTCCGTACTTAATAGAATTAATAATAGATATCTGCACCTGCTCCACTGACAAACCACCGCGCTCACCTGCAGCTACTTTAGACTGAATAATATCTATCAGTTTATCAGCACTCATACCTTTATTCATTGCCTTCATAGCAGTATCTACAATCTGATCTGAACCAAGCATCTCTTTAAAACCTTCCGGTAACTGCTTGAATACATCACCAATCATATTGTAGGTTGTTCGTGATACATTGGGATGATTCTTTGTAAAGCTCTTGAAGGCTTTTTCATTTAAGGCTTCCTGCCTTCTGATTGCTGCAGGTGTAAACATATCAAAGTTAGTAAGTCGTTCCAGCTCTCTCTTATAGGCTTTTAATTCAGATATCTTATTAATATTCCAACCTTTAGATAGACCGCCTGCTCTACCTTTACCATGTGCTTTGATACCGCTTTGTGCTATGGCCTGCTCAAATATCTCAACGCGCTCTCCGCTCTGGTAATACTCAGCAAGATTTTTATTCAAGTCATTTACCAGCTTAGCAATATCTTTTCTTAATTCCTTTTGTATTTTACTAGGCATTCTTATATCCTCCGATAAAAAAAGTGAGTAGCCGGGACTACCCACTTTAGTTTACAGATTCCTTTTACTTCTACTCAACATCAGCAAAGTCAAAGAATACGGTCTTACCGTTGGATGTGTCACCCATCTTGATATTTGTGATTTTACATTTTCCGTCAAGAAGCGCTTCCAGCATATCAGGGTCTGCCTTAATTGCTTCAAACTGCTCTACATATCTCTTAGGGATATTAATAAGAACATCATCAGTGACAACAACGATTTCACGGCCGTACTTACCGGTAGTAAAGAAGAATCCCTTAAGGATAAACTCCTTACCGCACTGGTCTTTAAGCGCAACAAACTCCATCTTACTTGTATCAATTCCATCTGCGACAGTCTTAGCTGCCTTGTTAAGTTTAGCAAAACTCATTTTAATTTCCTCCATATAATTTAATTTGATTTCAATAGATTTGTAATATTTGTAAGCTATTCCCGGATAGCTTGAGGGCTAGTCTATAATCACCTGCTGGAAACAATCTCTCTGCAGGGTGATTTTGATATTATCAATAATATCTGTAACAACTATTTTATATTCATCCAGATGTATTTTCAATCTGCTTGAATTAATTGTTAATGAAAATATTGCCTGATCTAAAATGCAGTGAGTAAAAAAATCAAATTTATGATTAAAGCTCTGCATTGTTAAGCAGGTTTTTGTAACCTCCGGAAGGTAAGCTGTAGAAATACCGGTTATTTTAATCATCAGTATCACCCTGCCTTCCGGATATTCTAACAAGACCTGTAGAATACTGAGCATCAATTTCATAATAGAAACCTTTAGAAGATTCTACCCATGCTAAATTATCATAAGAATACTTAAGAGTATCAATATCTCTTTCAGCATCATCAAGATAAGGCGAACCACAGCAACCACATCCGCTTATAGATATCTTATGCTTACGGCTAAGCTCTGTGAGTTCTGTGAGGAAGTCCTCAACCTTTTTAGCTTCATTATAAATATATTCAGGGACTATCTTTACATCTTTTCTAAATTGTATCATCAGCTCTTCCTCCTAAAAGGCAATAGCATGAATATTGCTTCATCACCTTCATTATATACAATCAATGCTCCGGTACCCAAAACGGCTCTGAAGTGGCAACATTCCTTAATCTCTTTTGCGGTACCTATGGTATTTAACTTATCAAGATCATACCAGCAATCAATCTCATCAAAGGGATTAATCAGACTGGTATCACTTAAATCATAGCCGGGATGCTCTGCAATAGTAACATCAATAACCTCTGCATTATTCTCAATCTTTTCAAAAATACCCGGTAATGAATCATTCGATAATTTGATAAGTCCTAAATTAAGGACCATATAGTGGGAAGGGAGTCTGTAGATTTCACATCCTGTGAGGGATATATAATAATATCCCTCTTTATATCCCCAGTTAAATTTGGTAAGCTTCTTATTATTTCCGGCTATTGAAAGAATCTTCTTCTGAAATGCTATGTAGTTCATTTAAGTCCCTCCTTAGTTTTCTTGAAATTCCAGAATGCATTACTTACTTCCTTAATAATCTTATAGGCTTCCTCAAAGCTGGCTTCTGCTTCATAGCAGCGATTCCATACCTCAAAGTATTCAGTAACAACACCGGTTACGGTATTGATACTATCCAAGGGTATAATGCATGTTTCATACACGTCCATCATCTGAGTCATTAAATGTTTTTCACATTCTTCAATAACTTTTTCTTCGGGTGTCATGTTCCTCTCTCCTTTCAATCTGTGCTTGTTTATTGGAACAAGTAAAGAATATCACCTAAATATGAATAAAATAAAAGCAAATTGTAAACAAACTGTTAACAAATAAATCAAAATGTGCTATATATGAATTATGTTAACCAACAAATTAAAGGAGGGTATTAAGATGAGGTTTAACGCAGAAGCTTATAACAAATTGTTTCCCAGACCGACTGAGGAACCTGCTGAGGTAAGAGAATGTGCTATTGAGACCTTTAAGGCTACTAAGCCGGATGAAAAGGAAACAGCCACAGAGGTTACTGAGGAGGTAGAGGAAGATGGAACTAACAACGCTTGTGAATCTGTTTGTGAATAATGGAATCGCTATTGCAGTTATTGTTTATTTCTGCTTTAGAGATTGGAAATTTATGAGCAGTTTACAATCAACACTTACTACTCTGGTAGATGCTGTAAGAGCATTGAAGGAGATAACAAGTAAATCTCATAAGGAGGATTAAAAAATGAGTTATGATGTTACACAGATTGCAAATCTTGTAAATGATGCTGCTAGTGATTCAATGGGTAAATCAGTATCAATTACAAATCTTGATTCAACCGGCCTTGCAAGTCTTGGAAAACAGCTTGCATCACTTAATCTGTTAGATGGTTGGTTTGGATCACTCGCAAAGAGAATTGCTAAAACAGTTTACTTTGTAAGAAGCTATGAGGGTTCTACCCGTTCTATTCTTCGTTCTGAAGAGGAATATGGCGCTTTCGTTCAGAAGGTATATGTAGATATGCCTGATGCAGTTGATAACCCTGAGTGGGATATTCCTAATCAGTCAGGAAGATATCAGCAGCATTCACCCTTTGATGTTGAAGGTACAGTAACTGTAAGTGCTGTAATCTTTGGCGGTAAGGGTACCTGGTCTGTAGAGGTAATTATGCCCAGAACACAGATTAAGGAAGCTTTCCTCTCTCCTGCAGCTATGATGGCCTTCATTGATAAGATTTATATTCAGATTGAGAATAAGTATAAGAAGGATGTTGAAGCTCTTGTATCACTTGCTTGTAATACTGCTATGGCAGATGCTCTTAATGGTGGAAAGTCAAGAAATCTTCTTACTGAATATAATCAGCTCGCAGGAACTCAGCTTACTGCTGCTCAGGCACTCAGAACTGCTGATTTCCTTAAGTATGCAAATATGGAAATCGGAAGAACTGTAAAGGCTATGCAGGAAATGAGTACCATTTTCAATAAGGCAGGTTATGCTACCTTCACTGATGAATCAAATCTTGTGGTAGAGGTTCTTGACCAGTACAATAAGGCTTCACAGGTATATGCAGAATCTGATTCATTCCACAGAGAGCTTATTGCTCTTCCTCGCTTTGAATCAGTAACTGCATGGCAGTATCTCGGCCATGATGGTAAGCTTGCTTTTGCCGACTGTTCAAAGATTGATATCACTCATGATGATATCAACAGTGGTGAAGCTGTAACTCAGTCAGGTATCATTGCTTTTGTTCATGATATTGAAAATGTAGCTGCATACTTCGGAGATCGTGATACATGGGAACTTGAAAATCCCAGAGACCGTGTACTCATTCACGGTGAGCATGCTACAAAGGGCTTTGCGATTGATGGACATGCTAATGCTGTTGTATTCTATGTAGCTTAACCCTCAATGCTACTTGAATAAAAATTAAGGGAAGTGTAAAAGCTTCCCTTCTTTTTTTAAGGAGGATAATAAATGACCTTAAAGGATTTTATAAATCATCTTATTAATATAGTAAATATGCCTACATATTATTCAAATAAATATCCCAATAATTTAGGCTTCGTTCATTCAGACGGAAGGCGCAGCTTTGACTGCTGGAATTTGATTAAGGCAGTCCTTAATGGATATGATGAGAATAATAAGACAGAAGGTTATTATCAGAGAGACTTGAGTAAGACCGGAGATGTAACTATTGATGGACTTCTGAAAAACTCACACGATAGAAGCTCTGATTTTAGTAAGATTAAACCCGGTGCGATTATGAAATATACCGGAGGAACTCATGCTGGTACCTTTGTAGGAGAACACGAAATAGCTGGAAAATTATATAATGTAATTGAGTGTACAGCTTCATGGGATAAGAGAGTGCTGTGGTCGTGGGTAGATGCAGACGGTACCAGAAGACACTATAAAGGATGCACAGCTAAAAATGGTATGTGGGTGGAATATGGTTATCACAATCTTTTGCAGGCTGATGCAGGTGATGTAGGCGGTATTCAGGCCGTAGCAGGTAAACCGCAGGCAACGCAGGAAAATACAGACAAAACTTATACTGTTGTTAAGGGTGATACCTTATGGGGAATATCAAGCAAATTTCTCGGATCAGGTATTAAGTGGCGCTTGATTTATGATTATAATGATTTAAATACTACTACGATTAGACCCGGTCAGGTTCTTAAAATTCCGCAGTAGAGAAGGGAGTTAAAAATGTTTCTTGATTTTCTTGATGGTGAAAGTAAGTTAGCTAAGAAGATATTAAAGTATCATAGAGATATGACTACTTACAATGGATTCTATAACTACTGGAGAGAGCAGCTCTTTGAGAGAGTGATGCGATTATTTGTATGGGAAAATACCGGAGCGGTTAAGCCTAAAGAGATAGAGCAGAGATTGATACTGCAGGGTCACTGTGAGATTGCTAAATATAAAGGTGAACTTACAGCCTTTTATGGTTCTCTTAATGGTGTTACAAAGTATCAGGATGAATATACACATGCTAATGTAACAAGCCCTATTTATTCTCAGAGACTTAAAATCAATGAGCAGGTTGTTGTTATTGATAACAATGCTTTGAGGAATCCGGTTTTTGATTTGATTAATCACTATGCAATGATGCTTGCGCATGCTGATGTAAGTATCACTATTGCGATGATTAATATGAGAGATGCAAATGGTATACCTGTAGCGCAGACTGAGAAACAGAAGGAATCTGTTAATGAATATCTGGGAAGAAGATATAATGGTCAGTTTGGTACCATTACTGATAAGGGTTCTCTTGGTGTTGAAACTATCGGAGTGAGTACCCAGAACGGAGAGAGTCTTACAGCGCTGGTTGATACAAAGGCAAAGCTTCTTCAGGATTTTTATTCTGATATCGGTGTAAGAAGTGCATTTAAGAAGAGAAGTAATACTATCTCTGAAGAGGTGGAAGCTGATACCGGTTTACTTCTCCTTAATCTTTCAGATATGCTTGATTCAAGACAGAAGGGTGCTGAGCTTGTTAATTCTATCTGGGGTACTAACTGGACTGTAAGAATCGCTGAAGAGCTGGTAGATGCTCTTGAAGCTGATGATAGTGAGGAGGTGGATGATAATGAGCAGAACAAAGATAATTGATATCTATAAGGAAGTAAAAGGGCAGCAGACAGGCAATCATGCTATGTTTGGAGATAGCTTTCCGGGTACAATGGAATTTATGGAACCATATCTTGTTGAGTATACTAACTTTGATAAATACTTTGCACATAAGTATACTACCTTTGAATATGAAGATATATTATCAGCTTCATCACCTGTATCAAGTTTTCAGAATGATTTCTTATCATTCCTTGCTATTAATATCAATAAGCTGAGAGAGCTGTACAGATTAGAGGGAATTGATGATGAATTATATTCACTCTACAATAACTATGATATGACAGAGACCGCTCACTCTGAAGCTACCATTGATACAGGAAGCCGAACTGATACACAGTCTGTAAATCCATATGATGGTTCATCTTTTACTGAGTCCGGTCAGAATGAAATGGGAGCGCAGCATAATACAAGCGGTGGAGATTCTACACTGCACAGAGTTGGAAATATCGGTGTAATGACCGTTTCTGATATGCTTACCAGACATGATGAGTTATTCAGTAAATATGTATCATTCTATGATAAGCTCTTTTCAATGTTTGCGGATGAATATCTTTATATAGGAGGATATTAATGGTTACACTTAAATTATTTAAGACAACTTCTGATGATAGAGAAGTAAATAAGATTCTTACATCTGAAAAGAATATTGATAATGTAACCTTAAAGGGTGAGACTTCTCTCACCCGACCTTCTTTTATGTTGAGAAAAGGTGAGAACGGATTCTTTACCGGTTATAATTATCTCTATTGTCCGGAGCTTTCAAGGTACTATTATATTGATAATATAACCTTTATGCCCGGCGATTTTGTTTCATTAGAATGCTCAGTGGATGTTTTAATGAGCTTTGCTTCGCAGATCAGAGGACTTACTGCACTGGTTGAACGTCAGGAATCCATTTATAATCCTTATCTTAATGATAATGGAATAACGGTTACACAAGGCTCTGTGATTAAGGCTGTAGATGTAGGAGCTGTTGGTAATGAAAGCTATACAACATACTTTACCTGTATCGGAGCTGTTGAGGAGGTGAGCGAATAATGCCTGATATTGATATTTTTAATATGTCAAAAGAAAAATTACTTGATTTCTACTCTTCAATCAAGAAGGGACAACACGCTGACTGGTGGCCTAACGATTTTGTAAGTAAAGTTGTATGGCTCAACCGAGAGCAGGAAGGCGCCAACTTCAGATTCAAATATGTTCGTTGTGATAGTGATACCGGTGATAACGTACAAACTTCTGTTTTATCTATTGGTCTGCATCTTCAGGCTGACCCTGCATCCAGACCTATGTTCATTAAGATGCCTCTAACCGTAAGAGTAAGAGACAATATTGGTGGCTATAGAGCTGTTGAAACTGAATGTCTCATCTATGCCTCTGCTGCCGGAGTGGGAACCGGATTTCCAAGACCTACATGGCCATCCGGAAATACTATTAAAATAACCTCCATTGATAGACAAGGGCATGTAATATATACAGAGACACAGGCTACCCATACTGAGAATCCTACCACTCAGTGGATTAATAATAACGGAACAACAATATCCGATTGGATATTCTGGAAGATGTCAGGTGATGGAACAGCCGGCGTAACCCACAGATATTGGACAACTAATCAGAAGAATGCAATATCCTATTATTTTGGTAATATTTGTCCGAGAATCACCTATGGAACCCCAGGAAATATTAATGTAACTACTGACTACCCTTATTGGGAGACCCAGTATTCTTCATCATTTAATGGTCATGGTATAGAAAGATATCCTACTGAACACATAATGACTTATGATGAACTTCCTTTTCCTCTGTTTGATTATACTCAGGTTGAGGATATTGTAAGATATATCAATACAGGTGATAGAAGTGGAGCTATCGACCCCTTCGACCATACACCCAGAATTGAGCCTATTACTGATTATAAAACTAATTTTGATATGTATATTTCAGCTAATAATAAAAGCAATAACAAATATACTATCGTAGCAGTTAATAATGAGTATAATCAGAACCGGGAAGAGCTGCAGGGACTGTATGAACTTAAAGCTTCTACTTCTATACCTTTTGATGTTGATACTGCTCTTAATCCTTCACAGGCTCAGGTGCCTACTATAACCTTCAATAAGAATGTAAATAACCGTGATGAAGTAAGTTTTTATTTCGGTGATATAGGATATACTGCAAACTATTCCGGATGTTTTCAGGTTACTCTTATCAAGGATCCTACCAGTACAGTAAATGTAAAAATTAATTCTGTTTACTGGTCTGATTATCCCGGTGAAGAAGGTAGTGTAGTAAGAGGATATGCTATCACTGATGGTTATGAGTTTACAGCTTCAAGCGGTGAGAGATTGAGAATCTTTTTCAGATCAATTTCACTTGATGATATAAAGGATATTGTTGATGAAAATTATCCTTCAAAAGATGATGAGAATAACAATCGCACCGGCTCTGATGTGATTCCTTTATATGGTTCGGGACTTCGTACCTATATATTATCAGATGGTGCTTTTGATCAGGTGAATAAAGCTCTGTGGAATACAGACTGGAGTACAGTATTTAAGACTACTACCATTGACCCTATTAAATGTGTGATAAGCTGTAAGAGAATACCTTTTTCAGTAAGTGGTACTTCAGCAGATACCATTTATCTTGCTAATAGAGATATAGCAGCATCTACTGCATTCATAAGCCCGGTTAAGAAATTTAGAATAGGCTCTTATACTATTCCTGCTATTTATGGAAACTTTGTAGACATCACAATGACAAAGATTCATGTATATCTTCCTTATATAGGCTGGAAGGAGCTTCCTGCTCCGGAAGTAATGAGCCGTGTAGGGCGCGCTCAGGTGGGCTTACAGTCAAAGACTTATAATCTTACCTTTGACTATATTGTAGACTTCGTTGATGGTAATGTACGCTGCATAGTAGCTGTTAATGGCACTGAGAGATGGTACTTTGATGGAAACTGTGCAATAGATGTTCCTGTAACAAGCGATAATCACACTGCAGCAGTATCAACCGCGATAAAGTCGGGTGTCGCTACTGTGATGAGTGTAGGCTCTACAATAGGTGGTATGTGGTCAGGTAATGCTCTGGCCGTTGGTGCCGGTATGATAGGTACTATTCAGAATGGTATGAATGTAGTACCTACTTATGAATATTCTGCTACCGGTTCACCTTCAGGTTATATAGATGCTACTATGAATAAACACATAATGCTTGTAACCGAATATCCGAATGCATTTTATCCTAGTGGATATTCTCACAAAGTAGGCTTACCTTGTATGCTTAACTTATCACTTGGTAGTTGCTCAGGCTTCACCAGAACAGTCAATGTTGATACACGCGGTATCAATTGCACAGCAGATGAAAGTGATATGATTAAAAACTTATTGAATACAGGTGTTTATCTGTAGTATAATAACTATGTTGTCATTTAGGCCTTACCTGC
>JAKSHX010000021.1 GCA_024399155.1 archaeon | reverse complement strand
GGGATACTCGATAGTACCCCACCCTTACATCGAGAAATTTTTTTATCCCATAAATGGTACTCAATTATTTACTACAAAACCTTTACAAAATTATTACAAAATAAAAAGGCCATTGTTTACACAATGACCTTCTTACCGAGTACACCCCTTGCACTCTATTATGTTTTGAGAGTGAGTTCAGAAAGGAACCGAACACCTATATTATACTACACATAGATACCACCCTTCAATAGTGTGGCTATCATTTCTCTTTCTGTATCAGTCATATACCCCTCTACCTTAACCACATCACCAGACAAATAACCACTAAACATAGACACGGGGCCACTGGCACTTGTAGGCTTTCCACATATCTCTCTAGTATATTGAGGGTCAACCGACTTATTAACAGCAATAAATAAGTAAACCGACTGGGGTAACCTCTGGCTGATAAAACCACCAGCACTACCACAAACCATAGTAGGCATATTTTGTGAAGCATTAACAAGGCTTTGATTAATAACATTAACTTGATTATTCATCTTAGTAACAGTGTCCTGATAATTCATCACATCTCTCTCAATGTTAGCTAATGAACTAATGGCACCACCTACATTACCGCCTACGCCTTGTGTAAATCCTGTAATAGTGTTAGATACAGTACTTTCTACAATATGCCTGTCTGTTGCTTTCTGGTCTACCTTAAAGTTCCTAGCATTAAGTACAGCACCTCTTATACCATCATTATAACTCTGTGCGTCTTCAGCTGTAACAGGCACCTGTCTACCAATTTCACCAGCCCATGAGTCAGTAACTGCTCCATTTACTTGCATAACTGCCTGACACGCTCCACTTGTAATATCTACAAAATAGTCTAGGCTGGCAGTCTTACCCATATACTTATGAGGGTCTAATTCATTAAGACCAATATAAGGCAACCAGATAGCAATTTTTACATTGGTATAATCTCTAAAATCTCCATGTATAGGTTTAAAAGTATAACTTCCAAAAGATTTAGTACCACTATTCGCTGTGATAGTAGATACATTAACCTCAGTATCAAACTTGCCTAAGTGGATATTCCTAGCACTTCCTAGTGTAGCAACCTCTGATATATTCATAGGGAAAAATCTACAGGATGCGATAGCATTAAAAGCATTACTTCCAATTAATTTAGTGGCTTCTTCTACAGTAGCACTGTCACCATTCCATAACGCATTGCTAAGGTTATTAAGGTCAGACTTAGATAACTTGTAATAGTTTATCATTTTATCAAGGTCAGCAAAAGCCTGAAAATCAATATTAACATCTGTACCACTTGGCTTTTTGTTATCAACTACTCCACCAGTGGTAATGCTGTCGGCATTTATTGCTTCATTAACATTATCCCCATCATCTACATACTGCAGTGCATCACCTCTATTCATAAATATAGGAATATTAGTACTAAACGCTGATACCATATAACTACCATCGCTAAGATGATAATCACCATTAAGATATATAGGCTTATCACCAAGATATCTATAGCCCTCACGCCATTCACTTGTAACCTTACCTATCTTTGCCCTACATGGTAAACCACCAGCATTAAGCAACATAAACTTCTTATTTGCACTACCTAATGAGTCATTAGTAGGATAAAAGGCAATACGTCTATTAGTAGGGTCAAATTCGTAACGCTCAAAGTATTGTGACTGAAGTCCTGTATAAGTCTGTCCACTCTTACCACTGTACTTAGTTTGAACATTTTGGAAGTAATACCCCTTATCACCACTAACAGTATCACCATCTTTGTCTTCGGGTTCTGGTTCGGGTTCAGGTTCTGGGCCTTCTCCATAGTTAAGAATAAGATCATCCCTAATTATACCCTGTGCGTAGTCTGTTATAAATTCATCCTTGTCATCTTCACTATCGAACAAAAGAACATTTTTAACTTTAAAGTTACGCATATAATTAAATGCATCATAACTTCCACCAGGTCCATACTTAGCACCTGGTACTACGATAACCTTATCACTATCAGAGTTATAACTTATATAAGTAGCCCATCCTACCCAATACTCTGGCTTCAACTCTTGTCCGTTTGTTAAATTTAAAATAGTGACATTATTAATAAGAATCTTATAATAAATAGCAAAGCCTTCTTCTCTAGCACTAGGGCGTACATAAAGGCTTATAAAATTATCATTAATATATTCACTTGTAACACTTCCACTATTTACTACATTATTTAGTGTGGAAGAAAATAGACAACTTTCTACAGTTATGCCTTTATCATCTAATCTCTTATTTACTAGAATATCCCCATTGATACCAGAAAACTCCATAGAAGCCTCAACACCACCTATGGATACATTATCAATATAATTAGCCATATCTATCACACTCCATTCACTGCTAATACATAACTACCGCTTGAAGGTGTAAAACTTCCACCACCCCACGCTCTTGTATAAATCTCTACTTGTGTACTATCTTTAACCATACTATCAGGAAGATAAGGGTCAAATAAACTGGAAGACCTAGATGCTATAACTGGTATATTCAATATCTGACTTTTATGGCTCATAAGTACATCAATAGAAAGAGCAAACTGCCATATATTATTGTTTACATTGTTTATACCTTCAATAAAGTAATACCTCTTAAATGCTGGAATATATACATAGTTAACATCAGGACTTTCACCTAGTAAAAAATCAGCATTAATAACTGGTGATAAGATACTACTTCCACCCTTTAAAGTTCCATTGATAATAATAGGCGTGTTCACTCTTTTATTAAGTACATTCCTAGCGTCAAATATATTATAAAAATGTAACTCCATATCCTTACTCCTCATCTTTTAGATAACAATACATAAATACAAACTGGCCTATAATATCATTAGCAAGGTCATGCTTACGTAAATTAAGTTCACCCTCTGCCATCTGTGCATTTGTTGTAACACCAATATTTCCATGAACGTGATAATCTTGAAATGTGTGTGTTGTTGTACTTTCCCCACTTTCGTTACCACTAATCTCACTACTTGTATCATTGCTGGTGCTACTTTCATTTTCGTTCTTACTGCTTGGCTGGTATTCCGTAGAATTAAAAGCACTTACCTTATTGGTATCACTTCCACTTGATAACATAGTGGCATTACTGTTAGTGCTTCCAGAACTTTCACGGGTTACACTTCCCTCATCTTTCCAACCGCCTTGCTCATATCTGTCATAGTTTTCCAGCGGATTATACTCAATATGTAGAGCCTCATACATTCGCCAAAAGTTTTCTAAGTTTCTCACTTTCCACCTAGTAAATATTCTTAAAAATGTTTCCATTGGTGTTTCGTCATTCTGTTTGACAGCCTCAAGAAACCAGTCCCCATACCTATTCTGTAATATGTCCAGTGTATCAGTGCCTGATACAATGGTTGTGCCTTCATGACTAATAGTAAGAGAAGTATCTGCCGTTACATCTTCCATTCTTATAATATTCTTACTTGTCATCATTCTCATCCCCCTCATCCATATCTAACTTCGTGAGAATTTTCTCCATGATCTTGGTATTATGCTCTATGGTCTTTTGAAGATCTAGCACGACCTTGTAAATAAACCACGCAAGGAACCCACATGATACTATGGGAAAACCTAGTGAACCTATTAAACTTGCTACTACATTGATATCCATAATTTATACCTCACTTTCATATTCTACAAACTGCAATTTGCCATGTTTTAACCACTTTCTATTTGGGTGATATGTACTCTTTCCACTATTCAATATACCACTGAACTGTACCCCATTCTTCCATGAAGGTGTACACTCGATAGCATAATCAATACCATCAGGGCCTTTACCAACATAGATACCTACATGGCCCTTCATATATAACACCTCACCTAGTTCCATCTTAGAAAAGTCACTAGATACATCAGTGCAATACTTCAGCATATTCTCAGTACCAAAGTCAGGCACTCCACTTGATCCATAAATAGCACCACCATTCTTTCTAGTCCTATCTGCCGACCAACCCCAAAGAATACCCTTTATAAGACAAACACAATCCCAAAAAAATTCCGTCTGTGGTCTTTTTGAAATCTGCTCATAGTGTGTCTTGTTGTAGGTTGTATTACTGTGATATCTTATCTTATTTTCAGCAGTTGCTGGACACCCAAAAGCACCCTGAACATAGTATGAAGGTGTATTAAGTGCTATATGGGCCATATTAACAAAGTCATTAGCCTTCATTATCTTCCCCATCCTTTTCTTCCTTATTAATAGTGGTAATGTCCATATATGCCTCAATACCATCTATTTGTTCCTTGACTTCTTCCAGTGCTTCAACTACCACCGCATCAGCCAGATCAGGAAGACCATCAACAGCCACAGCACTTCCCTCACTTTCCACAAGGTCAGTACTGTCCATACTGTCAGGGCTGTCCATACTGTCCATGCTGCCCATTTCTTCCACTTCTTCACGTCCTTCACTTCTTTCTACCTTCCACGCATCATTGAACTGTACCGAGATATCAATGCCCCACTTTTCAGTAATAGCCTTACACATTGCTGTACGCATTTCCATTTTTACATCAGGAAGGATTCTTGCCTTGTTTTCTTCATTGTTGACCTCATCCACAGACTGCTGGGCCATCTTTGTACTGCCTGAAGTTGCAAGCCCGTACATGGAATAGAACCATCTTTCAATGTTTTCATGTAACGTTGTTAGATACTGGACTTTGTCGATATTCTGAACATCTGTATAGGAAAGAACATTAGCCCCAGTTTTATCTTCTGCGAGTGGGTCTTTTCTTCTGGTGATGATAGTGGTAGGCTTTCCACTTTCATTGTTGCTGATAGCGTTTTCAACTTCCTTCTTTTCCTGTTGGTCTTCAACCTCAATGATAGGTGATACACGGCAGTTGACTACATTGTGTTTAATACTCTTATCAATATCAGCCAAAAAGTTGGAATATCTAAAGACTTCATAGTCTGGGGTGCTGGTGTAGTTGTTACGTACATAGAGCACCTTATCAGAGTTAGCAAAGTCCTTAATGGTTACGCTCTTACCATTGTTAGTGATACAGAGTAAATCTTTACCCATTCCATAGGTATCTAATGCTCCTACTCTACTACCATGCCACACTTCAAGGGTGTCACCTTCCTTCATGATGGCACATTCACCCTCACTGATTAGATAGGATTCTAGATTATAGATAAATTCAAAAGGTAATTCTGTAACGTATGAGAACATATTGATAAGACTATTGAAAAGTCTTTCAAAGTAACATTTTTCTCTATAATATACTTTCATTTTTTCTTTCATTAATGAATAAAACATATATTTTTCCTCTTTTCATAAAAATAACCCACACACTTCTATAATTATTAGGGTGTGTGGGTTTACAAGTTACTTCTGTAGTGCTTATGCTACTACATCATCAAGCATTAAGACAAGTGCTGAACACTCAAGGTTATTCATATACTGGTCACGGAACTGATAACGATAGTCGTCAATATCCATGATATCATCACGCATATGACCAACTCTGTTATCTCTGATAGTGTGCATTACTGCCCACTTATCAGCAATGAGACCAATAACACCAGCCTTTTCTACCTGATTGCCGTCTGCTGTCTTAACATTGATAGTGGATACACCATCAAAGTCTAAAGTTTCAAGGCTCTGCCAAGATGCAACATCAACATAGTTAGGAAGTGCTACAAGAGTATCATGGAAGGTGTTAGCAGTCATCTTGCTCTCTACCTTATCAACAAAGGTGCCAAGCAATTCAACTACAAGGCGGTCTTCTGGTACAAAAGTAACACGGCCCTTCGTATTGAAGTTAGCAGTCTGCTTTTTCATATATCTGATGTAGGTCTTAATTCTTTCAGATGCAAAGCGTAATGCGTCAGCGTTGGAAAGAAAATCCTCCACAGTCATAGTGGTCTCACCAATGCTATCAGCATATTCCTTCACAAGGTTAACAGCATGAGTACCAGCCACGCTTGTATTCTGAGCATTAATCTTTTCAGCAATGAAGTTATTTCTATTCATAGCATTCATATCTTCTTTATGTTGTTCCAGTGCGTTCTGTACTGCAAGCATTACATAAGATACAAGGTTGTTAAACTCGCCCTCACTCTTTACTGCATCATCCCACTGACTTCCAGAGATTGCCACAGGTAACTCCCATGAGGTTGTTTTAGCCATCAACTTTGTTTCTACAATGGGAAGATAAATCTCATGAGATCCGATAGTAGTCTGTCCGCTGACAAAGTTAGTCCAGTTAGAAGCCTCACGTACTTCTGGTGCTTTCATGGTAATTAACTGGGTAATTGCTCCAAACTTCTGCTTATCAACATAAAATGGATCATTTTCGCCATTGTATGCACTATCTAAAAAGAAATTCTTTGCAAGTAATGCAATAAGAGCACCTGTAAATCTTTCTCTTACAAGTGTGAAGTCCTGACCATAAGCACCAGTTTCCGTGAAGTTAGTGAGGTCAATCTGTACGTCAGCCCCTTCCTGACCAGTAGCCTGTGCATAGGCTGTTTTTACTAGGGTGTCAATTTGTGTGTTTGTAATTTTTGTCGTTGCCATTTGTTTTTCTCCTTTTTAAATAAATTAGTTATCATAGTAAACCGTATGCAGAAATGTCACAAATAACCATTCTTGTAGCAGAGCGTCCGCCGTCTGTTCTGACTCTTATTTTATTGGTTTCAACTAAAGCGTCTAATTCCTTAACAAGTGTGGTGACATTGGTAGATACTAAATCAGTTTGACTATAGAAATTTACCCATTGACTAGTAGCAATATCATAATAATCAAAATATAATCCAGTACTACCGCTAGAAGTTCTATATTTCACTTCCATTCTTTTAAGTTTAATCGGTGAGTTAAAAGTATATTGTACATATCTCTTGACATTATCATCACCATACTCAGTTAATCCATCATTGCCATAGTTTTGATCAAAAGCCTTATAAGCATTATTACCACCATCAAAGGCAGTCGGCCACTGTCCGATAGCACTAGAATAACTACAGTCTGTACTTGCTTCTCCATTATCACCATGATTAGATTCCAGTTTAGGTATTAACGAGATACCAGCATCAGGGTCAAAAGGTATGGCGTTAAGCCATACACCATTTACTAATACTTGAATAGATTTACTTTCATAATCGTATCTTGTAGTTGAATTATTGCTTTCCTCATTAATATCATGACGCATATCTACAGGGTATAAAGATGTTTTTCTTTTCATTGTTTTACCCTCCTTTCTATTAAGATATTACAAAAATATTACATATATGTCAATATTGTAAAATAAAAAGAGGTTAACCAACTGGTTAACCTCTTAATGATAGTATAACTATAGATAGTTATACTAATTCTACAGGATAGTAACGCTTTCCTGAAGGCTTGGCTGATACCTTAATCTTTGTATCCTTCATATCGTCAATGTTTGCAAACATATCTGCAAGGATACTGTTAGCAAGATAGAAGTTATCGCTGTCTTCCTTAATTAAGAATGCGAATGTGTCGCCGTTCTTTGTCTTCATTCTTGCATACTCTGTGATGGTCACAGTCTGTCCTACTAAGGTATCAAACCCTCTAAGGTATTTACCTTCAATAAACTTAATACCTTCACTACGTTCTGCCTGTTGCTTCTTGTACTCTTCTTTAGTCATTTTCTTTTTTCTCCTTTTTTAGATTTATTAATGAGTGCAATGCTATTATATAAACATTCTTAACAAGATCGCTGTTAATAATGTTATATACAGTCGGTATGGATATACCACAATATCCAGCATAATCCATAGGTGTGATGTTGTTACTCTTTAGTAACCATTCAAACTCAGTACCTGTCATTTTCATAGTCCTCTTTTATTGCTTCAAATTTCTCTATGATATCATCTAGGTTAGCCAGATAATTCATATTACCTTCCATTCCATATTCTTCACACATCTTCCAAACTCTTTTACGTTCATCCTTTGCTAGGTTTAGTAGGATGATTACCATATCTAGGGAAGGGTTTGTCGTGATGTTCTTGCTCATATTCTTCAAGCCTCTTTCTATAATTTTCTGTTTTTAAAATCTTTCCATATACTTCCCATCGTTCTTCTAGGATAGTCATGCAGTCCTTACGGCTTGAGCCTTTGCATACTTCATAGCCGAGGATATCAGATAGTACCCAGATAGAGCCATTTTTGTATATGGTGAAGGTAATGCCGTCATAGTTGACGGCATATCCTTTCTTTTCTTCCATTCTGTTACCTGTGAAACGAATTTCAAAAGTTGCAGCTTCAAACTTATATTCTGTCATATTTTCTTTTAAGTGCCTCTACTTTCTCATCATATTCCATGATCATCTCGTGTATGGTTTCCTCTACGTACTTCAGAACACTCATGACTTCCATCTGGGTTTCTTCATCCATATACTCAGCGTCCATCTGTTTCTGGATAACTTGCTTTTCTCGTAAGAGTCTTACCATCACCTGAGTCATGCCTTTGGATGTTCCATAAAGGATATCCATTTCTTCCTTGAAGGCTCTTTCGTTTGCCATCATTTCTGCATAATCTTCTGCTAGTGCTTTTCTTTGTTTTTCTGTCATTGTTCTTTTCCTTTCTTTGTTTGGGGTGTTTGTGTTGCTTATGTTTATAATTATACTCAATTAAAAAACTTTGTCAACAAATTTTTTAAAAAATTTTTATATTAGTCTTTTTTCCATAGCGGAACGTACCATATAATCATTGAAAATGTCCTGTAATTCATTTGTACCATAGAAGATGGTGTTATTTATTCGCATAGTCCTTAGCAGTTTCTCCATCTTCTCAGATCCAAAACCATAATACCTGTGCTTGACTCTATCCAACCCCATCAAGATATCACTGTCATAGGTTCTGGTGCAGTTTGTTACTTCAAGATGATAACCATCTATATCATAGACATATTTGAGGCGTATGTACTCCATTTGAGCAAATTCTATGACTATATGATTCCATATTACTTCACGGCTTTCTTTGTGTTCATCAATGTGCGGTGCTATGTCCACAGACCAGTCACCAACACCTGTGATACTTCCCATCTGTGGGTTATCCCAACCAAAATATAACTCATTATGCACTTTGTTTTCTTTAGTATGGATAACTTTTGCGTCTATAAATTCCACATATAACTTTGTGCCTTTAGGACTTTGAAAAAGGTGCTTATCACCTGTCTTCATTTTCTTTACTAGGCGGCCTATGGATAATTCATCAAAGTACATATTTGTATTAGTTATAGTATTTGCTAACATTACAATATGTGCACTGTTTCTATGTCTTATGATAGTGTCTAGGTTATTCATGAAGGCTATAAATTCATCTTTTGCGTATATACTGCCCTTCACAATAAATTCATCCAGTATGATCAGGTCACCCATTGGAGCATTATAACTACTTTTATAATCACGCCATTTGTCGAGAGATAAGCACCTAATAAAAGGGCGGTCAGACTTTGCTATTATAGTTCCATTTTCATCTTTTTGGCAGTAGTAAAAGGCTTTCCAGTGATAATAGATATCATTGTATCTGCCGTTGGTTAACTTCTTTATATATTCACCCTGATTATAATCTCTTATGGTGCTCACAAGTTCCATAGCAAAAGAGGGGGACAGTTCGTCCTCTGTTCTTCTCATATACTGTATTTCTGTGCCATATAATTGGAACATTTTCATTCCGAACAGCAACCAGCCAGTTGTCTTACCCAACTTTCTGGCCGAGAGTCCGACATAATAACGGCTGTTTATAATGTGATGTTTCTTCACGTAGAAAAACTTATCAGGAATGCCAAGACTCTTATATTCCTTGAAAATTAGATCCCAGTCATAATCTATACCCTGACTGGGATCATCATTGATATATTTTAAGGTCTTAACTGCTGGCCTATAGTCACCAAATTCTTCCAGTAGGTTTATCTGTTTATCTTTCATATCTTATAATCTCCGCATAAATATAGTCTATTGTTTCTTTTAAAATTTCTGCCACGACTTTAAGTGTTGCATCATCCCCTAACTCATCAACAGATTTTGTTATTGCAACAAATAACTTATTTAATTCATCAACTCTGCCTTTGTCTATATAATAATCTTTATCTTTTACACAAATTGCATTTTTAATAAATACAGGCATTATGAGGTTATAATAGTCGTGTCTTATTTCGCCCGCTTCATTGAAATAAAATTCACGCATATTCCAAAATTGAATTTCTCCGTTAAAGTTATAAATGATAGTTAAATCTTTTCCTACTAATTCACTAAATTCTTCTTTTGTCATTATATTCTTCCTTCCTCTGCCTTTCCTTCTAGGGCAGTATCATAGTCTAGTCCTAACATTGGTAATTCTCCTAGGGTTTTAGTTGTCTTTGTGATACAAGCACTACTAGACACTTCCAACCTATGGCCGTCTAGGGTTATCTTGCTGGGCTTTCGTTCCGTGTATATGATTCTAGATCCACCACATTTTGAGAATGTAAAGCCATCCTTTAAGTTGTCAATGCATCCTAGTTCTTCTTCTCTGGTGATTCCGTGTTCTTTGCTTTTTGCTGGTACGCCCGCTATGGTTGCATGTAGTTTTTTATCATCTGTGATATAAGCATAGCACTTAGCGTGTAGAAACCTGAAGGCGGTTATCTTTTCATCTTCTAAGTCAAATTGATTCATATAGACCTTTTTTCCATTGTATTCTGTATATGCTCCACGTCGTTCCGCTATTGCTCTCAAGTCATCATTCCATTTGTCAAAAGCCCGTTCTATCTCTGGGGTAGATACATAGAAGCAACTATCTGTATCAGCATAGAGAAAGTTATCATAGTCAGATTTATCTATGATTATATCCACGGCTTGAAGTAACTGATTTCTTGCGTGTGCGGTAGTCCACACACCCCATTGATAAGACATAAAACTATTACGGCTTTTATAATATTCGTCTAGTTTTTCCTTGTCGGTCTTCGTGTTTGTTTCATGCCACTCACCTTCACTATCCAGTTCTAACTCTGGACGTACCAAGCGGGAAGCCGACAAGCCATAGATACCATTGAGGGAATTTTTTGACTTCATGAGCGATATAAGATAGTCGGCTTTTTTGTCTTCATCTGTTTCAGCCTTTGCCAGTTCCTTAAATTTTGTCTTGCCTTCAAAGTACTTACCAACTGACTCACTGAACCACTTAGGAAGGTATCCAGCTGCACTCCTATACATTGATAAGATTTTTATACGCTTAAAACTATACTGTTTTTGATAGATTTCCCAGTCTATTTCAGTAGCAACCAGGGAAACCATTCCAGTGAGTTTCATTATTCTTCCATTATCTTCTATGGTATATATCTTGGTACGTTTTCCTTGTTGTGCCTTTGACGCTTGCATGTAAGGCATGGGATAGTGTTTGTCTTTTAGTTCACAGTCTTCAAATGCAAATTCTATAAGAAGGCAGTAGCCTCTACTTTTCCATATTTCAATGTCTTCCATTTTAGGATCTGGAACACGGAACCAAGGGCCTACTGGCATTAGTTGACACATTTGCTGTGTAGGGTAGTGACTTGCAAAGTCTCTATGTAGGATAGACCCTCTTACTGTGGTACTAACTAGATGCCTATTGCCATGTGTAAAACCACCGGCAAAGGCAAATACAGACATATTATATAGACTTAGGCTTAATCTTCTGCCTAAGAACTTATCACGCTCTGATATATCACTCTTTGAGGCTTTTCTTACATCCATGCGTACATAGCCTGTGGCAGTTAGTGGTACGTTTGTTATATTGTGCTTATATATCTGTAGTTGCTTCCTGAAACATTCCTGTAAGGCTAATACGTCATACTCCATATATAAGTCATCTTCTTTGGTTAGGGGCGTATCTTGATATCTTATAAGGTTATAGTCTATAAGGTCTTCTTTTTTCTTTTGCTCAATGAAAAGGTCTTTTCCCCACTTTGCAAGGCTACGATTAGCCAGCATATAGGAACATTTGAAGATAAAAGGTCCACACTCAAAAGTGATAAAGCGGTGTGGTGCTATTGCTAGGACTTTCCACTGCCCCCACTCGTTTGTTATGTAGTGCCATAAGTATGAGATATCATAAGATAAATTATGAACATATACGATTATCCGCTGATAGCCTTCTGTCCAGTATTCTCTAACTATCTTTCTTAAGCATTTTATTAATTCACTAGGCTTTCTTCCTGTGACAACTTCCTCGCCAAAAGCAAAAGCCCATTGATATAACCAACCAATAGGATTATCTGGGTCATGGTTCCATGAGGTTTCGGTATCTAAAAATATGGCTTCTTCAAGATATTCTTTTTTGTATTTATGGGAGTTTGTCGCTTTTAGAAATTTTAAGGGTTGTTTAGGTTTATAACGTCTTGCAGGTATCATAGGGGTGTACTTCCTTTCTATCAAAAACCACTCTGGATATCATTCCATAATTGATTATTGATATCATAATATTTACTACTTTTAGGGTCTTTTAGCCTTGATAGATAACTGATGTCTTTGCTGTATTTTTTCATCATTTCGAGAAACCGCTGGGGGTTTTGGTTCGTTGCGTTCATCATTCTTACTATCTCTTCGGATCCATAGATATCTTTGAATTTTTGGAGCATTTTATTCGACCACAACTCATTCATTTCATCCTGTGAGGGTGCTTTTGTTTCGAATTGATCCTCAAAATGTTCCTTGAAAGTTTCATATCCTTTAGGGTATTTTTCTTTTGTACCTTTTATGGTACTTGTCTTTCTACTTAGAAAATCATTGACAGCACTAGCCTGATGTAGTAACTCATTACGGCTCATATTTTTAAAATTAGTACGGAATTTCATTTCACCCTTTGAAGTTACTCCAAATAGTTCATTATATTCAAATTGCTTGGCTTCAACTGCTCTATACGCATCCGACGATCTTGTGAGGCCTTGCTTCTCTATTTCTCTCAGTCTTGTATTGGCTATCTTTGAAGCACTACGTAGATAACTTGCCAACTCATCACCGCTATAGGTGTTAAGGTCAAAGTTACTCACTATATTCATATTATTCTCCTTTCAATGTTTCACAATGTTTCACGTGTGGCCTATTACAGGCGTGTACTATATCCAATTATATTAAAAAATTTTAAATGGTGCAAGGTAGGGGTACTATCGAGTATCCC
>JAKSHX010000020.1 GCA_024399155.1 archaeon | reverse complement strand
CCTGCCTTTGTATTCATGTATTTTGGCAATGTAGCCCATGATTTCATTATCAATGTTGCAGTTCAGTTTTGAATAATCAAAAGTTCTCATCTCCTACTATACTCCTATATCTCCTATTATAGCATATAAATTAGGAGATTACTATTAAATATAGGAGATTACTATTAAATATAGGAGATATTAAGAATAAATTGTAAGCAAATAGCTGCTGTTATATCTCCTATTCTGATTATTAAAATAGGAAATGCTCATGATGAATAGGAGAACTCCTAGAGAAGTGAGTTGAAGGTTTGGTTATTTTTTTTCCGGCCAGTCTGCATTTACTTCACCGGTCCTATACCCTTTTGATTTCATGTATTCCATCAGGTTCAAAGGTGGTAGATCATGCTCTGCCCTTCTCTTATTTTTTTCTTCAAGTTTTGCAAGAAGCTCTTCAATGGCCATTTCTGCAGGATTGAATCTTGCCTTTGGCTTTGGATTGTTCTTCTTTGCAGCCTTTTCTTTTACAGTTTGATCCCAGTTCCAAACCCATTCATGAGGTGGAAGTTCGTCAAAAGGGCCTTCGGTATCTTTATCTTTTGCGAAATCATGCAGCTTGTAGATTTCAAGATTTGTGCTGAATGCGTAATTTACACCTAATTCTTCTGCAAACTCTTTGGATCTTTCCATGCAGGCATCGCAGTCTTCACCAGGAGTCATAACGGCTACTGGTTCTTTTTTTTGATTTATTAAAACTATGGCTGGTTGAATCGGTTTCCCTGATTTTCCAGTAAAAATATTTTCAATTCTCAGGTATCTAGGACGCCATTTTGAGCGAATTGTATTTAGATGTTTCATTCCTATTTTCAAGGAACGAGATTTGATCTTTGTGAACTCACCATTGGCGATATATTTTTCAACTGCTTCCCTAATGTCAGTGCCAGTGCAGTCAATTTTTTCGTTTACTGAGGTCCATAGATATAGTTTAAGTCTAGAATTTTCTCCAGGAAGAATTCCTGGTTCTTCTACACATTCGGCCTGGAGAAATTTTCCATAATAATCAAATACAACTGATGTATCGCCATTTTCTTCTATTGATACATCAATGATTTTTGCACCAATCAGACTGAATACTCTTCTAAGAAAAGCTCTATGAACAAATGCAGGTGCATGACCGGTTTCGATTTCACATTCCTTGATAGCATACTCTACCCTTTTCCAATTCAATCTAGTCTGGCTGAGTTTAGAATCGTCTAAAGAATTGAGTTTTGTTTCTTTTAGTTTGAGGTATTGATTTCTTGTAAGATTTTTTGCACGCAGTAATTTACGCCAGTTTTTCTTTATTTTCTTTTCGCCATCTGTAAAAATTTCCGGAAACCATGCAAAGAGATAATCATACTGTTGTGCAGATAGCTTGTAGTCATTGTTTTCGTCATGGAAAATTACTGTTTTTAGTACAAGGCGTGTTATTCTCATTTAAAAACCTATATATTTAGATTATTTGAGATTGTTCAGGATGTTTTCATGGATTCCTGAATCGGAAATTATAAGCTTTCCGGCTGAAATTTGAAGTGCAGCATAATCAAGGCACATTCTAATTCCATGTGAAAGACTTAATCCTTCTGCTCCAAAGAGTTTTTCATATTCCTTTTTCTTGGCTTTACTTATATAGAAGTTTAAGAGGACCTTTTCTTTTTCATCGTTCTTCTTTTCTTCCCTGGCCTTTGTTTCTGTTTCAACTGCCTGATTAATGATATTTAATTTTGCAGCAGTTCCTGCAGCTGCATTAGCTAAAGCTTCACTTTCCTTTAATTTTGCCATTTTATTTTTCTCCAATAATATCGTTTACGATTGTCTCCAGAACTTCTGTTGTGTCAGGCTTCATGCGGTCCAATGCCTGAACTGCTTTTTGCTGCAGAGCTGCCTTTTTGAAGATTTCATCATTAGGGACTTTATATTTTTTGAGAGTGAGTTCATCAATTGTTGTAATGAGACTTTTCTGAACGGCTTTTCTCTTGTCGTAGTTATTGAAGATGAGTTTTTCAAGAACCGGCTTTGGATCACCGCTTTTGAGTTTTGTCAGGAGAAGGAAGAAGTCTGATAATCCATCAATTGAGTATTTATCAATCTGCAGAACTGGGATTACTTCATCAGATCCGAGAAGAACTTTTTTATCAAGTTCTGAATAAGATGGTGGCATATCGAACAGAATAAAGTCAGGAGATAAAGTTGCTAATTCTGAAATAAAATTCTTGATAGCATTACGATTTTCAATTTCTGTTGCTTCACCTCTGGCCCATTTGTCGAGTTTTCCGCCTGCAGAAAGTTTTTTACAAGGAACCAGGAAAAGACCATCGTATTTAGTTCTGCATACGATATTTGTTATCCCGATGGAATTGTCATAAAGGTAATCTGCAAGTTCGTATTCCATAGAATCAGGATCTGCAGGATAGAACTGGCTTGTAAGGTTTGCCTGACTATCTGTATCAACGAGAATTACTTTCTTTCCTTTTGTTATGAGTTCACCTGCAATTGCTGCAGTAAGAGTTGTTTTTCCGACTCCGCCTTTGTGGTTATAGAAACAGATTGTTTTCATAAAGATGACTCCTTCTCAAAATCTCAATTTTCATTATAAATGCAAAGCTAAAAAATGTAAAGAATATATATAGAAACTTCTTTATATATATAAAGAGAATATAAAGAGAAAGTTCTTTATATATATAAAGAACATAAATAAAAAGTTCTTTATGTGAAATAAGTGACGCAAATAGAAGCGTTTTAAGGGGGGTGTTTGAAAAAAAATGTGTAATTACCCTACCCACTCGTTTTGAAGCGTTTCTAGGGCCTTTTTTGAATGTGTACATTTTTTACCGGAAATTCGACCAAAATTCCCTAAAATTCGACCAAAATTGCCTGAATGTGGTACTGTTTTTTCTTTGCAGCAGAACTATATTGTAAACATAACTTGAATGGTTATTTCTTGGATTTTTTATAGCTTTTACTGATTACTGCAGCAGCTTTTATTAGTTTTGGTTATTGATTTTTTGTAAGATTTGACCGATAATATATGCAACGGCTTAGAACCCCGTTTTTTACAGAGTATTAGATTTATTAAGAAGAACTTAACAAGTTGATATTGGCATTGGTCTAGTTGTAGACGTTTTCCGATTGCCAGTATAAGGCACTCGGGAGAATGCTGATATTTGTTTTGTATTGATTATTTTTTTGTTTTTCTAATACGGCAAAAATATAAAAGATACGGACTGGTTTATATTGAGTAAAACTCAATATCAATTTGTTAAGTTCTTTTTTTTATGTAATGCCGAGGTTCTTACCGTTTGGGAAAAATATATTGGTGTGTCATTCTGTGGCACTTCGGTATATTAAAATGATGGTGGGAATCGAAAAAAAGTGAACTCATTTATTGGGACATCGGCAGCGGCATTACAAACTCAACTCAAATCGTCCTATTTCATAGGAAAGCAATCCCAATATTTAAAAATTCGCAGTGCTTTTAACAAAGGTCAGGAGCAGAACAGAAGCAGATATCTGGATGAAGCTCTCACCTATCCTTATATTCAGCCAAATACACAATTCAATCTCAAATGGTTAGTGTTCGATGTAGATCGTGATTTTAATATCGCCGAGATATATGACTGTAATGCCCCTATTCCGAATTTTGTTGTAGTAAATCCAGAGAACGGCCATTCTCATTTGTGGTATGGATTAAACCAGGCAGTTTATTCTCAATTTCAGTTTAAATCTTCAAGACCAGTGCAATATGCTAAAGCCGTTTATAAAGCTCTCTGCAAGAAACTTGATGCAGATGTGCATTTCAATAAAGTTCTCTGTAAAAATCCTATTCATGAAATGTGGCAGACAATTTCCCTTAGAAAAGAACTGTATGATCTATCTGAACTTGCAAGCCATCTTGATATTAACTGGATAGATGAGACTCCGGCCAAGAAAAGAAGATCTCGAACTGCTGCAGCAACAATAACGATGGAAGATGTAGGGCAATTCTCAGGAGCTGATTCAGGATCAAGAAATTCTGAAACTTTCAATTACTGCAGATTAAAAGCCTATTCTCACAGACGAAATACAAATTGTTCAGAAAAAGAACTCATAGACTGGACCTATGCTCTTGTAAAGACAGTAAATGCAAGCAACCGGCCATCTATGGATGAACGAGAATGTTCACAGATTGCAGAATCAATTGCAGTCTGGACCTATGCAAATATTGATCCAGTAAAGGCAAAAGAAACTATGTATGACGAAGCCGATAGAGAAAGATCGTTGCTTGTTCGTCAAAAGAAAGCAGCCAAGAAAGTGAAAGAGATTAAGAAGTATCTTAAGAAACATCCTGATGCATCAAACAGAGAGATTTCCAGAGTTTTAGGTGATGGATTTTCTACAGATACAGTAAATAGGGCAGTAAAGAAGATTGCTGCAGAGAAAAAAGCGAAAGCTGAGAAATCTGCAGCTTCCCGAGCTGAAGTTGTGGGATTAGTTCCTTCTGATGATCCTTTAAGTGAGAGATTTGTAAATCAGGTTGTAAAGGCTGTAGGCCTTTTGGGTGATCGGGGAATATCTCGACTAACTAATTGACTTGGTTAGTTCCTTTATTATCGGTATTTATTCCCTTTTTAATAATCACAAAGGGCAAGAGTGAAGCGAAGCTTCACCGCGGCAGGTGGGGTCTGGGGAAACTTCCCCAGCATAGACCTTTCAGTTTTCTTTTTATTCTGTTTATTTCTGTTATAAAAAAAGCTGCTGCTGCATTTATTGAGTAACTTGTTTCAGGTTCTGAAATTTTTTTCTATATCTGGTGAAATATTTTGCATGAGGTGTTTTAAAAACCTATATATTTAGGTAAACTACAACTATGGAATCAGTAAAACAAATGATGGATGATCATATTGACCATCTTGCAAAAGAAACAGATCAACTTAGGGCTAGGTTGGAAACTTTTTATGATGAAGTGCAGGGAAAGAGTCGTATTTATGTAAGTAAAGAAGATCTTGATAGAGTATTTCATCAGGCGGAAGAAATTGCTCGTGAGATGGTGTCTTTGAAGTCTGCAAATGAGATTCTTTATAAAAACAGAGGGAAAGCTTCTCCTAAAAAGGCCGTAACTTCAAAGTCTAATGGTAAATTCGGTGGCAGACCGCCAAGAGAAATTGCAGAAAAAAAACGTCGTATTCAGGAACTTGAGAATAGAAGTTATGTTCTCTTTGAGACTTTAACGGATGAGGAAAGAAAAGAGCTTGATGAGCTATATTATGATATAACGGCCTGGGAAACAAATAAAAGGATGCGTATTCAGGAAGAACAAAGAAACCTAAATAAATAGGTAAAAAACCAGATGTGCAACGTTGCACATCTGGAGAACCGTAACGTTACGGTCTAATAAGAAACTCCTTGATCTTTGTTTCGTTCTCTTTCAAGTTTTCTGTTTATTGTCTTTTTCATTTCAATAGCATGGGGAAAGAATTTTTCAAGAAAATCAAGACCTTCATTTTCATCGGATAACATTTCTCCGATGGTATTTTTCCCTTTTGATTTGCAGTATTCAAAAGCTTTTGCAAAGTCTTCTGCAGAGGTTTCAGTAAACATTTTTGAATAATCTGCAAGACCAAAATCATATTCCACATAATGATTTTGTCCGATTTTATAGAATCTTTGATATCCAAAAATCTGCTTGTTTGTTTCCTCAAAGCGAGTGTCGTATTTATGTTTTGTTTCTGCTACTGAACCTTTTAGAATATCAGAAATACCTTTTTTACATTCGTCAAAAGCTTCAGGTCTGTATGTGTTGTGTTGAAAGATGTACAACAGATCATCTATTCGTTCTTCGATGTTTTCGTCATAGATGATTTTACTTGCTTCATTCCATTCATCTATAATTTTAAGATTTTCCATGTTCTGAACATTCAGGTCCTGAGCTTGCTGCATGGTTTCTTCTGCAGTTTTTGATTTCTTATTTGCTGCAGCAACAGATTCATTTCGCTCTTCTTCTTGCTGAAGAATATACTGTTTTAAGTTCTTTCCAACCTTTTCTGATGGAAGTGGTTCCAGAATTATGTCGATTCCATGTTCCATGCAGATTTCAATCCATCGTTTACGCCACATGGCATCCCAAAGCATTTTGCGGTTGTTCGTCTGAACCATCTTTTTGCTTGGATCAGGAAGATCAAATCCCATTTTTGCAAGAGCTTTTTCCTGACCGACACAAAGGATTCCCTTATCATCAACATAATCGAATACACTTCTCAGTTGATAGTGTGGGGCTCCCTGTTCATCAAGATGAAGTGCGTAACTTAGTGGATGCCAATGATCTCCATGCATTTTGCTCCATTCAACCATTTCCGAAAATAATTGCTCAAAGCAGGATTGCAGAATCTTGTGATCAGGATGATTAGTTACTTTTCCGATGCCAAAAAGTGATTCCATCGGACAGTAATGTTTTCCTGAATTGTATACCCAGTTAAAAAAATCTTTGTTTCGTTTTCCATGACCTGAACGGTTGTTGTTGTCACAGATCCTTTGCCATTGTGGCATGTAGCGTTCATAGAACTTGTGTTCAGCTTCTTCAAATGTATATTCAGGACCATAGCAGTTCCAGAGAACATTTTCAGGAGTCTTTTCTTTGTCTATGTGATCTGGGGTGGATTCAAAATTTCTGTCATTGTGCTTAGCTGAATAAGCTTTGTTTCCTTTGCGGGTCCTTCCATTATGGAACATTGCCCTGCAGGTTATTCCTACCGGATTTTTCGGTTTTTCAATGTGAGAAAATTTTGGGAGTAGGGAAGAGGGAATTCTTTTCAAAAGCTGATTTAGTTTTGAAACATCATCTTTTGAATGAACCACTTTTTTGACATCAAAGAGATGAGAATCCTTTGATGGATCATATCCGCCATTTGGCGGATTGGAAGCGTCGTCAGACGCATTGAGAAAATTAGTCACTGCTGTACCTCATGTTGTAAAAAATTCTGGACTAGGCACCTATAATATAATAAAAAAATCGCCTAACGGCAAATAACAGCGGGACTATATAACCCCGTATGTATTGTCGTAAACAACAATACTCGGGGCCCCAAAACTTAAGAAGTTTTATCAAAAGGAAACACTGCAGAAAAACCACAGGAAGAATCCTGTAACCTCTATAGTCCCGCTGTTTTTATTTTATCAGTAACATCCTGAAACCTTCATCTTCCAGATGGAAAACGTAACGTTACGGTTATGGCATCCAAATGTGCAATGTTGCACATCTGGATGGAAATCCGCCATTTGGCGGAATCAGGAATAATCCTGGACCTTACCTCTTGCAGAGGGCAGAATTTAGACTGTTCCAGATTGCAATAGTTCGTATAAATGTACATGAAGAAAACGAATTTTAACGAATTTGACTTCTTAGTTAGATTTGCGTATATTTTAAATAGATGGAGGTTTCCTGAAGGAAATCATTATACTTATATAGTTTAGAAATTATTTTTTTGCACAAGGTGTGTCTACAAAAGGCAGCCGGACGATTTATCCAAATTGCGTCGAACAATCTTGGGATAATTGTGTCTGGCTGCCTTTTTTGTTTTTTAACTATTTTAACTACGAACTTGTAAGGATGTATTCTTTTTATGAAAAAAGTTTTTAAGGAATCTGCAAAAACAAGAAGAAAAAATGACTTTAAAGTCAGGGAATAATTTTGACTAGTAAATAGCAAAAATTCTTAAATGACTTTATATATGAGAAAGATTTAATCTTTTTATTTTTCTTGTTTATAACAGAAGAAAGATAAATATGGAAAATATAAGTGACTATATAAGCATGAGACTTATTGATTTATTTTGTGGTTCAGGAGGTTTTTAGAATGAATTTTATGGAATGGCTTACAAAAGAAGGTTTTACAGATTCCGAGATTGGCAACATTCTTTGTTATTTTAGAAAATTGCAGGAGTCGGTACCAGAGCCAGTAAAACTTGCTGCGAAGTTTATTCTTGATGAAACAGATCGTTTTCAGACAAAAGAAGATAAAAGATCTGCAGCAAAAGTTAGTGCAGGGCAGTTGTATCAGAAATTGACAAGAGAAAATTCTCAAATGAAAAAATCTGAAAAGGTTAGAAAAATTGCAGCAGAAATGCATGTAAAAAATGACTGTATATATGCGTATCTAAGGGAATTGAATTTATGACAGAATTTTCAATCCAATCAATCCATACGAAAAAAATAAATAACTATATATAGAGGAGGGTAAAAAGGAAATTTTATGTTTTTGAATGTGATAATACGGAGGAACTTATGCAGACGTTAGCAGAGTTAGGAATTGAGCTTCCTAAAATGAATATGAATCCTTACATATTTGTTGATCATAAGCAAATGATGATGGATCAGCTTTTATCGGAAGTTTCAGAATTAAAAGAGGAATTAAAAAACGCAAGGGAGGAAAATATGCGTAATTTTAATGGGTATTACTATCCAGAGATGTGGCGAGAGCATCCTGAATTGGCTCAGAAATTTTTAGATGAGGTTAAGATAAAAGAGACGATAGAGGAAGAAAGAATTCCAACTTCATATTCTCCACAAGAATTACTGGTTATGGCTTATTGTCCATCTTTTGGAAAAGAATATGAGAAATTAATACAGCTTGGTTATATGAGAAAAGTTTTTGATGGATATCTTGAATGGCTGAAATCAAAGCAGTCATTAGCTGAATATTTTGGAAATAAGGAGGTGAAAGGGAAATGGCCTGATATAGAAAATCTATTTCAGCAGAAAGGATTAAACCATTTGTTGTCTGTGGTTACATCTCAGTCAAAAGACTATAAAAAACTAAAAAATGAGTTGGGTAATTAAAAAATTTACAGATATTGGTCAGTTTTTTACATGTTTTCTCCAATTAATCTGCAGATTTTTCTTTGCTAGAATAATAACCATAAAGGAGGGCAATCTATGATATGGCCTAAAGAAAAAAATAGAACTTCCGCATTGGTATTACCAGTACCAATGCAGGAAGCAGGACAGTCGATAACCGAAGTCCAGACAATAATCGCCAAACCATTGTCTACTTCAATTTATCGGCTTTATCGACGGAATTCAACAACATTGTGGGTGGACCTCCTTGTCAAACCTTCATTGTGTATGAATCAAATTAACTATTTTTCAAAGGAGATAAAGTTCGATGAAAAAAAATATTATTGATGACGGCTTCAATGCTGAGCTTGTTGAAACAGCCACATTTGCAGGATTCCTTGAAATCCCCACAGTTAAAAATGCTACATATGTGGATCTTACAAAAAATCTTTTACCGTTTGACCAATTATCAAAAACTGATAATTTTTCTGAGATTGTTCATTTTTATATTCATGATAAGAGATTCAAAAGTTTAATTGTGAATATAAAAGACAATGTTGAAAAGTTGAGAAAGTTTAAAGCAGTTATTTCTGTAGATTGTTCGCTCTACTATGACATGCCTTTAGTTCTTCAAATGACAAATGTTTATCTAAATCATCAGATTGGACACTATCTGCAGACACAAGGAATTACTGTAATTCCAAATGTTCGTTGGGGTGATGAAAGAAGTTATACAAGGATTCTTCCTGATGAACCACCTTTTGCATTTTTAGGGTATGAAAAACATGGAATTTATGCAGTTGGAACGTATGGCTGTTGTCAGAGTCGTGAAGAAAAACACCATATAAGGGAAGGGTTACGTTCAATGATCAAGGAATTGGAACCTGAAACGATTTTGGTTTATGGTCCTATGCCAGCTTCAGTTTTTGATGAGTTCAAGAGTAGTGGAGTTCATTTTGTTCATTACGAAAATTGGACAAAGACTAAACGGGGAGGAGCCTATGGGAAGCGGTAGAAGTGGAATATACTACACAAGTCATGGTAGTTCAAAGATTCACCATCAGGCTTTAATTCATAGCATGGAAGGTATTTTTACAGTAAATCCAAAGACTGGAAAAATATCCAAGTTTATGTCTGGAGGTCATGCTCAGGATAATATAAATTTTCTTGAGAAAAATGGTATTGAATATCACATCGTTAAGACCTATAAGAATGGTGTGCGTGTTGGATATGTTCCAAAACATGACAAAAAAGCAAAAAAATCAGGGATTGGACAAGCTTGGTTTCCTAAATCTTGGACTCAAAAAGATATTACTAAAGCAGCAGAACATGTAAGTCAGTTGAAATGTAATAAAGGTGTTAAGGATGGAATACCTGTCTTTGGAATGTATAAAGGCGTGAAAGTAGGTATAATAAAAACGCATGGAAATATTGCTACAGTATTTCCTGATAGCAAGCAGCCTAATAATGGGAGAAAGCGATGAAAAAGTATGTGGATGATGAAACATTTCAGAAAATGCTCGAGAAAATTATGAAAGATGAAAGAACAGTTTCCTTTAATGAAATATTTAAAAAATATATTGAATTGAGGGAAAATATTTTTGATGAAAACGATTTTCAATATAATCTGTATAAAGATGCTTTCACTAATTATCTTTCCTCAAAAATTGATTATGCTATTTCATATATAAAAGACTCTTGTACGGCTTCTGAATTTTCCTGGTTGAGTGAGATTTTTGATGATGTTGCAGAAAAAACTCATTCATTGGATTTTATAAATGCACTTGAGGGTATTGCAAAAAAATATCCAGAAGAAACAGCTGAATATAATCTTTTGGAAAGTATTGCCTCTGCAAAAGCTTTGATTTGATTAATAGGTTCTATTTGTAAAAAATCCGTATAAATAGGTCGGTGAAAAGTCAAATAACGCAATCTGGAACAGTCTAGGTTGCGTTTTTTTTGTTTGTAAAGTAACTATATATAATGGTAATTCTGTCTACTAACCTAAATATTTAGGTTTTCTTATACTCTATTCTAACGTTTTTGCCTGGGCATTTACAACAGTTTCATGAACAAAAATGATTTGTCCTTTCTTATTTTTATAGAAATCTGATTCCAGTCGTTTGAAATAACCTCTACGGAAATGTGGATTTACAATTCCGCTTGCAGATGGTTCTTGAAGATCCAGAACTTTTTCTGATGTAGCCAAGCGATGGTTGTTTTCAGTTTTAATTCCATGAGGTGCTCCATCAGTAAGACAGTCCGGAAAGCAGCTTATGTAAGCAATCATATTTATTGCAAAATGAGCAATTTCATTTATTTCAGGATCTGTATAAACGATGGAATTTTTATTTTCATAATCAATGCTTGAAAGATGGAATTGTTCCATCCCATGTGCTACAAAAATGCGAAGCTCTTCATTTTCATAAAGAGAATAACAGAAAACATAGCCCTGACGTTCATCAGGAATGTGTAGACAGAATGCTAGATTTGAACCTTCTGAAAGATGCTGCATTTCATCATCTTCATTGACAATAACTCTTGAGCCGTTATCAGCAATGTATTTTTTGATTCCTGAAAGATCCTTAACTTCTGCCTGCTTCAAGAAGTTCTGCAGGTGTGCATCCGTCATATAAATATGAACCAGTTCGTGATGAACATCCCTAACGAATAACTGAAAGGAGGTTGCATCATCAATGCTCTGGGCATAGTTTTTCAGGAAGAAGTCTCTGAACTGTTCTGCAGGATGATCAGACAACTCCCCTGCTGCGGCCATTTCTCTGCAGAATCGGCGGAAGTTGTCGTAGAAGATTCCGAATGTTTTACTGTATTCTTTGTGTTTTGCCATAATTTACAGACACTTCATTATTTCGCTAACAATAGCTTTTGCAAGAAGAGGAGGAACTGCATTACCTACCTGAGTATATTGAGGTACTTCTGTTCTTCTTAATAAACCGCCAGTAGTACGCTTTCCTAAGAATTCAAATGAATCATCAAAAGACTGGCATCTAGCCATCTCTCGAACGCTAAAGGTTCTTGGTTCCCATGGACTTATATAATCATCAGCTATACTTACAATAGTTGCAGATGGTTGAGATGGATCCCATCTTTGGCGAATATTTTTCTTAGTTAAAAGAACATCGATTTGATCATCAGATGGATTACCATTTTTGAAAAGCTTAATAACATCTTTTGAATCTAACCCGAGTTTTTCTGAACAAAGCTGAATTAGTGCTTTTTTTCCAGTTAGGTTTATCCCCTGCTCTTTAACTCGTTTTCTCAGATTTGTTCCAGATTCGCCTTGATTAAATAAACTGAATCGTTCTGATACAACATCGGTTACTGTTGAAAGTTCTGTACAAGTTAAATCTTTTGATACAGAAATTGGTTTTCCTGATTTTGTTGGAGTTCGACCTTTTTTACTATCTTTCTGATATTTACTTTCAGAAATGGTTGATTTTATTGATGGATCTCGAATTAAATCTCCAATTGCTTCTTCAAGAGATATATGTTTTCCTTCATGAGTTGGAGTTGGATAATTTGGTATTTTTTCACCATCTCTATAGCCTATGAATATAGCACGTCTTCTTCTTTGAGGAACACCGAAATCGGCAGCATTAAGGATCTTTGGTTCTAGTGTATGATATCCAATTTCATTTAATTCACTGCGAAGTAAAAACGGGGTTACGCTGCCATCAGGATATTTAGTTCCATTTATTCCAACATATCCATTAAATTGCATATCCATAAAACCTTCGACATTTTCGAGAACTATATAGCGAGGTTTTATTTGGCTTATTACACGTACATATTCTCCAAAAAGCATATTTCTTGGATCGCTTTTATCTCTTCTTCCTGCACGAGAGAATCCTTGGCAACTTGGGCCCCCTATGATTAAATCTATGTCGGATGGTAATTCTCTAGATCCATCATTAAACCATTTTAATTCTTTTATATGGTTCCAGATTTGTTCACCGGTTAGATCTCTAATATCTGAGCGTTCAAACCAAGTGTTTTCTCCTTGGATGAGGCCTAACTGTTCATGTCGATGTTTGTATGTAACTTCTACCATCGGACTTATATCAGAGCTAAATAGGATGTCGAAACCGGCTTGAATCAGACCTTCTGAACAACCGCCTGCACCACAGAATAAATCAATTGCGTATGCCATAATGAGAAATATACCATAAATTTAAGATAAAGTCCAGGAAATACTACTTATTATAGAAAGAAATCGGGTTATTAAATTTGAAATTTACATTATAATAAGAAATCAAGGAGTTTTTTCTTATGTTATCAATGTCAGATACACCAATTTCAAAATTTATTCCTTTGTTTGCAGAAACTAATACAAGTGTTGCTTTTCTTGTTCCAACACCAACTGGCTATGAAAAATCAATTATGGATGCAACAAAACCATTGAGAGAACTTTTGAAATTTGCAAATGTACATGATTATGATAAGCAAGGACAGGGGCCTGATAATAAAGTTGTAATTGAAACACACTTTGTTACTAAAGATGATGTTATTGATACAACAGCTTCACTGTATAGACCGAACACAAAAGATGGTGATCCTCGTATATGGTTTAGCAATTTGAAGAAGTATTGTAAACCTTGTAATTTACTTGCGATTCTTGTTTTTAATAAATCATTATATGTAATAAATCTTTCTGATCCTGAGATTCAGCAGTCATTATTTAATCATGAACATGTATTCAGTTTCTTGCAGCTTTCTTTGAGTGAATATGTGGGTGTTGCAGATGAACTTCTTGCAAAACTGAAAGAGATCCATAGAAGAGGATTTATTCCATCTATTACAACTGGTGATCCTGGTGTAGGAGATACTTTGGAAAATGCTCTGGGAATTTCTAGAAATAATTCAAAAGCTCCTGATTATAAAGGAATTGAACTTAAAGCTACTCGAATAACAAAAAATGGAGCAAAAAAAGCGGTTACAAGATCTACTTTGTTTACTAAAGTTCCTGACGGTGGATTAACCTATTCTCAAATTCTTGATAAATATGGAAAAGTTCAAATTCCTAGAGGAGAAACTGTTCCAAGAAAACAAATTTATGAGACATTATCAACAAAAAAATACAATGCATATGGATTGAAGCTTCAAGTTGATTATGATGCTGATAAGTTACTTTTGATTGATGATGCACAACCAAAGCCAAATGTTGTTTCAACTTGGGATTTTGATATTTTGAGAAAAACATTGCTTACAAAACATCCTGAAACGTTTTGGGTTAAAGCTGCATCTGAAATGAGGGAAATTGAATATTTTAGGTATGACTGGGTTATTCATACAAGAAATCCAAATGCTTTGTTGTTGGCTCCGTTAATTGATAATGGAGAAATAACGGCAGATTTGGCTGCTCATATAAAACCTGATGGAAAGTATAGAGATCATGGTCTATTGTTTAAGATTTTACCTCAAAATATAAGCGACTTGCTAAGCGATGAACAAACATATGATTTGAGCAAATAAGTGGGAATAACCAAGCCGGAAGGTTTGGTTATTTTTTTTCCGGCCAGTCTGCATTTACTTTACCAGTTCTATACCCTTTGGATTTCATATATTCCATCAGGTTTAAAGGTGGTAGATTATGCTCTGCCCTTCTCTTATTTTTTTATATTGTTTTCCTTACATAGAAAGTCTTGCTTGCCTGACCGTGCTTTTCAATCTTTCCTTCGTCACAAAGTTGTTTGAGAGCTTTTTCGATTGTCTGTCGGGCCAGAGTTGGACAGTGTTCCTGAACATCACTTTTAGTGAATTTTCCAAGCTGGTTCTTTGCTACACGTTCTACCATTTCGTAAGCCGAGATTTTATCTTCTATAAGGTTCAATCTATCTTCAAAATCTCTGTATGCTGCTAGAACAATGCCCAGAATGTATTTTACAAAGGCTGTATTGTCATTGGTTCCGTCATGCCAGTTTTGAGAAGTTTCTTCCAGAACATCATAATAGGAATCTTTTGTTTTTTCGATTTTCTTTTCCAAGCTTATATACTTGCAGACAACAAATCCTGATCTGTAAAGCAGAAGTGTTGTGAGCAAACGAGACATTCTTCCATTTCCATCATTGAATGGATGGATGCACAGAAAATCTTTTATAAAGTTGCTAATCAATAGAAGCGAATCAATTTCGCCAAGACTCATTGCTTTATTGAAGGTTTCACAAAGTTGTTCCATAGCAATAGGTGTTTCTATTGGACTGAGAGGTTCAAAAAGAACGTTTGAAGTTCCATCTGGAAGATTTGCAACAATGTAATTCTGAGTATTTTTGAACTTTCCACCAAAATCAGGATTTGAATACTGATAAAGATATTTATGTAGTTGCAGAATGTAGC
>JAKSHX010000002.1 GCA_024399155.1 archaeon | reverse complement strand
TTGACCTAACCGCCATAAGGTTCCCATTGTTTGTTCATTTATCTAATATTCGCCGATTCATCAAAATGAAAATGAATTTTCGTACATCGTGCTAGAGAAAAGATGGCATGATGCTGCACTTCTTAATAGTGGGTGTCCAAGTCAAAACTTCAACCTATCATACACAGTCGTAAACTATGTAACATCAACGACAACCACACCTTTATACTCGTTCCCCCCCCCCCCCAACTTTTTGAAACAATTCTGATTTTTTTGTTACTCCGGCTTTTGTAGAGACGACAATCGCAAAATAACAATATTGAAACTTGACTCAGATCAATAATTCACAATGCAGCTTAATGCAGACCTAAACTTTACAATATGCTCAAAAAGTCAGATATCCTACGCAATTTCATAGAAACGATTAAAATAGTTAACTCAATCTCTATACCGTTTTAAACTTTAATGCGGAGGCAAAGACTTGACAAAATCAGTATTGGTTATCGGTGGAGGAATCGCAGGTATTCAAGCTTCGTTGGACCTTGCAGGGAGGGACATCCATGTTTACCTGGTGGATAAAGACCCTACCACTGGTGGGAAGATGTGTCGTTTGGATAAAACGTTTCCAACAAATGACTGTTCTGCTTGCATCCTTTCACCTAAAATGGCGGATGTTGCAGGTCACCCAAACATTACTACCCTAACATACACGGAAGTAGTAAAAGTTGATGGCAGTGTAGGAAACTTCAAAGTCACCGTAAAAAAGAAACCCAGATACGTTGATATTTCAAAGTGTACCGGATGTGGTGACTGTATTGCAAAGTGTCCTACAAAAAATATTCCCAATGAGTTCGAATTCGGTCTTAATACAAGAAAAGCGATTTATATTCCTCACGCTCAAGCAGTTCCAAGGGTCGCTCTCATCGATCCTAATCACTGCAGAAAGCTACTTGCTAACAAGTGCGGAATCTGTGAGAAAACGTGTCTTAAGGGTGCGATTAATTACGCAGATCACGAGACCGAAGAGATCCTTGATGTCGGTTCAATTATTGTTGCTACCGGATTCCAGGTTTGGGATGCCAAAATAGCCACTGAATACGGTTATGGCAGATACGACAATGTCGTAACCTCCATGGAATTTGAGAGGATGATGTGTGCGTCAGGTCCTGACCATGGGCACATAAAATGTCCATCAAATGGTGAATCTCCAAAGAGAATTGCGTTCATCCAGTGTTGTGGATCAAGATCTGAGAAAAAAGACTGGAAGAAATATTGTTCCTCTGTATGTTGTATGTATGCCACAAAGCAGGCCATGATTACGAAGGAGCATGCAGATGTCCAGGAAGACATATTCTTCATGGATATTAGATCCTACGGAAAAGAGTTCGAAGCATATATTCACAGAGGAGAGAGCGAGTACGGCATCAATATGCACAGATCTGCCCGCGTCTCTGACATCCAAGAGAATGATGACAAAACTCTTACCGTTAACTACACAAACGCCAATGGTGATGCAGTTGCTGGAACCTTCGACCTAGCTGTTTTGTCGGTGGGACTCAATCCACCAGATGGCGCAGAAGAGTTCTCAAAAGTTATGGGTATAAATCTTAATCAATACGGTTTCTGCGAAACATCTGTCTTTAAGCCCCTCGAAACATCAAGGGAAGGTATCTACGTTTCAGGTGCGTTTGCAGCACCTAAAGATATTCCAACCACAGTTGCGGAATCATCAGGAGCTGCTGTGAAGGCCGGAGCTTGTATCGTCGACGAAAATTTCAAGCCCTGTGCACCCAAGGTTTATCCGCCCGAGAAAGATGTTCTCGGTCAAGAGCCAAGAATTGGAGTATGGGTTTGCGAATGCGGAATTAACATTGGTGCAACAGTGAATGTACCAGAAGTTGCTGAGTATGCTGGGACACTTCCCAATGTAGTTTATGCAACTAAAACAATGTATGCATGTGCGCAAGACACACTACAAGCAATCTCTCAAGCCATTCAGGAGAAAAATCTCAATCGTGTTGTCGTAGCATCGTGCACACCTAGAACTCACGAGCCATTATTCAGAAATGCCTGCCGTGAAGGGGGACTCAATCAGTACCTTTTCAATATGGCAAACATCCGTGACCAATGTTCATGGATACACATGCATGAGCCCGAAAAAGCGACACTTAAAGCCAAGGATCTCGTCAGGATGGCAGTCGCTAAAGCAAGATACCTTGAACCATTAGAAGGAGCAAAAATCCCGGTTACCAATGCAGCAGCCGTAATAGGTGGGGGAATCACCGGAATGACAGCAGCTCTTGATATTGCATCACAGGGTTTCCCAGTTCATCTGGTCGAGAGATCTAAAATACTCGGGGGAAATGCTCTGAATTTCAGACATTCAGAGGACGGATCTGATACGGCTGTGTTCGTCAACGATTTGATAGAGAAAGTTAAAAATAACAAGTTGATCACAATCCATCTTAATTCTGAAGTAAAAGATATTCCTGGGTTTGTCGGGAACTTCAAACTTCAGTTGAAAGATGGAACAGAAGAGCCAGTAGGGGCGGTCATTCTTGCTATTGGTGCATCCGCTTACAAGCCCACTGAATTCAACTATGGAAAGGATCCCAAAGTTATTCTCATGCTTGACGTAGAAAAAGCAATTGCAGAGGGAAAGTTTGCCTCTAAAAATGTTGCGTTCATCCAGTGTGTAGGATCCAGAAATAGTTCTGTTAATTATTGTTCCCGTGTTTGTTGTGCAAGTGCACTCAGGAACGCGATCAGAATCAAGCTTGCTGACCCTACAACGAATGTTACAATCCTTCACAAGGATATTAGAACATACGGGTTCCGCGAGGAGCTCTATAAAAAAGCATCTGAAGTTGGTGTCAGATTCCTCAGATATCGTGACACTGACCCACTTCCCTCATACAACGGTAATGTCGTGAAAGCGTTTGACGTAATCCTTGGTCAAGATGTCGAGATTCCTGTCGACTGCGTCGTTCTCAGTAATGGAATTACTCCGGATCGTGAAGAAAAGGAAGAGATCGCTAAGATGCTTAAAGTTCCCATAAGTAAAGATGGATTTTATTTTGAGGCACACCAGAAACTCAGGCCAGTTGATTTTGCGACAGAAGGTGTCTTCGTTGCAGGATTGGCACATTGGCCTAAATTCATGGATGAGTGTATCGCTCAAGCCTCTGGAGCTGCCTCAAGAGCATTAACCATCATATCAAAACCATATCTTGTTTCGGAAGGTATCGTTGCATCAGTCAACGAAGATTATTGCGATGGATGTGGTGTTTGCGAGGGATGCTGTGAATATAAGGCAATTACCATTATGGAAGAAAATGGTAAGAAGAAAAGTAATGTTAATGCTGGTCTGTGCAAAGGATGTGGTTGCTGTGTTGCGGCTTGTCCATCAGGCGCAATGGAACAAAAGGGATTCAAGGGCAATCAAATCATTGCAGAGATTGATGCATGTTTAGATTCTGTTGGAGGACAGTGATTACAATGGCAGATTTTGAGCCCAAAATTGTAGCATTTTGTTGCAACTGGTGTTCTTACGCGGGAGCAGACGGTGCAGGAGTAGCTAGGCTTCAGATGCCTACGAACTTTCGTATCATTAGAACGATGTGTTCAGCTAGGGTTGACCCAGAATGGGTCCTTAGAGCATTTTCCAAAGGTGCAGACGGAGTAATGATCCTTGGATGTCACCCGGGTGATTGCCACTATATTGGGGGCAACTATAGAGCCAGAAGAAGAATTGCACTCCTAAGAATGGTCATTGAACAATACGGATTCGATCCTAAGAGACTCAAACTCGAATGGGTATCTGCATCTGAGGGAGAGAAATTTCAGAAAACTGTTGTTGACTTCGTTGACACAATTAAGGCGCTCGGACCCACGCCAATTAAAAAGGAGGAGTGAACATGGGAATTTTAAATAAACTTTTAGGAAAAGAGAAGAACGGAAAGAAATGTGAATGTGGGGATTCAGCAGTGTCTAATGGTAAGTACGTTGCAGATTCACCTGTTGCGGGATTTATTCCAGATCTTCCTGTGCCACCTGGTGGTAAGATTAAAATCGCCATTTATTGGGCAGCGGCCTGTGGTGGATGCGACATATCCATTCTCGATAGCGACGAGAAAGTTTTGAACATTGGAACTATGGCAGATATCGTTATGTGGCCTATTGCAGCTGACGGTAAGGAGAAGGATATTGAAGCAATGGACGATGGAGCGATTACAGTTTCCATCATTAGTGGTGCAATAAGAAATTCTGAAAATGAACACATGGTAAAACTACTCAGACAAAAATCCAAATTGGTTATCGCGTACGGGACCTGCGCATGCTTTGGGGGAACTCCCGCGCTTGCTAACTTGGTAAACGATGCTAATGAAGTGCTTAAGTACGTTTATACTAAAACACCAACGTCTGCAGATTTTCAGAGTCAATACGCGAAGTCTGGAGCAATTATTCCTCAAACATCATATCAAGCTCCTGAGGGAGAATTAACATTACCTGTCGTTTATGATGTTGTCAAGTCGTTGGATCAAGTTGTTGATGTGGACTATTTTGTTCCAGGATGTCCTCCTACTCAAGAAACGATCACTAAACTTCTTGATGCGCTCGTTAACTTTGTCTATAACAACGTTGCACTTCCTCCCAAGGGAACGATCATCGGTGTCGAAAATAAGACATTGTGTGAAGAGTGTCCAAGGCGCAAGGAAAATAGAAGAATTGATAAGATTCATGAGCCACACGAGGTTGATGTAGATCCGGAGCTTTGTTTAATGGATCAGGGAATTCTTTGTCTCGGTGCAGCTACGGTTGCCGGATGTGGTGCCAAGTGCACTCGCGTTGGACAACCATGTCGTGGATGCTATGGACCGAGTAAAGTTGTTCAAGAACAAGGAGCTTCGATTTTCACCGCGGTCGCGTCTCTATTTCCTGTTCTCGAAGACGATCCAACGTGTGATGAAAGTAAGATCATTGACATTATGTCAAGTATTAAAGATCCGCTCGGTTACTTTTACGCTTTCAGCATGGCTAAGGCTCTGATCAAAGCAAAAGTTACAGAAGGAGGTAAGTAAATGACTGGACCTATCATTTGGGATGAGAAACAGAAAGTAAATACAAAAAAAATTACAATTGATCCCATTACACGTCTTGAGGGACATGGCAAAATTGAAATCTTCCTTAACGACAACGGTAATGTTGAAAATGCTTACTGGCAGGTTCCAGAGGTTAGAGGATTCGAAAGATTTTGCATTGGAAGAAAAGTCACTGAGCTCAATCAGATCACCGCAAGACTTTGTGGTGTTTGTCCAGGAGCACATCATTTAGCTTCCACAAAGGCAATAGATGGATGTTACAATACTAAGCCCACCGATACAGCATTCCGCCTTAGAGATTTATTTTACAATGCGCATTTCGTGCATAGTCATATCGCACATTTCTACGCGCTTGCTGCACCTGACTTTGTTTGCGGGCCAGCATCTCCTGCTGCAGAAAGAAACGTCTTAGGAGTTGTAGGACACGTCGGGCTTGAACTCGGGGGAGCGGTTCTTAGAGCGAGATCCAAAGCACAAAAAATTCAGTCAATTATTGGAGGAAAGGCCACACACCCTGTCATGGGAGTACCCGGCGGAGTTACTACAGCAATTACTAAAGAACAGCAGAATGAGATTATCAGTTACGCTAATGATCTCGTCGAATTCTCCAAAACGTCCATGCAGGTATTCAAAGACGTCGTCCTTGGAAACAAAGAATACGTCGATATTATCGCTAATAAGGACCTTTATTACCAGGAGTCTTACTACATGGGGTTGGTTGGCAAGGGCAATGCTCTCGAATTCCATGACGGGCCGGTGAGGGTTGTTGATCAGAAAGGCAAAGAATTCGATAGATATGACGCAATCGATTATCTTGATCATATCTCTGAAGCGGTTGAACCATGGTCGTACGAGAAATTCCCCTACCTTAAGAAAGTTGGATATAAAGGTATGGTATCCGGACCAGATAGCGGTTTGTACCGCGCTACACCCCTATCAAGACTAAATGTTTGTGATTGCATCTCTACACCCATTGCGCAGGAAGAGTTAGAGGCATATCGTAACTTCTTCAAAGATGCAGGAGTGCCGTGTGAGAACGGAAAGCCAATTATTAATTTCACTCTCGCTACACACTGGGCGAGAATAATTGAAATGATCTATGCAGCAGAACGTTGTCTAGAGAATGCACAGAATCCAGACCTAACCAATAGCGACATCAAACAGCATGATATTGTCCCAGGTGGTCGCGGTGTTGGGTGTGTCGAAGCGCCTAGAGGAACATTAACACATGACTATACATGTGATGAGAATGGAATTGTTACAGCATGCAATCTCGTTGTTGGGACAACCAATAACAACGGTCCGATCAACGTAGATATAGCACGCGTAGCGAAAGGACTCATCAAAAATTTCGATGTGTCACCAGGTCTTCTCAATATGGTTGAAATGGCCTTCAGGGCATACGATCCATGTAATTCATGTGCTACACACAGTCTACCTGGGCAAATGCCGCTGACTGCTGTGATTAGAAATAGTGATGGATCAATTTACGACAGAATTGCTCGTAACTAAGCGGGGTAGGGGTTTCCTCCCCCTTTTTAATCTTTTTATAATTTAAAAATTACATTCCCTGCGCACCGCGCGAGTTTTATAGCGATCGTCCACTATCACATCTGATCTCTTTCCAAGATTTATACCATCCAGGAGAAATAATTCTGCGTTGTCTATATCTACATATTTATTGTTGATAAGGGGATTCAAAAAATTGCCGTTGTTGATGTTCATTGGAGAACCCCCAAGCATACGATTAAATGATGGTATTATAATAAAAAAATCGGGTATTTGTTTATATTTTTCAACATTGCCGTCCGTGAAACGACCTTTGACCCAGCATGGTTCGATGGTTTGTTTGCCAACACCGTCTCTAAACATCACTGCTGGATGTTCGTGAGCCATAATGAGTAATTTACACTTCATGACATTTTCAGATGGCCACATATGCCCGTGAACATATCCAATATTACCTATTTTCATTCCTGTGGGTGGTTTTATTCGTATTCCTGTCGGAAGAAATTTTTCTATGTTAGTATCATGATTCCCCACCACAATATCAATGTTAGAGAACAGTTCTTTAAGATGTTCAAAAAAGTCAGGTATTTCTCTATATTCTTGTTTTGAAGAGCCGGGAACTGTGTCTTTAACATCTCCAAGAATAATCAGATGGTCGCACCCATCAGCTGTTTCGGATATAGTGTTCAACATATAATCTGTCCTAGATACCAAATGAAAGCCTTTTTTCATCAGATGGGATTCCACTCCTATATGCAGATCCGCAACTACATAAGTATTATCAATTTTCAATGCTGGGATACCATAGATTGGCTGTGGCTTATTCATTCTCTTAGAGCTCTCTCTGTAGTACTCTGGCTATGTTCTCGATTACATCTGTGGCGGTAAGTCCATAAGAAAATTTGTTAAAGGATTCCTCGCCCGCTTTTCCACATATGTATGCTCCTAGACATCCTGCATCGAACAGATTCATTCCCTTTGAGATTAATCCAGATATAATGCCTGCAAGTACATCTCCGGTTCCACCAACAGTCATTGCCGGTGTTCCTGTGATATTTTTTCTTATTTTTTCTCCATCAGTTATAGTATCGACATGACCTTTAAGAACAATGACACATCCTAGTTTCAAAGCAACTATAGATGGTTTTTCGTTACCAGCTAATTTATAGAATTCATTGTGATGAGGCGTAAATAGAATTCTCTTTCCCGTTGGTACATGCCCAGCGATAGCACTGATGCCATCCGCATCGATTATCATCGGTAAATTACATCTTTTTACAATTTCTCTAATTGATCTTACCGTATCTTCGTTAGTGCCGAGTCCAGGTCCTATAAGCATTACATCTGCAATTTGACATACGTCCATTATACTGTCTACATGTTCAACTGCAAGATGGTCTCCAGGTAATCCATGTACTATGAGTGATGGGGAATATGATGCTATGACATCTTTCACTGTTTCTGGTGTAATTATGTGTACAAGATCAGCACCTGTACGCAGAGCGGCCATGCCAGCAAGAGCAGGGGCACCAATATATGGGCCTCCTCCGATTATTATCAATCTTCCATTTTGTCCTTTGTAAGAATCACTTTTTGGGAGAGGGTATCTAAGCATGTCACCTCTTCCTATAATTTCAGAAACTTTATCAGGTATACCAATGTCAACGACTATTATGTTACCACAATTTTCTGCATTCATCCCTTCTTTAATATCGTGAAATGTAATCGTGATATCTGCCTTGATAACTGGGCCCGACGATCCGAATCCAGACGGAACATCGCATGCAATCACAACCTTTTTCGATTTGTTTACAAAATCAATATAACCTTTGTATGGTTCCTTTATATCTCCAGATATCCCTGTTCCAAGAACACAGTCCACCACTATATCATAATCATTCAGCATTTTTGAAGTATAGATGATAGGTTTTCTTTCAAGCTCCCGGAATTTTTTTATTGCTTGTCTTGTTCGCGGATATTTAAAATATGCAACATCTGCACCTAATATCCTTGCGGCGGTAAATCCATCACCACCGTTATTACCACTTCCACATACAAATAATATTTTTTTTCTTCCGTAGATATCTAAGATTGTATTAGCCAGTTCCTTACCAGCATTACTCATTAGTTTATCGGTAGATATACCAATGAATTCGGAATTGGCATCTAAAACTCTATAGTCCAAAAGTGATATCATATGTCGTAACACACCGTTACGAATAAAAATAGATTATCGGGTCCGACTAGCTATTACTAACGAGTATTTTGCCTATTGCAGATATAATGGCAGTCTTTTTCATTTTACGTCTCTCGACGCGAACGCACCCTCCTCTATTGATCCAATTACCAGGATATGCCTTTTTCTCGATTATTCTGTAGTCGAGATCAAGAAGTATAGCACCCTTTGCTATAATGTCTAGACTAGGGCTATCCACACAAAGGCTTTTGGGAAGCCTTCTTCCTTCAGAACGCGACCTACTCTTATCGAAATATTCCGGCCAAAGAACAATGGCGTTGTCCTCATCGTATGCCATGATCACGAAACGAATTGCAAAGGTTAAATGCTTATGCAAGCAGAATAGCGCTAATAGCTCCACTCTGGCCAGGCCTAGATGTAATGACCGCGTCTCCAATGTCCGTCTTAATAGTGGCACCCTTATTCAGAATATTACGCTGAACATAGTTGGGGTCTGCAGGATTTGCCTTAACGCTAAGAATTTTCGCTCTTTTGACAACTCCAGATTTCTTGTCAACAACATTTGCATATTCTGCAACTAGCACTCCGATTTTAACGTTTCCTCCAGATCTACGATACTGTCTGAGAGATTCTTCACCGATTTTAGTATATTGCTTCTCTCTGCCGATCTCGAACTTTCTCTTACCCGCGCTAGGAACGCGCCTGCCACCGGTGGGCTTTCTTCTGGACTCTCCTTGCCAAAGTGCCATAATACCAAACTGCCATTGTAATACTGTATTTAAAGTTAACTATATCTATATTTTAAATACCTGTTCAATCTGCTGGACCTACGGCTCTTGCTGATACTGTTTTATCATTTACTTCCAAAAGAACAGCATGTCCATCTCTAGCAGGACCGGGATTAATACACAAAGTTTTGTTTATGTTTATTATCCCGATATCTTCATGAATGTGACCTGAGAGAGCAACAATCGGATGATACTTGTCTAATATCCTTCTTATTGCTTTGCTACCGACGTTTATTCCGCTAGAAATTTTGTCCAACACTTCATAGGACGGTGCATGGGTCATCAATATCATCCCTTCTGATGAAATCGCTTCAAGCTTCTTTGTGATCGTATCCTCATCAAGCTCGCAAAGTGTATTGAAAATCGTTATGTTTGAACCGCCTAGCGCTGCAAATTTAACTCCATCAATTTCAAAGGCCCTTCCATGTACATCATGAACAATATCAGCATTATTCTGTGATAAATTGCAAGGATCGCAATTACCAGGCACTAAATACGTCTCTTTCTTTAACTGTAATAAAATTTTTCTACCATCCTCGCATGTTCCGAAGTCGGTGACATCTCCAAGGAATAATATAGCCCTAACGTTGTAATCTTCCGCCAACTCGTTAATCCATTTTATAGATGATTCTTTCTGATGAAGATCCGTGATGACAAGAAATCTCATACACTCGCGATCGCCACCACCATATTAATACTAAATGAATAACCAATTCGTACAAATTATATCAAACTAGTAAAACAGCGGCTATGGCGTGGGGGGCGAGATTTGAACTCGCGGGTCCTTTAGGACAATAGATTAGCAGTCTATCGCCTTACCAGGCTGGGCCACCCCCACTCAGCGGCCATCAGTAAGTTTTCCTTATATAAAAATGTGAACGGGTGTCTGGATAAGAGTACTAATCACCAACATACGACAAAACCGTATGAATATTCTATTAAATCGCCACAAAAACTCGCAAAATCTTTTCAATAAATAAGTTTAATTAAAGGTCAATCTAAATAAAGACATACAAAATGATTCGTAGACAAGGCCGATCTGTGGGCTACTTAGTCTTAGAGGATATATATTGCAGAAGAGACATCAACGGAAAATCATTATATACTGCTTCGATATACGAGGATAAGGGGGGCTTACGGCAACTGATCCAGATGCCTAAGGCCCGTATGATGGAGGATCAAGATCTCCGCCAAAGGCGTGTCCTCTTGCATTCTGACGTTCGATGCTACGAATGTTCCGTTAGACGGTGCATTCATAGTGTGCCGCCTAGCGGAGCAAACGGTGAAACATGGTAAACTGCCAATTCAAATTCATCCATCACATGACATATTGTCAAGTGATTAGACTCCGGTTGATCCTGCCGGCGGCCACCGCTATTGGAATTCGATTAAGACATGCGAGTCGAGAGTCGTAATGGACTCGGCGGACTGCTCAGTAACACGTGGATAACATGCCCTAGAGTGGAGAATAATCTCGGGAAACTGAGGATAATACTCCATAGATCATGGAATTTGGAACAATTCATGATCGAAAGTTCCGGCGCTCTAGGATTGGTCTGCGGCCTATCAGGTAGTAGTGGGTGTAACGGACCCACTAGCCGATAACGGGTATGGGCCTTGAGAGAGGGAGCCCAGAGATGGAATCTGAGACACGATTCCAGGCCCTACGGGGCGCAGCAGTCGCGAAAACTTCACAATGGAGGCAACTCCGATGAGGGAATTCCAAGTGCTAGCACATTAGTGTTAGCTTTTCTTGAGTATAGATAGCTCAGGGAATAAGGGCTGGGTAAGACGGGTGCCAGCCGCCGCGGTAATACCCGCAGCCCAAGTGGTGGTCGATTTTATTGAGTCTAAAACGTTCGTAGCCGGTTCATTAAATCCTTGGGTAAATCGGGTAGCTTAACTATCCGAATTCCGAGGAGACTGGTGAACTTGGGACCGGGAGAGGCAAGAGGTACTTTTGGGGTAGGGGTAAAATCCTGTAATCCTGAAAGGACCACCGGTGGCGAAGGCGTCTTGCTAGAACGGATCCGACGGTGAGGGACGAAGCCCTGGGTCGCAAACGGGATTAGATACCCCGGTAGTCCAGGGTGTAAACGCTGCAGACTTGGTGTTGGAGGCCCTTCGGGGGCATTCAGTGCCGGAGAGAAGTTGTTAAGTCTGCTACTTGGGGAGTACGTCCGCAAGGATGAAACTTAAAGGAATTGGCGGGGGAGCACCGCAACGGGAGGAACGTGCGGTTTAATTGGATTCAACACCGGAAAACTCACCAGTGGCGACTATTACATGAAAGTCAGGCTGACGACCTTACTAGATTTTTAGAGAGGTGGTGCATGGCCGTCGTCAGTTCGTACCGTAAGGCATTCTCTTAAGTGAGATAACGAACGAGACCCTCACCAATAATTGCTACCATATCGTCCGCGATGTGAGCACATTATTGGGACCGCTGGCGCTAAGTCAGAGGAAGGAGAGGTCAACGGTAGGTCAGTATGCCCCGAATCTGCTGGGCTACACGCGCGTTACAAAGGACGGGACAATGGGCTCCGACGCCGAAAGGCGAAGGCAATCTCGAAACCCGTCCGTAGTTCGGATTGAGGGTTGTAACTCACCCTCATGAAGCTGGATTCCGTAGTAATCGCGAATCAACAACTCGCGGTGAATATGCCCCTGCTCCTTGCACACACCGCCCGTCAAACCACCTGAGTTGGGTTTCAGTGAGACTATTTCTGCTTGGGACAGTCGAACTGAGATTCGGCAAGGAGGGTTAAGTCGTAACAAGGTATCTGTAGGGGAACCTGCAGATGGATCACCTCCTACGTAGGGTGGGGTCTAACCTCGCCCTTACACAAATTGTGCGACAATTATTGCAACGAGGTTTTTTATCAAACATCTCGGCAATCCTTTGGTAGTTACCATGCACTAAAGGTAGCATCGAACACCACACACATTCTAGCTAATTGCAATTTTATTTATGGACTGCTCTCGTCAGAAGATCCCATTCAAGCACTAAACAAATACGGTACAAAAAACAGAACGCAGTTTGTTTACAATCATATTCGTAACCACTACAATGTGGTGGTAGTCCCGTTCGGATTCGAACCGAAGTCGCCGGCTCCAAAGGCCAGCATGATTGACCACTACACTACGGGACTATGATGATACGTTATTTGATACAGTTATAAAAGTGTGTTTAATGTTTAGACCATTTTACCTACCAAGTAAAACGGCGTCGAATCAGTGATTTCTACATCTAAAAATGTCCCTAACTGCACATTCTCTTTCAATCCGACTGGACGATAATTGTTTGTTCTAGCTATTACCGTTCCATCTTTACCTTTCTCAGTAACAAGGACATGAAACGTCTTTCCAACCATAGTTTTATTGATGTTTATTCCTATATCCGTTTTTATTTTTGTAAGTTCAGTAGATCGTTTTTTACTAATATTCCCATGAATCTGTTTACACATCGATGCAGCACTAGTCCCGGGACGAATCGAAAATCGTGTGATGTTTACGGTATCAGCACGTAATTGTTTTAGCAGTTCTACACTTTTTTCATGATCATCATCGGTTTCCCCAGGAAATCCTGTAATTATATCCGTGGAAATACTGACCCCTGGTATTTTGTCCCTCAGTTTTAATATCATACCCATAAATTTTTCGACAGTATAATGCCTTTTCATTCTTTCTAGAATATTATTTGAACCGCTTTGGACCGGAATATGTAGAAATTTGTAGACTCTTTCGTCTTTCATCACATCTACAAGATCATCGGCAATTTTCTCAAAATTATTTGGATTCATCATTCCAATTCTTATACGATAATTACCACGATTTTTCAAAAATTCTTCAATGAGGTATGGGAGATTTGTTCCCGTGTCCATTCCATAGCACGCCGTATCTTGTGCTGTTACTAGGATTTCCTTGGCACCATTATTAAGCATGTTGGCGAATTCTTTACTTAATTCCTCTTTATCATAACTTTTTAGAGATCCCCTAGCAAGCCTTGTAATGCAGTATGAACAATTGCCTAGACAACCTTGTGCTATTGGAAGAATGGCTGACACGCCTTCGGCCTTAACATTGGAAGATTTAGAGTATCCAAATGTTTTTTTCACCAAATTTTCAAAATGATCGTAATTATCCGGTGGAATTACCAATGGGCTTGAAAGACATATGTTGATAATATTTGGTTGAACTTTGGCCATACAGCCCGTAACGATTACCCTTTTTCCCCTTTGCCTTAGGTCCACCATACGGTGAATCATATTCTTCTCTGTTGCTTCAACAACAGTACAGGTATTTAGGATTACTATGTCTGCATCATCAGCTGAACTAACTTTGATGTAGCCCAACCCATCCATCTTCTTTGATAACTGCTCACCCTCCCCATAATTCATCGTGCAACCATATGATTCCACGAAATATTTCATGAATAGTTCAGCGGGTGGCTGCCTCAGTGGTGACTGACGCGAATGCTGATTTAGCAGTTATGCTGCAAATTTTTGCATGTACGGTAGTTCCTTTTACGGTCCCAGGCACAAACACAGTATAGTCCATGATTTTACCGATACCATCACCTTTTTTTCCAAGGTCGCTAATAAATATTTCAACAATGTCGCCCTCCCTCAGCTCATTACCAGCTCCACCTTTCGTATTTCTTTTTACATTAACTGGCCTATGAGCCCCGCACGCATCGCATTCCAAAACAAGTGTCCTTCCTTCTTTAACAATTTTTGTGTCAGGTCGCCCGCACTCGGAACATATAACAAATGTTTCGGTATACGTCTGGATTTTATCGATAACATGATTTGGTAAAACTTTAGATTTCAAAATAACTCTGCGTCCTTCGAGGTTGCCAGGAGTACCCAATTCTCTTAACAGAAATTGAAGGACATGTTGGGGGTCTCTCCTCAGTCTATCTGTAACATCTATAAAGTTCCTGATGACAGTTATTTTACCTTCCTGAAATATATCTAGTTCTGGTATTGTGAATCTCTCATGTGATTCAGATATTTCTGGAAGTTCTTTTTTTGCTCTGTCAAGCAACACAAAATAATCATCATCTGATGTCAATTAAAACACCTCTCATTCGGCTATGATAAGATTTGTCTATAAATATTGAGTGGGGATAAAATCCCACCTAACAACGCTGACAATATCATTAATTTCACAGACCAATACGTTGTTGTCTCCTCAGGTTATGTGTCATATACTCAAGAGCCCGCATTTTCATTCTAAAAGGCAGATTTAGCCGTCATATAATACTAACATTTCTTTAATGAATGCTACAAAACAGGCAACTCCAGCATGATTTATAAAAATTGGCATACCATCAACGTTTAAATACAATAACAATAATCGCGAGGACATTTCAAGTGACATAGAGTGGTGAAAGATTGAGTAGAGGCCTGTATACTGCAAGGAAGCTTAGATCCGGTGGACAGAATCGCCGCTGGTTAGACAGAGCGTACAGAAAGAGAGTGCTGAAGCTTAGGGAGAAGTCGGACTCTCTCGAAGGGTCATCTCAAGCACGAGGAATTGTGATCAAAAAGGTTGGAGTGGAAGCAAAGCAGCCTAACTCGGCAATCCGTAAGTGTGTTAAAGTTCAATTAATTAAAAATGGACGGCAAATTACCGCGTTTGCAGTTGGAGACGGGGCCATCAACTTTATCGATGAGCACGATGAGGTGCTTGTAGAAGGTATCGGAGGAAGAATGGGTCGTTCTTATGGAGACATTCCAGGAGTTCGTTACAAGATAATTAAAGTTAACAACGTCTCTTTGAACGAAATGGTTAGAGGAAAGATAGACAAACCTGTGAGGTGATCCCTTATGGAAGACAAAGCACTCATCTTTGGGAAGTACGATCCGTCCGAGGTTTCAGTCAGCGATGGCGGATTGGCAAAGTACATAGATCTAACACCCACAAATGTGCCACATTCAGGTGGAAAACATGCAAATAAATGGTTCGGAAAATCTAAACTTAGTATTGTCGAAAGACTTATCAACAATATTATGAGGACCGAAAAGTACACTGGTAAGAAACTCAAGGCTTATAGGGCGGTATCCGAAGCGTTTAATATCATTGCGAATAAGACCAAAAAGAATCCTATTCAGGTTCTTATCGAGGGTTTAGAAAACACAGCACCACGTGAAGAAATTACGAGACTTCAGTTTGGCGGTATTTCTGTTCCTAAGGCAGTAGATGTATCGCCCCAGAGGAGGCTGGACATTGCGCTTCGTAACATCAGCACAGGGTGTGTGAAAGCATCGACTAAAAATAAGAAAAATATTTCCAGCTGTATTGCAGACGAGATCATGCTTGCGTCGAGTGGCGATATGACGTCCTTTTCTGTTGCGAAAAAAGAGGAAATTGAGAGAGTTGCGCAGTCTGCACGTTAAGTATAGCAGATAGAAATAAGATGGGACCATGGGCAGAAAGGAAGACAACATCAAAAAAGCAACGGTTCTGATGAAGGACCAGAGAATAATTAGAAACATCGGAACCGCCGCGCACATCGATCACGGAAAAACAACATTTTCGGACAACCTTATTGCAGGTGCCGGAATGATGTCATCAGAACTCGCAGGAGAACAACGTGTTCTCGATTTTGATGAACAAGAGGCCGCTCGTGGAATTACTATCAATGCTGCAAGTGCGTCGATGGTCCATCATGTTGAAGGTAAAGATTACTTAATCAATCTTATCGACACGCCTGGGCACGTCGATTTTGGAGGAGATGTTACTAGGGCCATGAGAGCTCTAGATGGTGTATTCATTTTATGCTGCGCCGTCGAAGGCATCATGCCACAAACTGAGACCGTTATCAAACAAGCGCTTAAAGAGCGTGTCAAGCCTATGTTATTTATTAACAAGGTAGACAGGATGATAGTTGAACAGCAAGTCACTCCTGAAATGATGATTGAGAAATTTTCAAAGATTGTCGCTGAATTTAATCAAAAAATAATGAACGCTTTACCAAAGCCTCTCAATAAAGAATGGCAAGTCAGCATTCAAAATGGTACTGTTGCGTTTGGTTCGGCGTATAACAATTGGGCCATTTCTGCGCCCTACATGAAGAAGTCCGGAGTCACTTTCAAGACAATCTTTGAATATTGTGCTAAGGAAGGCGGCCAAAAGGAACTAGCAAAGATGATTCCTTTGCATGAAGTCGTATTAGAAATGGCCATTGAACATGTTCAAAATCCAATAGATGCACAGAAGATTCGTATACCTATTGTTTGGAAAGGAAATCTTGAATCTGTAGTGGGAAAGCAAATGCTTACATGCGACCCTAAGGGAGAAGTGTCGCTCATGATTAACAAGATAATCATGGATCCTCACGCGGGAGAAGTCGCTATTGGAAGGCTGTTTTCTGGAACAATTACCAGGGGACAGACATTATACGTCTCAGGTCTTCCCAATCCTCAAAGGGTTCAGCAGGTCGCATTAATGGTCGGTGCAGATAGAATTTCGGTCGATGAATGTGGTGCCGGAAATATTGTTGCAGTTGTCGGGCTCAAAGATGCTATAGCAGGGTCCACGGTATCATCATTAAAAGACATGGAACCATTCGAGAGAATGACCCATTACTCAGAACCCGTGGTCACAAAGGCCATTGAAGCGAAGAGTATGAAAGATTTGCCCAAATTGGTTGAAGTTTTGAGAACTATTGCCAAAGCCGACCCATCGCTTAATGTTGAGATCAACAATGAAACAGGTGAACACTTGATATCTGGTATGGGAGAACTTCACCTAGAGATCACTGAATATAGAATTATCAACGAACAAGGCGTTGATATAGTATCATCGGCGCCTATTGTTGTCCACCAGGAAAGTGTCAAGGGAAGTAATTCAAAAGAGTTTGAAGGTAAATCGCCCAATAAGCACAATAAATTTTACTTTATGGTGTCTCCACTCGAAGAAGGTGTAAAAGATGCCATTCACCGGGGCGATATAGATCCAGATGCGAAGATCAAAGATCCAAAGGGGCTCGCTAAACAACTAAGTGAATACGGTATGGATATTGAGGAAGCTAAAGGGGTAGTATGCTTCAAAAATAGCAACGTTCTTATTGATAGTACCAAAGGAATCCAGTATCTTCATGAAACTATGGAGCTCATTAAACAATCATTCGAAGAAGCCATGGTTAGAGGGCCACTTGCAGCGGAAAAAATTTCTGGGCTAAAAGTGAGATTAACAGATGCAAAACTTCATGAAGACTCGATTCACAGGGGGCCGGCGCAAGTCATTCCCGCTGTTAGAGACGGTATCTACGGTGCAATATGTGAAGCCGGAAGGATTCTTTTAGAACCAATACAAAAAGTCTATGTTAGTGTCCCACCGGATTATATCGGTGGAGTAGTTAGTTTGATAAGTCAGCGTCGTGGGACCATTCTTGATACTGGTCAGGATGGGTCGGATTCTACAGTATCAGCGATGTGTCCCGTTTCGGATATGTTTGGATTTGCAGGGGATGTCAGAGGAGCGACTCAAGGTCGTGCAATTTGGTCAACTGAAAATGCTGGATTCCAGCAGGTTCCGGCAGAATTACAAAAGAAAGTCGTTGCAGAAATAAGAACCCGCAAAGGAATGAACCCTGAGCCATACGATGCTAAATATTACTCGGGACTGTAAGTAAACTTAAATACAAAACACCATATGAAGCAAAATACGTTCAAAAATGTCCTATAAAGGAGGAAAGTGACATGGCAGAAAAAGAGCATATGAATTTGGTCATCATTGGGCACGTCGACCATGGAAAATCCACCCTTACGGGAAGGATTCTTCTCGAGACTGGTGCAATTGATCCTCACATTGTGGAGAAATACAAAAAAGAAGCAGCAGAGAAAGGTAAAGGTACATTTTATTTCGCATGGGTTATGGACGGACTCAAAGAAGAAAGAGAAAGGGGAGTTACCATCGATGTAGCTCATAAGAAATTCTTTACGGACAAGTATTACTTCACTGTCATTGACGCACCTGGTCACCGCGACTTCGTTAAAAATATGATTACTGGTACGTCTCAAGCAGATGCAGCAATCATTACATGTTCGGCCATTGAGGGGCCACAGGCTCAAACAAAAGAACACATTTTCCTTGCCACTACACTTGGAGTTAAGCAGATCATTGTTGCAATCAATAAGATGGACGCTGTAAAGTATGATGAGGCCAAATATAAAGAGGCCGTCGGAAGTATGAGAAAACTCTTTATGATGATTGGAAACAAGGCAGAAAACATACCATTTATTCCTGTTTCAGCGTATGAGGGAGATAATGTCAAAACACTTTCTGCCAATACTCCCTGGTATAAGGGGCCAACTCTCATTCAGGCGCTTGATGCGCTTTCGGTCCCTGCAAAAGAGACTGACAAGGATCTCAGACTTCCTGTGCAGGACGTCTATACAATTACCGGTATCGGAACAGTTCCCGTAGGGCGTGTTGAAACTGGTGTCTTAAAGCCAAATACAACCGTCATTTTCGAGCCCTCACATGTTAAGGGAGAAGTCAAATCAATTGAAATGCACCATGAGAATTTGTCTCAGGCAGTTCCAGGCGACAATGTTGGATTTAACGTTCGCGGTGTAGCTAAAAATGATATTAAAAGGGGAGATGTTGCGGGACCCATCGACAATCCGCCAACGGTTGCAAAATCTTTCACGGCGCAGATTATTGTTTTGAATCATCCATCGGTCATGACTGTTGGATATACGCCTGTATTCCACCTTCATACAGCGCAAGTTGCATGTCAACTAACCGAGATCATCTCTGCGCAGCGTGCAGGTAAGAACCTTGAAGGTGAAGATCTCAGTTTTCTTAAGACAGGTGATAGGGCCGTTGTAAAGTTTACACCGACCAAGCCTATGGTTATTGAGCCTGCTAAATCATTCGGACCCCTTGGAAGATTTGCCATCCGTGATATGGGACAGACCGTCGCAGCCGGTATCTGCATCGATGTCGAAAAGGCTGTTTAAATAGGGGAATATTTGGATGTCGCAACGCGCAAGAATCTCGCTGAGCGGGACAGATCCTCAAAAGGTCGATAACGTCTGCACGCAGATTAAGGGAATTTCTCAGAAGACTGGCGTACAGATCCGTGGTCCCGTACCACTTCCAACAAAAAAATTGAAAGTGCCCTGTAGGAAAAGTCCCGACGGTGAAGGGAGTGAGACCTGGGATCGCTGGGAAATGCGCATTCATAAGAGGCTCATCGATCTTGATGCAGACGAGCGTGCCCTCAGACAACTTATGAGAATCCAAGTCCCAGATGGCGTGAATATTGAGATTGTCCTCCGCAGCGCTTAAACTATTTATAACAAAGATAAAGGGGCTTAGGCCCTATATCCGATCAACTGTGGTGTCGGGCCTTCGTGATTTGGATGTTGCTTCAGTTCGCAGTTAAATGGGGCAAGTTTCCATTTAATACAATAACGATGCGTTACCAAAGTCATGCAATTCAGCTATAAGTTTTAAGATCAACAGATATATTGGCACATTTCAAAATATGGTGACAAACACACCAGAAATTTACTGAGAAAATAGAGATTACTACATTTTAAAGCCGCTGGATTTGATATATACCTTTTACTATCGACTGTCATCAAATCATAAAAAACATTTCCAACGACCGTTTCTGTAGCACGTCTTTGCTTCAGATCTCGTTATCACAACGTGTACCAACATTTTGTATACGTTCAATAAAATTATATGTTACGAGGTTTGCTCCAGAAAACATCGAATCAATTGACTTAAATAATAAACTTTATATCGAATAGTAATATCACAAACACCGTTGGGCTGGTAGATCAGTTGGAAGATCGCTTGCTTTGCAAGCAAGAGGTCGCGCGTTCAAATCGCGCCCAGTCCACTTCTTTAAAATATTAATTAATATTGTACTTTCCAACTATCGCTTTGATACGCCTAATACCGGCGGCAGAACTCTCTTCCTTGATAATTTTAAATCCCTCAATTTCTCCTGTGTGTCCAACATGGGGCCCGCCACAAAATTCCATAGATATGTCGCCAATGATGTATACCTTAACAATGTCTTCATACTTATTGTCAAAAACACCGATGGCACCCATCGCTATTGCCTCGTCCTTTGGCATCTCTTTGCACACAACTGGAATGTCTTTGGCGATTGCACTATTAACATAGTCAGAAATCTTCTGTAATTCCTCAGTAGTAAGTTTCCTATTAAAATTAAAGTCAAATCTAAGCCTTTCAGCAGTTATGTTACTTCCCTTTTGCCTAATATTTTTATCAATCAAATTACGAAGGGCCGCATTTAAAAGATGGGTAGCAGTATGCAATTTAGTAGTTTTCTCGCTTTGATCAATAAGGCCACCCTTAAAAATTTGACTATTGCTGTCTCTGGATTTGTCCTGGTGCATTTCAAACCTATTATTAAAATCACACATATCAACAAACAGACCTTTTTCGGCTGCAAGTTCTGCAGTTAATTCTACCGGGAATCCAAAGGTGTCAAACAATTTAAACACAAGATCTCCCCTAAAAACCTTAGAGTCGCCATTTTCAACAAGCATGTCATCAAATTTTTTTAGACCTTTGATTAAAGTTTTTTGAAATTTTTCTTCCTCAGCAACAAGATTTTTAAAAATATTCTCTTTATTATCTATGAGTTCGGGATACGAAACACCGAATTCATCGATGACAACAGCTGCAATTTCTTTCATAAATAATTTTCTACATCCAAGATTGTGCATATTTCTCGATGCTCTTCTGATGAGTCTTCTGAGGATATATCCTTGTCCAATTTTTGATGGAACCACACCATCAGCAAGAATGAATGTTGCCGCTCTAACATGATCAGCAATAATTCTAATATCCCTCAAATAAGGCTCCTTATATTCTTTACCACAGATTGTTTCGATTTTACTAATTATTGGTTTGAAAATACTTGATTCATATACCGATGGGACTTTTTGTAGGATGCAGCACACTCTTTCCAATCCCATCCCCGTATCAACATTTTTTTGTTTTAACGGCGTGTATTTTTTATCAGCGCCCTTGAAAAATTCCATAAATACATTATTCCAAATTTCTGTGTATTTGCCACAATGACATGACGGGCCACAATTTTCAGAACATCGAGGTTGTCCGTTATCATAAAATATTTCAGTATCTGGTCCACATGGTCCGGTTTGACCAGCAGGCCCCCACCAATTATCTTTTCTCCCGTAATAGAAGATTTGCTCATCTGCAAGACCGTGTGACTTCCACTGCTGTGCAGAATAATCATCTTTTGATATTCCTTCTCCTCCAACAAAAACAGTGACGGCAAGTTGTTCTTTTTTAAAACCAAGGATTTTTGTCAAGAATTCAAAACTATAGTCAATAGATTCCTTTTTAAAGTAATCTCCAATCGACCAATTGCCAAGCATTTCAAAGAAAGTCAGGTGTGTTGCGTCTCCGACACTGTCAATATCTCCAGTTCTTATGCATCTCTGATAGTTTACGAGTCTTTTTCCCATGGGGTGTTTTTCCCCAAGAAGATATGGTACCAATGGGTGCATTCCTGCCGTAGTAAAAAGTACTGTCGGATCGTTGTCGGGAATCAGTGAAGCGGAGCTTATATGGGCATGTCCTTTCTCTTCGAAAAATTTAATATACGCATCTCTCAACTGCTGAGCATCCATATTATTCACTTACGGGGTGCCATGATGTTTCTTTCTTTTAATAACATGTTGAACACCAGTTATAATTTGAAGACTTTTTTTAGTGCATTTTCAACAGAATCGCTAAGTAAAACTACCTTTTTACCTCTAGCGATAAGGTCATTTTGAGGGCGCAGTCCTATATCCTTTACTATAATGACACTACAATCGTCAAGTAATTTTAACACGTCAATTATATGATCGGAATGTGATCTCCCGTATACTGCCATATTAGTTTTGGTATTAACGTCTTTTACAAACTCTATTCTCCCGCCTTTTATCGAATAGATTTTAAACCTCTTACTATTTCCGAACCCACTATCAACCATCGTGCCAGATTCAGTAGCAACAGCTACCATAGGTGCCTTATTTTTCAAATCCAATGTAATGTCTGTTTCGGCCCTATAATTGTGTCTGGTGCTGCAAAATTCCATGGATCTATCACAATTTAGCAGCCCTATTGCATCAGCTCTGCATTGTTTACAATGTCTCATCATTTTTACATCATTTTCGCAGAGATCCATTAATTTTTTTCTTTCTTCGGGTGTAGGTGCATCCAGTAACGAAAATTTGGTATCTTTAATTGGTATCAAAGGAAGGATATTTACAGTATAGACGCCCATAGACCTCACTTTTTTTACTAACTCAGGGATATGTTTATCATTATAGCCAGGTATAAGCACAGTATTGATCTTGACAATCATCCCCAATTCTATGCATTTCCTAACTCCTTCGAGCTGATTTTCAAGTAGTTTTTCCGCAGCCTCAATGCCCGTAAGTTTTTTGCCATTCCACATTACCGCGCTGTAAATATCTTTAGAAATTTTAGGGTCGCATGCATTTATTGTTACCGTCACGAACCTTATTCCCAAATCGTATAATTTTTTAACATATTTCGGAAGTTGCAATCCATTGGTAGAAATACATAAGATCATTTCCGGAAATTCTGTACGTGCCAGATTCATTGTTTTAAAAGTTTCATCATTTGCTAATGGCTCTCCAGGACCTGCAATGGCCAGAACTTTAAGTTCAGGAATTTTCGTCCTGACAGTACGTACCTTTTCAATCGCTTCTGAAGGAGCAAGAACTTCACTAGTAACACCAGGTCTCGATTCGTTACAGCAGTCGTACTTACGATTGCAATAATTACATTCTACATTACACTTTGGAGCTACAGGAAGATGCATTCTGGCAAACCTTTTATAAGCACTTTCATCGTAGCATGGGTGAGTTCTAAGGGCCTGTAATACTTCGTCACGTATTACCATAGACACGAGAGTATCTTGCGACATATTTATTCTGCGCTACGGTAGCACCCTAAAATTCTCAGACATATCTTCATCTCAAAGAAGAAAACAATATGACTCGCAATCATTATTAAAATCGTCAGTCACCAATACAAATTTTTTGATTGTTAAAGAATAATTAGTAATGAATATGGTAGATTTCACACGGCATGATAAAATTGTTGTTCAAATCACATTTAAAGATTAGAAATAGTTGGGGATTGGACCTACAACTTTTTTTTACGTTTAACAGCACTCCTTCATCAAATTATGCGGGTCATAATAATCTTAAGAGCTATTAGACAGATTTCATCCAAGTGAATACCGTGACGACTGTCCGCCACCGATTAAAATTTCTTATTTCAACAATTTACTTTCTGAATAGAATTGCTTAATGGATAATATATAAATATAACTTGATTATAGAGGGCATACGTGATGCTCAATATCACACTACCAGGTAAGACAGGAGTCGTAAGGGTTCCAACGTCCTGGTATAACACATTGGCCTGGAGGAACTGTTATATATCAGTTCGATAGTCTGGGTCTTCGTCGCGACCGCAATGGTCAGACATGACGATTCAAAAGAACGTGCACCCGGCGATGAGGTTCGCCTGGGGAAGTGGCACAGGGCTCCACGCATAACAGGAGAACGGCGGGACCAGTCCGATGACTGCCGATCATACGCAACCTGGACGTGTGCTAGATCATACGCCAGCGGCGATGCTACGCCGCATGGGGAATGGTTCGGCTAGAGCGCTGAAGAAGGTCGTGTCAAGCTGCGATAAGCGTCGGGTAGGTGCATGAAGCCTATGATCCGATGATTACCTAATGGGACTTCCTATTCTTCGGAATGGTCAGTAATGATCGGGAACGCGGGGGATTGAAGCATCTTAGTACCCGCAGGAAAAGAAATCAACAGAGATACCGTTATTAAAGGCGATCGAACGCGGTATAGGGCAAACTGAATCCCGATATGAAAATACCGGGAGATGTGGTGTTTTGGACTCTTTTACTCCTTTAGCAAAAATATTCGTAATGTGCTGGAAAGCACTGCCGTAGAGGGTGATAGCCCCCTAGAAGAAATTTTGTATGGAGATTTCTGAGTGTCCAGAGTAACGTGTGTTGGATATCACGCGTGAATTTGGGAGGCATTCGCTTCCAACCCTAAATACGTCTCTAGTCCGATAGTGCAGTAGTAGCGTGAGTGAAAACTGAAAAGTACCCTTTACGGGAGGTTAAAAGACCTGAAACCATGCGGTCAAAGATTTATATGGCATTAAAGGGAAGAAGCCAATTATGGTGGACCAGTGTTATATTATTCGTTTCGAAAAACGAACCATGGAGTTCTGATCATTGGCGAGGTTAAGAATTGAAATTCGAAGCCGAAGGGAAACCGATTGTTCGCAATTAGCTATTTTTGGCTAGTGAGGAACAAGGTGTGCTCGCCTGGAGTCAATGGTGCAGATACCCGAAGCCGGTCGATCTATGCCTGAGCAGGATGAAGTCTCTCGAAGGAGAGATGGAGGTCCGAACCAGTTCTGACGTGCAATTCGTTTGGATGACTTGGGTGTAGGGGTGAAAGGCCAATCTAGGCCGGAAATAGCTGGTTCCCCCTGAAACTATTCGCAGATAGACCTCGATCGAGATAGAATGTGAGGTAGAGCACCGATTGGGCACTTAGGGGAAGAAATTCCTCGGTGCCCTGTCAAACTCCGAACTTGCGTTCGTTGTAGACGTCGGGTGTGAGGCCATCCGGGGTAAGCTTGATGGCCGCGAGGGAAACAACCCAGACTAAAGTTAAGGTCCCTAAATTTCGGTTAAGTGTAATACGAAATGGTGTCGGCAGTCTTAGACAACCGGGAGGTGGGCTTAGAAGCAGCCATCCTTCAAAGATAGCGTAACAGCTCACCGGTCGAGATTGTGGGCCCAGAAAATGGACGGGGCTAAGCCGAGTACCGATACTTTAGAAAACAGCAATGTTATTTGGTAAGGGGGCGTGGTGCATGGGCAGAAGTCGGGCCGTGAGGTCCTGTGGACCGTGTACCAACGAGGATCATGGTGAGAGTAGCAGCAAAGTACGGTGGGAATCCGTACCGCCGCAGGGGCAAAGGTTCCTTGGCAATGTTCGTCAGCCAAGGGTTAGTCGATCCTAAGGTAATCCTTAATCGAGATTATCGAATGGGAAACTGGTTAATATTCCAGTACTAGAATATCTTTTGTCTGTATTCTGACAGATCGGGATGGTTGGAGTATAATCGTCGTTATATTGAAGCACTGAAACATTTGAAGAACCGTAATGGTGAGAAGGATGCGAATGTGTAATCAGGGGGGCGTATGCCCCCTTCCGATGATTCCTGGTTTCCGTGAAAAGGTATACAGAGTGTCAGTTATTCTAATCGTACCAAGAACCGACACAGGTGTCCCTAGGTGAGTAGCCTAAGGCGTGTTAGCATAATCGAGGCGAGGGAACTCGGCAAATTAGCCCTGTAACTTCGGGATAAGGGGTGCCAGTTGCGTGAGTAACTGGTCGCAGTAACAAGGGAACACCGACTGTTTAATAAAAACATAGGTCGCTGCTAGTTCGAAAGGATGTGTATAGCGGCCGAAGCCTGCCCAGTGTCGGTATCTTAAATTCTGTTTCAACGGAGCGAAGGACCGATAAACGGCGGGGGTAACTATGACCCTCTTAAGGTAGCGTAATACCTTGTCGCTTAATTGGCGACTTGCATGAAGGCTCAACGAGTGTTCTACTGTCCCCGCCTCGACGCTAGTGAAAACAATCAGTCTGGTGCACAATCCAGACCCCTCCATCTGAAAGCGAAGACCCCATGGAGTTTCACTGCAACCTGTTGTTGTTGTAGGAGGTGGCATGTGTAGGGTAGACGGGAGACGTTACCCAGGAAGGAGCGCTAGCTTCTCTCCGAGTCAACGATGAAACACCGTCCTTATCACTTCTTACGACTCACCCTTTCGAGGGGACAGCTATAGGCAGGCAGTTCGGGTGGGGCGCCACGCCCTCAAAAAGATAACAAGGGCGCCCAAAGGTCAGCTCAGGTAGGTCAGAAATCTACCGGAGAGTGTAAAGGCATAAGCTGGCTTGACTCGGAATCAGACAATAGGATTCGGAGATAGGAAACTAAGGCTTAACGAACCAATCAACCTCCCGAGTGGGGGTGATTGATGTCAGAAAAATTACCCTGGGGATAATTGAGTTGTCAGCAGCAAGAGTTCACATCGACCTGCTGGCTTGCTACTTCGCTGTCGGCTCTCCCTATCCTGGTGGTGCAGCAGCTGCCAAGGGTGGGGTTGTTCGCCCATTAAAAGGGATCGTGAGCTGGGTTTAAAACGTCGCGAGACAGTTTTGTTGCTTTTTGATGGAGGTGTTGGTACCTGACGAGAAGGACCCTTTAGTACGAGAGGAACAGGGGTTCGTCGCCTCTAGTTGATCAGTTGTCTGACAAGGCACTGCTGAGCAGCCACGCGGTATTGAATAAGAGCTGAAAGCATCTAAGCTCGAAGTCATCTTGAAAAAGAGGTACCTTTAGGACGCTCATAAATGATGAGTTTGATAGAAGCGGGGTGTAAGTATCGAGGGTTCGCCCGAGGTATTCAGCCCGCGCTCACTAAAGTCCTTTAACGTCGCTGGGGTGTGGTCTAGCAGTTAAACAGGTTGCGTATGATCTCTCATTTCATCTTAGCGCATCCCATTTATCCCATACGGCATATCAACCTTGACAAACATGTTATATACAGTCTTATTGTACTCAAAAATATGAGCATCGTACAGATACAACCAGCTCTATTATTTGATTCTAATATTTATTTAGTGTTGGGCTCCGAAAAGACAGCGATGATTGATACGGGTACTGGGTTCGCTGTAGACCAAACTGTAAAATCTGTAAAAAATGTGTTGAATAAAAGATCCCTTGATTACGTGTTTATTACTCACTGTCATTATGACCACGTAGGAGGTCTTGGAACGATAATCAAAGAATTTTCCCCAAAAAAGGTCTTTGCAGGGAAAAAAGATGCAGTACCTCTGAGAGAAGGAAATTCCGAACCCACACTTGGTGTCAAGTTCGGAGGGACTATAAAACCTATGGATATCACAAATTTCGATGAAGGAGATAAAATAAATCTCGGTAAACACACCTTAGTTGCAATAGACACGCCTGGTCATACGGCAGGTTCAATTTCTATAATAGATGAAGTTACAAGAGCTTTATTTTCAGGAGATACAGTGTTTGTCGATGGAGTCGGTAACACTACGTATCCTACAGGTTCTGCTGTGATGATGATAGAGTCATTAAAAAAGCTTGAAAATATCGGATTTAATGGGTTTTATCCTGGGCACGGTCCAGTTGTCAATAATGGTGGTTTAGAATTTGTAAAAAAAGGATTAAGATCTATGGGGGTATAAGATGAGGATACTGAAATGTAGCAATGAAATGGATGAAACCACAATGAAAAACATTGCTATGGCGGTGGACGATCTTTCTAAAGGAAAACTTGTAGTTTATCCAACAGAAACTGTTTACGGAATAACTGCAGATATTTTTAATCAGAAGGCAATAAAGAACTTATATCTTACAAAAAAAAGACCTTTTGATATGCCATTAACAGTAGCAGTTTCAGAAAAAGATATGGTAGAAACAGTTGCTATAATGACAAACCCTGTTGAGAAACTTATTGATGCGTTTTTACCAGGCCCTCTTACAATCATTACTAAGAAAAATCCAAATGTGCCAGATATCGTAACTTCAATGTCACAAAACGTTGGAATCCGTATCCCTGATAACAAGATTGCAATAGAGTTAATCAAACAATTTAATGGTCCAATTATAGCCACATCAGCCAACTTACATTCACATCCCGACTCCACCAATATCGAAATGGCTACGAAAAATTTTGGAGATTTTGTTAATACATATCTTGATAACGGTCAATGTACTCTCGGCAAGCCATCTACCATTGTATGGATGGCGAATAATGCGGTTGAGATTATTCGCCAGGGCGAGATAACTCAAAAGCAAATAGAGGATGTTCTTAATGCTTGAATCAGAAAAATCAGAGAAATTGCGTAAGGCAGGTATGGTTTCTGCTAACGCAAGAGAAAGAGGTATGGCTATGGTCAAAGAAGGCGTCAAAGCTCTTGATGTAGCCGAGGAAGTTGAGGGATATATCGTATCTCATGGATGCAAGTTAGCCTTTCCATGTAATATCAGTATCAACGAGATTGCAGCTCATTACACACCATCAATCAATGATAAGACGGTTTTTAAGACTGGGGATTTGGTCAAGATAGATTGTGGAGCGCATCTTGATGGATTTGTTGGAGACACTGCTGGTACTGTCGAAGTCGGAACTAATAGGTTTAGGGAATTGATAGAGTCAGCAAAAGATGCACGTGATACGGTAATGGAGTTTATCGGTGAAAATTGTCCAATAAATGAGATTGGCGCCGCAGTTGACATGACAATTAGCAATAAGGGGTACAGACCAATCAAAAACCTAACCGGTCATCAAATAGAGCCATATAATTTACATGCCGGTTTATGTATTCCAAATTATGACAACGGCGACACGGAAAAATTACGAAAGAACATGGTGATCGCATGTGAGCCCTTTGCTACAAACGGCGTAGGCATGGTTGTCGGAGGACGCTGGGGTAATATTTGCAGAATAATCAGAGACCATCCAGTAGATGACCCAAACCTTCAGGCGTTCTTTAACGACATCAAAGATAAGTTTAAAACTTTTCCTTTTTGCGCCAGATTATGTGACGATAATATGGCGTCACAAAAGATCAGTAAACTTATTCGTCACGGTCTCGTTTCAAGTTATGCACTTTGTGTAGAACAGAATAAAGGGTACGTAGCGCAATTCGAGCACACAATTTATATCAGCGAAAAAAAAGCTGAGATCATTACATTGTGTGATGGCGGCTATTAAGGCTTGGTTCCGACGTAAATATTTATGGCACCAAAAGACTTGCTGTAAAATTTCGTATCAGTGAATCCCTTTTCTTTCAATATTTTTACCATATCATCGCCATAAGGAAAATTTTTTAATGACAAAGTGAGCCAGTCGTAAGCAGCCATTTTTCCATCAATAATTTTTCCATCGTTGAAATGACGTCCATACCATGGGACTATTTTGAAGACATAAATGTTGTGTACGAATCTAAAAATTTTATTTTTAGGCATCGCCAGTTCAGCAATGATAACCTTGTGTTTAGGTTTTAATATTCTGAACATTTCAGATATTGCTTTTGGAATATCAGTTACATTTCTAAGCATGTAGCCACTAGTAACAAGATCAAAAGTATTATCGGGATATTGAATATTCAGCGCGTCTCCAATCACCCACTCGATATTCTTAAAAAGGTTCATGTTCCTTTCCTTAGCCCTCGCTATTTCGAGCATTTCCAGTGTAATATCAATACCTTTAACGGCACCGTTCTTTCCGACCTTTTTAGATGCCATTAATGTTATTTCACCAGTTCCGCATCCAACATCAGCTACATGAAATCCTGAAATATTCCCGGCTTTTTTAAACATAAATTTATGCCAATGTTTTATCATGCCCACTGACATTATATTGTTCACTTTATCATAGCGCGTTGCGATACTTTGAAAGACATCCTTTACATATTTTTCTTTACCATCAAATTGATTGCCGATTTCTCTGTCCTTTGACATATTATTGGGGTGGTCATCTATTAACATCATTAAAGTATTACCATCCACCCATACGAAAAATTATTATTAGTTTGAATATGTGCCATCTTTTAGGCCGAAATTGCCAAGCCTGGTCAAAGGCGACAGACTCAAGATCTGTTCTCGCAGGGGTTCGCCGGTTCGAATCCGGCTTTCGGCACCATCACAATTATGGTATTACTTCAGACACTCCAACACAGGAACAAATTCAAACGAGTGTAGGCCTCAGTAATACGCCATCACAGTATGTTTAACGAAAAGATTTCTCGAACACTTCGTTCTTCTATTTTATGTCAACGATATAAAACTTACATGCGAACCTTTAATATATGTGAATCAATCCCCACACGCACCGTAAACTCGGTGGCATATAAATGTGTCAACGAGAGCACAGCACATGACCTTTTTGTTAGGATGTGTAAAGCAGATGCTTGGGTACTTCCTCATTTACGAGGAACATTTGCGGGAGATAATATGACAGAAAGAAAAAACATTAAACAGAAACAAGACGAAAGTGATGATTTCAATTTTATCGTTCGTATCGCTAACAGTGATATTGACGGTCAAAAGCGTGCCGTGATTGGTATTCAACAAATTAAGGGTGTAGGTAAAAGAGTGGCACAGATCGTCATCAAAAAAGCGGGTGTAAATCCAATGGTTAAGATTGGTTCACTCGAAGACGAAGACATCAAAAAAATCGAGCAACTCATTGCGACATATGTTGAGTATGTTCCCGATTGGGTGATCAACAGACAACATGATTATGAGACAGGGTCGGATATGCATCTGATCGGCAATGATCTAGATCTCATGCAGAAAGACGACATCAACAGGATGAAGATGATCCGTTGTTATCGCGGAATTAGACACGAGACACATCATAAGGTAAGAGGACAGAGGACGAAGTCCAACGGTCGCCACGGGCTTACGATGGGTGTCAGTAAGAATAAGAGTTAAGGTGGTTTGAATGGGAGATCCTAAATTTTCACGTAGGTCATATGACACTCCTTCGCATCCGTGGCAAGGAGAGAGAATTAAAGCTGAAGTCGTTTTTGTAAATCAATACGGACTTAAAAACAAGACTGAAGTGTGGAAAGCACAGACAATTTTAAGAAATCTTAGAGAACAGTCAAGAGAATTGCAGGCACGCCTCAGGGGAGACGAATCGCAGGCGAAAATAGAGTCTGACGCACTTATCGCAAAGTGCGGACGTATGGGCCTTTTGCCTTTAAGCGGAGTGACACTCAATGACATTCTCACGTTAAAAGAGGAGAATATTTTCTCTCGCAGACTTCAGACCATTGTGTATGAGAAGGGAATGGCGAATACTATTGGTCAGGCAAGACAAATGATTGTTCACGGGCACATCTTTATGAACGGTCACAAAATCACTGTTCCCGGGTATATTGTCAATAGGAAAGAAGAATCATCAATTATGTACGACCCTGCGTCACCATTTAATGATGAAATGCACCCCATGAGAGTTTCAAAAAAGAAGGTAGCAAACCACAAGATAAAAGAGACAAAGATCTTGAAAGAGGCAACAGCAGTGGCTGCTATGGCCGATGCTGAGGAAGCCGGTATAGAGGAAATAGTACAGGAGGGGGACCAATAATGACATCAAAATGGGGAATTGCAAATATTTACGCGAGTTTCAACAACATTATGATCACACTCACGGACATTACCGGTGCGGAAACTATCACCAAAGCAACAGGCGGAATGGTTGTTAAACAGGCAAAAGATGAATCATCACCATATGCAGCACAAAAGGTGGCTGAGAAGGTCGCTGATGTTGCAAAAGAAAAAGATTTCATAGGAATTCACGTCAGAGTTCGTGCGCCCGGTGGTAACGGTTCCACATCACCAGGTCCCGGTGCACAGGCAGCGATTCGTGCTCTCGCTAGGGCAGGACTTAAAATCGGTCGTATTGAAGACGTTACACCTGTCCCTCATGATGGTACAAAGAAAAAGGGTGGACGTAGAGGTCGTAGAGTCTAAGAGGGACCGGTCATGGAAATCGAGATAGTCGAGCTGGAAGAAAGAAAATGTAAGTTCATTCTGAAGAATTCTACTCCAGCGAAGGCAAATGCGCTCAGAAGGACTATGTTATCAAACATTCCTAAAATGGCGATTGATGAAGTTGAGTTCCATCTAGGTCCTATTGATGTTGATGGAAAAGAATATGAGAGTGTCACACCCCTCTTTGACGAGATCATTGCACACAGGCTCGGAATGATTCCTATTCCAACCAACTATGAATTGTTCAATACCAAAGCTGAATGTTCATGCGGCGGTGTAGGGTGCCCTAGCTGTGAAATTATGTACAGTCTCAACAAACACGGACCATGCACTGTCATGTCAGGTGATCTTCAGCCTCTTGGTGACGCAAGCCTAAAAGTTAAGGACGAAAATATTCCGATAGTAGAACTTGCTGATGGTCAATCTGTGCTTATTTACGCCCACGCGATAATGGGGACTGCTAAACAACATGTCAAATGGCAGGTTGCAAACGGTGTTGGGTACAAGTATATGCCAATCATTAAAATTGATCAAAAGAAGGTAGTTAATGCTAATGATATCGCATCATTGTGTCCAAAGAGAGTCTTTGATGTTAAAGATAAGAAACTTGTAGCAGAACGTTCGATAGATTGCATTTTGTGCATGACATGTGTTGAACGTGGCGATTCTGAGGCTATCAGCATCAAAGGTGACGACACATGTTTTGTGTTTAAGTTTGAAACCGACGGTTCATTGACCGCACAACAGGTTTTAGATAAGGCCAAAAGCATTCTTTCTGAGGGTGCAAAAAATATTGCCGATGCTGTAGTAGCGCTATAAATAAACGGGGAAACTCTCCCCATATTTTTGCTCTAGAAAAAATCACTCAACTTACACTTTTTAATCCTGTCGCTGTTGAACATAGAATCTATACTCATTGATAGAATATCGACTCTTTCTTTTGTATAACTTGGAAGATCGTATTCGTTACAAATATCTTGAGAAATTTGTAGATATTTTTTTACGCCGGCTTCATGAACAGTGAGTACGAGATTATTTCCACAGGCGCAATGTCCGCTGAGCGGAATTCTTCTGTATTTTTCTTCACATCTGGGACATCTGATACTTTGAGCTGAAAATCCTCTAAGATTTCCAATTAAATCAGGAATGAAGTGATTTTCAATAACTTTCATAGCAACATCCTTTTCATCCACTGCACGTATTTTCTTTCCTAATTCAAGCTGTGCAGTCATCTTGTCTATCATTGTTTCTAAGGTTGTGTACGCTGAATGTAAAGGTCCATCGTTAATACTGGCGGTGTCATGTGTAAATCCGAACCCTTCGTATTGTAAGTTTGTTCCGATGCGTCTACTCACAAGGTCCATGATTTTCTCAATTTCCTTTGCATCTTTCCTTTGCATCGCGGCTTCATAGAATTCAATCGGATATTCTCTTAAACAATCAATATTGTGTGCTTCCTTGTCAATTTCGTTAGGATCTATTCTTGTTGTGAGAACAAGGGGGGTATCCATAAAACCACCCCTATTACGTGGAATGTATGTCCTTGAAAAATTGAGGAGACCATCTAAAAGAAGCATCATAGAATCTTCATCTCCGTCACAATTTCTTCTTTTTCCAGCATGAAAAAATGGATGTCCAAAGCACCCACAGACATTAGTATAGCCAATTATACGACACAGTATCCCACCTGATGTATGAGGTGCAAGACCAATACCCAGCTGTCCAATTATATCGGCCGGTTTTTCTGCATTATAGTATTTTTCTACACCATAGAATTTCTCAAGCAAGTCATCTATAAATTTAGCTACCTTTACGAGATGATTTCCACAATCCACATTTGGAATGACATCCTGTACCTTTAATTCACACAACTGATCGTCATTCGTGAGAGGATTTCCATTCCAATCGTGTGTATAGCCCAATTCAATCGCTTTTTCGATTGTTAGACCAACTTCTTTTGGCCTGAAATGTGTTATTGGTATATCAGTCATGTCAAAACGGATGGTGCCGTCTTTGTATACAATGACATCATTCTTTGCTCTTAAGATGGATTTTTCTAATGCCTCAGGTGTTTTTGTATTTGATCCAAATTCGTCGATAACTTTAATTTCAGGCGCATCAACCATACCTAACTTGCTAAGTGCAGCATGATACTCGCCATCAATATCGACTGGAATTAATTTTTTTTCAAATTTAGAAGTGCTCTCTACGTATTCTGTGTGAGCGTTGCAATCTCTACACCATGTACGGAAAGTATTTTTTTTGCATACGGGACATATTCTAGTTCCCATATTGATCATTATACATCCGTTTTTTATTGCGACACTGTTGTTTCCCCTTTTTTTGCCATCGAATTTAAATGCTTTAGATGCTGCAACGGCTTTTTTTAATTCCCTCCTAAAATCAGGTGCATCAGTGATTGGGAATAGACCATGGATAATTCCAGAATTTGCTCTTCTATCTCTAGCTTTTTCGGGTCTTCCCATTCTTGTACCAATTCTTGTTCCGGCTCTTGCTCGAACTTCGATATTCATGGCTTTACTAACCATTTGCAATGGCAGCAACTTTTTTTCTAATTCCACAGTTTTTTTGATTCTATTGCCATCATGTGAAAGGCCCAAACCGGCTAGAAGAGGTAGCGCATACTTCTCAATCAAAATTTTGCCGTCACGAATTTTATGCAATGCCCCTAAGTCCTCTAGAAGTTTTTTCTGGGCAGGTTCGTTAGGAAGTATCAGATCACCGTTAAATGACCCATTTTTTAATATGTAGTCTCTTAGAGATACCAGTTTATCAGTATCTTTTATATCAGACCAGAATAAGTTGAAATTAGGGTGCAAGGGAACACCTAATGTGTTCGACATTTCTAGAGCACGTTCCCATGTAGGATTTTTCCAATCTCTTGGGAGATTGCCATATTTCTTTAGTTCAAGTTTGTGCCATTCTATAGGATATCCGCAGGTTACTAGAGAGTGATTGTTCTCACAAAATTCTCCAAATGGAATTAAAACCTCACCAGTGTCTACAATTTCTGCAATATCTGCCTTAACATCTTTGGCTTCTGCGACAGTATTACATTGAATGAGATCCCCGTTTTTCAATAGTACTATAGGGCCCTCTAGCTCATCACAGGGGGTTACAACACACGCCTTACCAGGTCTTTCTATTTTTAGTTGCGTCCCCAATGCAGGGAATTCATCCAATACATACATACTCGCGGGCGAATATGCTAAAGATGCCAATCCACAGGTTCTTCCACGGCCATATCTGAGCCTAAATGCTCCAATTCTTGATGGATGTCCGAAGATTGGACGTCCTGCAACCATATCCTTAAGGTATTTTTCTGCAGATTCGACCGATTCATCTACTATTTTTTCGTTAGTGGACGATGCATTTTTCTGAATCAAATACTCATCTATAAACTCCCATCCCTGAATTTTTAGCCGGTCAACATGTTTTTTAATCTTTGCTGCTTTTAAGCACAGTCCTTCAGAAATGACTAAACATGCACCTCCTCTGACCTGATTGGTTTTAATCCTGGGAAGATCTCTAAATCCTGATATTTCTGTTTTTTCTGTTCCTTCACCATCTATACATATTGGGCAGTCTCTGACTATAAGTTTGATCTCATCTGGAGATGGTGTATACTGAAGATGTTGACACTGCTTATACAGTGGTATCTCTTCTACAAGCCTATTAATTTCCTGTTCAGTTGGAACGTATCTTCCAACACCTATGGTTTGTCTGACAACATCGGCGATCAAAACGCTCATTGCTTGAGCGGTTCCTCCAGCTGCACGAATGGGACCTGCAAATATGAGATCTATATATTCACTACCATCTGAATTCAATCTTATTTTTGTATTTGCAAGACCTTCAAGGGGAGCGACCAAAATTCCTTCCGTTAAAACAGCTAATCCAACTCTGATTGCTCTATCAACGGCCAATTCTTTTTTTTCGACAGATCTTTGAGCAACTAGCTTTGCAATCTCAAGCGAAACAAGTTCTCTATCTCCAAGTTCCTCGGTGAGGCGCCTAATGTCGTCAGCCACTTCTCCAACATCAAAATCAGTTAAAAGTTTCTCGACACGTGAAGCAAGGTCCTCTGCTTGTGGTATTTCCACTTTAAGTTCAGGATCATAGCCCCTCTTTCTTCCCATTTCAGCGATTTCATAACATCTTTGAGTCTCGGCAGAGAGATTTTCAAAATATTTTTTCATTTCGTAACTAAACGCTACTTTATGTGTAGTCATCATCTCTCAATCTCTATATCTTCAAACTTTACCTTCCTCAACTCTGCAAGAATCGCATCGCGAAGTTTTTCCAAATTGCTACCAGTTTCGGCTGAAAAATTGATATTTCCATTTTTCCTAACAAGAATATCATTTTTGCTTTCTGCAGTTATTACAGGCACATTCTTAAATCCATTGATCACAGACTTAAGTAACGTTTCTTGTTTTTCTATCGAGTACCCGCAGGTTTCTGACGGATCAAGTACAAATAATATTACATGAGTCAGATATCTAAGCGCCAGTACCGCTTGCTTTTCGATATTGTTACGATCTTCAAATTCTCTATCAAGCAGTCCAGGCGTGTCTATCACCTGAAATTTTTTCCACCCGTCCTCAATGTGTCCAACTACGATACCCTTAGTGGTGAATGGATACGGTGCAACTTCTGGTGCGGCTGTGCTAAGATATGTAACCAGTCTACTCTTTCCGACGTTGGGAAACCCAGCCACAACAACCGTTGCTATTTTTGGATCAATAAATGGCATAACTCTGAATTTATTCTTACTTTCCCGCAAAAATAGTAGGTCTTTTTCAACCTGGTCAATCACTGAAGACATTCTTCCATAAAAGCTGTTTCTGATACAATTTATAGCGAAAATATCCTTAGAACGTCGGACATTTCTCAATGATTCAATTTTAATTTTTTCAATCTTTTTAGCTGCCCAATTTATTGCTCCCAATGATTTCTTGTACTGATCTATTCCTATAACTAAGTCAATTAGTTCAGGGAAGAAATCATCATCTTTTTCGATCCTCGGAAATCTATTGATGTATTCTGTAAGAGAATCTTTAACAATATCCCCAGACGCTGCTATCTTAGCAATAGAAGTTTTTTTCTTTGAGTCGAGGGCGCTTGCACCATTAATAGCAATTTTAGACGCCCTGCAGAATGCTTTGTCTTTCAACTCATCCGAGGAAAGAACAGTTGGTACCCTGTAGGACTTTATGGCCATAAGCGCTAGATATTGTTTAAATCTATAAAGCTAAGGACAGAACACCCTTCACGAAAGATGCATTTTCCTTTTAGCATTCTACATAACACATAACGTAAGATAACTAGAAAATTAAGAGACACAAAGTTAACACGCATCTACAAAACCGCTATGTTCGTTATTACTATTTGCGCATCACCTTTAAAACGTTATTGTAGATAATAATATGAATCTCATTCTCAAATTCCCAGATAAAACCTTTTTTGACGACAATGTTATAACATGTGAAGTAGTCCGTGGTCAACAAAGTGGTTATAATGCCCCTAACTGTAAAGGAATACCAGAATGAAAAGGGCCTGCCTAAGAGTTCAAAATCGATATGTCCCGAATGTAAAAAAATCATTCATGCAGAATACTATGAAAAAGATGGAAAGGTGTATGCCAAAAAAACATGTCCAAAACATGGAGAGTATGAGAATCTCATATGGTCGGATGCTAAAATGTATCTCAGAGCTGAAGAATATGCCATGGATGGAATCGGTCTTATCAATCATGATGATACTACAGCAAAGAATAACGACGACGCATCATCTTTTGTTATAGATAACACCAAAATCAAGATGCGCTCGTGTACGGCATTGGCAAATATCGATTTGACTAACAGATGTAATATGTCATGTCCGATATGCTTTGCTGATGCAAATCATGCCGGTTACGTATATGAGCCGTCATATGAGGAAGTTATCTCAATGCTTAAGATGCTCAGAAATGAACGTCCAATCAAATGCACTGCTGTACAATTTTCTGGAGGAGAACCAACGGTATACCCAAGATTCTTTGACGTTATTAAAGCTGCAAAGGATATGGGATTCGCACAGATTCAGGTAGCATCAAACGGAATAGAATTTTCTAAAAGTGTTGAATTTTGCCAAAAGGCAAAAAATTCTGGATTGAATACTATATATCTTTCGTTTGACGGTGTTGGCGATGATGTATATATTCAGGCAAGAAACAGGAAGATGTTTCACATTAAGGTTAAGGTGTTGGAAAATCTTAGGCAGTTGGATCATCCGCCATCGGTTGTTTTAGTTCCCACAATCGTAAAAGGAATGAACGATGATCAACTTGGAAAAATTATTAATTTTGCATTCGAGAATTCAGACATCATCCGTGGAGTTAATTTTCAGCCTGTTTCATTCACCGGAAGAATTACACATGAAGATTTGGAGAAAGGAAGATATACACTGTCCGATCTAGTCAAGAATTTTGGAGATCAGACTGGATATACAGTTGATACAGATTGGTACCCTGTACCTGTCGTTGCGCCAATTTCAAAATTTGCATCAGTTATTATGAATAAGAGTATGGTTACTTTTACGGCACATCCACATTGCGGTTTAGCGACATATTTGTTTAAGGATGATAAAGGGAAAGTTACACCCATAACCAGATTTATTGATGTAAAAAGGTTCATACATGAAATAAATATTTTAGCCGATAAGGCTGAAAAGTCAAGGTTTAAGAAAATTTATATTTATAAATCTGTGAAGTTAATGAACAGTTGTATCGACAAATCCAAGATGCCCGATGGAATAACCAAAAAGGCACTTATCAGTACCCTTAAAAATATCATGAGTGACAAATCTAAAAAGACACTGTCGGCATTTTCATGGAAAATGTTGTACGTCGGCGGGATGCACTTTCAAGACTCCTATAATTATGACATAACAAGAGTAGAACGATGTGCAGTACATTATGCCACTCCAGATCTTCGTGTCATCCCTTTTTGTGCGTATAATGGTGGACCAGAATATCGCAAAGAAATTGAAAAAAAGTTCTCCATGCCGATTACTGAATGGAAAGAAAAACATAAAGATGAAGCCAAACTTCTTGAGCAGGCTCTTATAGTACCAGAGGATGAAAGGCCTGATGTATGAGGTGTTTGTTATGAAGGTTAACTATGGAAAATGCCTTCATTGCGGTGGATGTGTAGGATCATGTCCAATGAATGCAATTTATTTGGAAGATTATATTCTCGAATTCAGTGATAAATGCAATAAGTGTGGTAGATGCATCAAAGTTTGTCCCGTCGGTGCACTTTCGGAGGGAAATTGAAATGTCATCAACATACGACTGTGACGTAGTTGTGGTCGGAGCAGGACCAGGCGGAAGTATGGCTGCAAAGTTTGCAGCAGAGGGTGGATCCAAAACGATTATGATCGAAAAGAAGGCTGAAATTGGAGCACCCTTAAGATGCGCTGAGGGAGTCTCTAAGAAATGGCTTGCAGAACTCGGAATAAAATCAGATCCTTCATGGATACGTGCTGATATGGCTGGAGCAATTATAAGATCCCCATCTGGAATAACCCTCCAATTAGACGAAAGTAAAGCTGGTACCGAAGTAGGATATGTTTTAGAGAGACATATTTTTGATAAACGTCTTGCCGAGGAAGCCGTATCAGCAGGGTCAAAAATTATGATGAGGACAGGTTGTAACGGTGTTATTAGGGACAAAGACGGAAAACTTATCGGTATCAAAGCAAAGTCAATGGGTGAAGATATCGAAATATACGCCAAATGTGTCATTGCTGCAGATGGTTACGAATCACAAGTGGGAAGATGGGCAGGTATAGACACGACGTTAAAAATGTCAGATTTTGATACATGTCTTCAGTACAGAATGACAAATATAAAGTTCGAGTCTAACTTTTGTGAATTTATCATCGGCTCAGCTGCACCTGGAGGGTATATTTGGATTTTTCCCAAGAGCAATAACACTGCTAATGTTGGTATCGGTATTATGGCATCCAAATGTAAAATGAGGGCCGACCCTAAATATCATTTAGACAAGTTTATTGCCAATGACCCTCGATTTAAAAATGGACAAATATTAGAAATCGTCGGGGGCATGGTTTCAACAATTCCAGGTCTAGATTCTGCCATAGGTGATAATATCATGTTAGTCGGAGACGCCGCAAGGATCATAGATCCTATAACCGGTGGTGGGATCGCGCATGCATGCAGGTCTGGCAAATATGCAGGAATTGTCGCAGCAGACTGTCTTAAAAAAGGAGACTTTTCTAAAAAATCGTTACAAGCCTATGAAAAGATGTGGCGCGATAGAATGGAAGATAAACTTTATAGGAATTGGATGGCAAAAGAAAGATTTGCCACTCTCGATGACACGACCCTTGATGAATTGATTACGCTCATCAAAAATTCAGACATCAAAGAAGTTAACGTATTGAATCTTTTAAAAACTATCAAAGATAAATTCCCAAGGGTTGTAGAAGGATTCGAAAATTTAATCTAAAAATATTAAAACTTTTATTCTAAGGTGACTCCCGGGACATCTGTTTTTATGATAAAAGGCATCCCGCCATGCAGTCGTATTGTCTCGCACACTTTGTCCGGCTTATCGGTGAGAGCTATCATGCTTCCTCCACCTCCAGATCCCGTAAGTTTAGCACCATACGAGTATTTGAGAGAAGCACTCACAAGTTTGTCAAGCTCCCTACAGGAAACACCAAGAATTGATAGAAGTTTGTGACTTTTAGTCATTGCTCTTCCGAGCCCCGTCACATCATATTTAGATATACAATCCATACCTTCGAATGTTACATCTCCGATCTCATTCACGATGTCTGTCGCGAATTTATTATGTTTTTTATATTTTCTCACTCTCTCCACTAATTGTCCAGTATGAGCTTTAATACCTGTATACCCCACAACAAAGGTCATCTTCGGAACCGGTATTTCAAAGATGTCCCACTTATTTCTCTCCTTTTCAGCGGTCCAAATATATTTTCCCATACTTTTTGGGCAATTCAACGCGATACCTTTTCCAAATGCAGAACATGAAGTATCTAAAGGGCTAGCCCCTCTCTGTACTTCATACTCAGCATTGAACGCATCATTTGCAAGATCTTTAACATCTATATTCTCGCCCTTTATTGCCCTAATAGCAGCAGAAAGTGACGTACACAATGCGGCTGATGATCCCAATCCTGAGCTAGATGGAATTTCACTTTGCGTATGTATTGTTACATTAGTTACACCACTTGTCTTTAGTATGTAACTTATATGTGGATGTATCTTGGGGTTGATAGGCATACCATTAAGCGCGTCTATCTCACCCAGTTGCACTCTGCATAAAAACCTTTTATTTATTGCTAAAGCTACCGCCGGCTTACCGTAGACCACAGCATGTTCTCCCAAAAGAATAAATTTTCCAGGTGATGATGCAACAATGTCTTTTCGAAACATTATTCATTCAACTCGTACTTTCTGAGCATTTCAATTATCGCATCATTAGCACTTCTCATGCCAAGTTGAGGTTGACCTATGGACCACCAATGATCTTCTATGGATTCTAATGCCCTTGAAAAGTCATCGTCAGTATCGTAATCCTCTCTTTTTACTATCGATATCGCTTTTCTTTCTTCTTCAATCAGGTCACAATCATATTTTTTATTAACATGTGAAAGTGCAATAGTGTTATCAAGAGCATACGAAACTTCAAGAGCAGTCTCATCGGGGACACACCCTAGGATAATGTCAAGAATATTGTTGGCAATCATCATAAAGATCATCTCTCTCTTCGCTTCTTCCGACCCATCACTATTAGCCAATGCATTTTGAAGTTCATCATACCAGAGGTCTTTTAAAGCACGAACTCTCCTAGGATTTTTTTTGAAAAGTTGTTTGTCTACATCAATGGCATCATCAAAAACATTCTCCACAAGACCAGTGTTTGGATCGATTTCTAATTTTGTATCTGAAGGTTTATCTAAGACATTATTTGCAGATTTGTCATCTTCATTTCTGATGTTTTTCCTTGTTGTCATATAAATTGCCTCATTTATTGATTATGTGTTTTGATATTTCGCTTAGTATGCCATGCTATTGTTTATTTTTGTCTCATCTGTAGCATAATAAAATCTAAGATGATTTTTTCTAATATTGTCTAACCAACCCAGTGCATATATTGGATTGTTTTTTGCTAGTTTAATGTCCAAATCAGTTGATATGATACCATACTCAAAAGGCGGGAAAAACATAGAATTCACCGTTTGAGGTGTTAACGTGCACAACAGCTATCTCGTCGATTCTCTTCATGTCAAATTTCTCCCATTTTTAAAAATTCTTTAACTTTTACAAGGTAACTATTAATCGCTGGCATCTCCTCGATATACACGGCAGGTATGTTGGGGTTGGCACATGCATAATACCATATTTACAAGATCTCTATACATTCTCATCCATGATGACAAATGTCATTTGCCATCAGCCATGGTCATCATTTTAAAAATCCACCGACTGCTACAATCTGTCCAACTATAATAAGAATAACACATATTTGTCCTTGTAGAAGAATTGTAAACTCCGTCCACAAGAATTGTAATATTTTTATCAACAAAGATATCAGAAAGAGGTCTGAACGATTTTTCTGAAAGCATATTCCATGTATGACTGTTAATCATGAACATAACAGCTTATCTAGTGATACTTTTGACCGTATATTGTACGTGTCTGGTTGAAAGTTACCCGCTAGTCTATATAATAAACACTTTTCCACGCAAGTACTACATGTGGGCCACGCATAGCAAATCTCGAACCAGGTGCAAGGACTTCGTCACCGAAGTCAATCAAAGAACATAATCTACTTGAAGTGATTATAACGCTTTTTTCTATTGAGAGAGGCGTATTCACTGTTGATTTCATTCAGACTATGTGGAATAACTAAAAATTTAAGGTTAGGGGTAATATTCCAGCCCAACTTTATAGACGAGCATCTTGCGGTGTGTATATTAGTGGCATTTGTTATTTGTTCGGCAACTGAATAATATTTATACAGGTTTGCAGATTCGCTACTATAATATCTTTCCGGTGACCGGAATGATGAGAGGTAACTATTGGCCGGTGTGATCTTACAGGTTTAAGGGGGAAAGCGGGAATGGGATTCTTGGAGAAGCTTAAGAAAATCTTTAAAAAGAAAGGTGCGACAGAGGATGTGCCCGTGACCGGGTCTCCAAAGCAGGAGGGTTTACCAGTCAAAAGGTCTGCACAGTTTGTTGGGGTCGGAATGGTCTATGACGCCTTAAGATATGGGGCTGACAAGATTGATCGAATGGTTGAGGACGGCACCATAAAGCCTGGCAGAGCAGATGCCTTCATCGGTATGCTCAAAGCGATAGAGACCGAGCAGGCGTCAGATGACGTAAAGTTAATTGAAATCAGCCAAACAATTGGTGGAATCATTAATAGCTGAGTGTCTGGTAAACTTTTTTTAACTTTTTTAATTTTATTTTTCTCCGCGAAGGAAGGGTTGGCATGAAGTGTTCCAATCTAAACATGGATTTAATTTACCAACTTTTCAATGCTGTGAATATTCACAGATGGAACGATCACTTGCGCCATGTAGATTTTACTGAACTTGATAAGCAATCACACAAGGCTGCAATAGCTTGGTTTCTCGGTAAATATGAAGAAACTGAGAAGAAAGCAAAAATTGATTGGAAGCGTATTATTGAGGGATGTATGTTCTCATTTCTCAAAAGAACCGTTCTCACCGATCTGCGTCCCCAAGTGTTACACAAAGTGGAAAAAGAAAAATTTGATGAGATCAACAATTATGTGATTTCAGAAATTGGGAAAAGTATACCCAACATCAATGAATCATTCATGAAGAGATTCAAAGAGTACTTAGGATTAAAGGAATATAAAGATATCAACTATAGGATCGTTTCTGCAGCACATGATATAGCAACGATATGGGAATTTAACATTATTTATGATATGAATAAGTCAGTGTTGCTAGACATAGAAAATACGAAAAAATTACTGGATTTGAATATTAACAATCATTCCGACCTCGCAGGAGTAAAATACGCCATAGACGACAAATCAAGAACTTTTATCGATCTTGTTGGACAACTCAGATTTCAGAAGAGATGGACACGCCTTCCAAGAATACCTGAAACTACCGTGTTGGGGCACTCGCTTATTGTAGCGAATATGATGTATCTTTATGACCTTGATAAAAATGTCGAAGACCATCAAGTGTATAATGATTACTATACGGCATTATTTCATGACTTGCCAGAGGCATTAACAAAAGATGTTATTTCACCGGTAAAAAAGGGAATCGGCATGGATGATATATTGAAGAAATATGAAGACGAACTCATCAAAAAAAAGATTATGCCATTACTCCCCTGGGAATGGAGTGAAGAATTTTCATCCCTAGTATCTGATCCTTTTAAAGATAAGGATAATAGGGATAGCAGAAGTATCAAAATCTGCGACAAAATGAGCGCATTCATCGAGGCATATGTATCCGAAAAATTTGGTATACACTCATCTAAACTTTCAAATAACAAAAATATTCTGTGTGAGGAATTGAAACGTTGTGGCGAGCCGTGGAAATCGCTTATTAACAGACTCTACGAAATAGAACCGTAAGTCAATGGTACAATCCACGAATATCAGTTCCCAATGACTTCTTGTCCGCGCATATAAGGCCTGATAACCTTAGGTATTGTCACAGTGCCATCTTTGTTTTGATAGTTTTCCAATATAGCAACAACCGTTCTTGGAAGCGCCAAACCTGACCCATTGAGTGTATGTACAAACTCACTTTTCATATGTGGCTCCGGACGATATTTAATTTTAGCTCTTCTAGCCTGAAAATCTGTAAAATTAGAACATGAGGATGCCTCTAGCCAGGCATCTTTTCCAGGTGCGTACAACTCTAAATCATAACATTTAGAGCATGAAAAACCCATATCCCCAGTGCACAGCAAAAGCACTCTGTAAGGAAGTTCTAGACCGTTGATAATATCCTCTGCATTTTTCCTCAACTCCTCAAGTCTGGTATATGAATGTTCAGGAAGTACAAAATTAACCATCTCAACTTTTCTGAATTCATGTACGCGTATGATTCCCTTGGTATCAGCGTGTTTTCCAGCTTCTCTTCTATAGGATGTCAGATTTGCGGTGTAATAGATTGGAAGTTGATTTTTATCAAGGATCTCATTTTGTAAGAGGTTTGTTATAGGGACCTCAGCAGTGGGGTTGAGGTACATATTATCTTTTTCAAGATGATACATATCGTTTTTGAGGTTGGGATACTGGCCAGTGCCTATAACAGCATCCTGATTAATGATTCCTGGAACAACAAGTTCGGTGTATCCTTGGTCCTGATGCACATCCAGAAAATAGTTGATCAATGCCCGTTCGAGTCTTGCTCCGTCACCTTTCATGACATAGAATCCGCTTCCAGAAACCTTGACTCCTCTATCAAATTCTATAATATCCAAATTTTCAGCAATCTCCCAATGTTCCTTTGGTGCAAAGTCAAACTTTCTTTTGGTCCCAGACTCATATATAACGATGTTTCCTGTACTATCTTTTCCTACGGGCACAGATTCATGGGGAATGTTAGGAAAGTTAAGGATGCAATCTGACCTGACGCGTTCGAGATAATCTATCTGTTCATCATTCGATTTAATCTTATCGGCGATCTCACGCATTTCTGCAATTTTCGACTCTATATCCTTGTAATACATTTTGGCAATGTTTATGGAAACACTATTCCTTACTTTTCTTAGGTGATTATTTTCTTCCGTTAAGGCTCTCCATTTACCATCTACTTCCAAAAATTTGTAAAGAATAGTTTCATCCATATTCCTATTCCTAAGCATAGTTCCAATCAAACCTGGATTTTGCCTGATCACATTAGTATCTAACATTTAATCACTTAGAATTTTTTTGAATGAGAGATGTCCAAGTCCTCTTGTCAGTGAGAATAATTACATTACCACGTACATCTACCACAATAGACTCCGTATTTTTAGAAATAGTATCGGCGATGTCATTTGTTTTAATTTCAACATTCTCTAAGATTTTGATTTTAATAAGGTGGTTCTTCTTAATTTGTGTTTTAACTTCATCGTAAAGACTACCTTTTAGTCCGTCCTTACCGACGTGCACGATGTGATTATCCTTCAGTGCTCTGCGCATGAGTTCCTTTTTAGCTTCCTTTTCCATCATTTTTTTGTTCCTTCAAATACGGTATTCTTTTGATCTCCCCACATTTCAAACACGTAATTTTTACACGACCATTCATGACTCTAACTCTAAAACTTTCTCCGTTAGTGAGTAATGTGTTGCATCTCTTACAGAACATGGTTTTATTTGAAAAGAGTGTACGTGTTCTCCGACTAATACGTTTAATGATATCAACGTATCTTTCCGCCCTCTCCGGTTTGTTGTCCTTTAGGGCTTTTTCGGAAAGCCTGAACAATACCGACATGCGCCTCGATGCGATGTCGGATACAGCACGTCCTAAGATACGTTTTCTGGACATTAAAGTGCCCCCCAAAGGCACTCACTGTTTTACAATATAAATATTTATATCAAAACTTAAAAGACCTTAAACGACCAATGTGTCGATATAGTCCTTCACTTCTTTTTCTTCTTCATTAAGTAAAGAATCATCCTTTTTGTGATATTCTGTCCATAAAAATATAAAGTAATCATGAAACCCCGATATCGCCAAATCCCAGCTGCTATTACTAGAAATAATTCCAAGATCTTTATTTGAAAGAACCCACTCATTTTCCTTAAATACGACATTCACGTCGATCGGTACTTTAAGCAAAATATCTCCGATGGATGAAATCATTCTGTGAAACTTAATCGTTGTAAGAGGCAATATCTCATACACGTTGTTGACAGCCCTAATTGTCCCATCTTGAGAATAATCAATCTCTCCAACGACGGTTGTTGCATCTTTAATTATTTTTTCTGCTAGCTTTTGATCGGAAAATGTTAGTTTAGCGGTTCTATCACCCATGTTAAGCTGGTATATTTGTCTTGATTTGTAACCGACTTTTTCGATGATACCGACAGCTGCACCATTAACCGATAATTTCCTATCATCAATAAACCTAGCCAGTTTTTGAACGTTTACTTCACCAAATTTTTTTAATTCAGTTTTTGTACCATACATCAGACAAAACCCTTCCGTATCCCTAAGGTCCTGATAAAGTGCCACAATGTCGATAATAATTTGATTCCTATAAATGGCATCTTTAAAGGTGTCCTCAACCCAATATCCTCCGGTACCAGACCCGAGGGTATCCATTACAGTTTCGAGCATTGCTATAGCATCATCCAAAATGTTTCCAAAGCCATCTGTTTCCGGCCTGTACGATGACGATTCAAAGGTAACACCATCTAATTTGTCGGAATAAAGTGTGAATTTCTCAGACAATTTTTTGGAGACTACACCCTGAAGACGCATTTCCCTAGAAATGATATATTCACCAACATGTCTGAACAAGTCCTGTATGTCGACCATTATTTGTCCCGTGAGCGCAACTGGAATTCTCCCATCATTTTTATCAGAAACTATGTTAACAGTGAACATCGCTGCACCCCATCCAAGTCCTGCGTAAGTGACATATTATATTAAATATTATTTTCGCAAAGCAACGTAAATTATCTACCCAGACATCATATTCAGCGATCGTGTAACGTTGTAACTATAACAGTCTTTAAATATATACTGAGAATTGCTCACCACCATTGTTGATGCACATCGGTGGCGTAAATGACGAGAAAACCCGCAATAATGTATAGAGAAGTTAAAGGGATGGCATACACCCGTAAAGAGTACATGGGTGGAGTACCTAACAGCAGAATCAGTCAGTTTGACATGGGTAACCTTAAGGATGAATTTCCAATTACACTTACTCTCAAATGCGAAAACCGCGTGCAAATTAGACACACGTCTCTTGAAGCAGGTCGTATTGCAGCTAACAGACTTCTCACGAAAGCTGGAATTGCCAATTATCATCTCAAATTAAGAGCATATCCACACGTTGTTCTCAGGGAAAATAAACTTGCTACTGGTGCGGGAGCAGACCGTGTATCAAGTGGAATGCGTCACGCATTTGGAAAAAATGTTGGAACTGCGGCGAGGTTTGAACGTAATCAAGCAATCATGACCGTTAGTTGTACTAGACCCGCGTTCGATACAGCCAAGCTCGCACTTTGGAAGGCATCGATGAAATATCCCACACCGTGTTACATAGATGTTGAAAAAGGAAAAGACCTTGTCCTATAAATGTTCGATTTAAGACTCGAATACATCGCTACATGGATCAGCAGTAGGAAATATTCTTCAGTTGCACTTCAGTTCCCGGATGGATTGAAACGAAAAGCGACGGAGGTAGTTGATTTTCTGTCTGAAAAGACAGGCGCTTCATTCATAATTTTAGGTGATCCATGTTATGGCGCATGTGACGTGTTCTACAATTTTAGGACCATTGCTGATGCGTTAGTCCATTTTGGACATTCACCGATACCATGCCAGGGTATTGAGGAAGACGTCTTGTACGTTGAAGCATTTTGTAATGTCGATATAAAAAATATTATAAGAAAAAACGTGCAGTTTTTTCCTCCGAAGGTCGGATTACTTTCTACGGTTCAATATATAAAATGTCTTGAACAGGCTAAGGAGATCATTGAAAAGAGCGGAAAAAGCGCTGTAATTGTAATTGGTGATGCAAGAATTTATTATCCAGGTCAAGTGCTTGGTTGTGATTGTAGTTCAGCAGAGGCAGTTACCTCAGGTGTAGATATGCTTCTGTTCATCGGAGAGGGCAATTTTCATCCCCTTGCCGTAGCCTTTAGTGTAAAAAAGAAAATTTGCATTTTAAATCCTATCACAGGTGATTTTAAAAGCATCGATGAGATTAAAGACAGAATTCTACGCAGAAGGTTTGCCACTATACAAAGAGCCAAAGAGGCCAAATCTTTTTTAGTGATTGTTTGTAGCAAAATCGGTCAAAAAAGAGAATCGGTCGCCGATGATATTATCATCAAATTACAAAAGTCAAAAAAGAAAGCCTATAAAGTGTACATGAATGAACTCACTCCTCAAAATCTAATGGCTTACACAGTTGATGCATTTATTAGTACAGCATGCCCTAGACTTGCAATGGATGATTCCCTTAGGTATAACAAACCTATTCTTACACCGCCAGAAACGGAAATAGTCTTAGGCATTCGCGAATGGGAGGATTATGTGTTTGACACCATAAGACCTTAACCAATATTGAAATATCGATTTTTGTATTATTGTGTAATGTTTACATCTCGGATACTTCTAGAAAGGCACGTTCCTAATGGAGTGAAAGTCGGTATTGGTTGCAGCGGCATGTCATCTAAGGCCAAAAATAGTGTCAAAGGTATCGATGATTATGCCACTGTGTATACCGATCCTGTAAGGTTGATCGATGATTTAGTCACTGATAAAATTAATGCAGCTGTACGTGGAGACATGTCATCATCTGTTCTCTTACCAATATTAAAGAAAAAGATGGGAGTTTCAGAGCTTGAAAGAATCGTTCTCTTTGAGTTCATTAACGGGAAATTTATAGTAACTGCCCCGGTTGGAATAGATGAGGGATGGACAATTGAGCAGAAGTATAGTCTTGCAGTTAAGAGTGTTAAATTCATGAAAAAAATTGGTATGAATACCAGAATAGCGGTAATGTCTGGGGGTAGAAAAGATGATATGGGCCGTCATCCAGTTGTAGATAGAACAATATGTGATGCCTTAAAACTTGTAAACATGCTGAATAATGATGGCTACGACGCATACGACGCGGAGATACTTATTGAAGAAGCTGTTGATAATGCTGACTTGATAATCGCACCAGACGGCATTTCAGGTAATTTGATATTTAGGACAATGCACTTTATTGGTGGCGTACAAGCACTTGGTGCCCCAATAGTTAATATAGATAAGGTATTCATTGACACTTCACGCGCCAAAAATAGTTATAAAGATTCTATAGCGCTAGCTATGAGACTTGCGGAGGGAAAGTTATGATGTTGGAAATTGATGGGGAACATGCAGGAATAAAGTTTTCTGCCTGTCATTTTATACCAAAACATGAAAAGTGTGCAAGGCTTCACGGTCATTCTTATGTCATGCGTTTGAAACTCGAGGGTGATATAGGAAACGATGGGATGATCATGGACTTCACCTTGTTAAAAAAAGAACTCAAAAAAATTGCTGACGAATTAGATCACAGAACGATTCTTCCAGGAAAGTCAGATAATGTTGTATTGACTGTGGGTTCGGAATCAGTAGACGCAACATGTGGAAATAAAAAATATACGTTCCCTAGAGAAGATGTAGTGATATTAGAAATCCCTAATATTACAGCAGAGGAGATGACTAAGATGATGATCAGAAGAATTATCAACGAAATTGATTTTTCATCGAATGTACGATCTGTTTCTATAGGGCTGGATGAAGAAAGAGGACAGACTGCCTGGTGTACTCATGAGCTATAACATGTCTAAAGCAGTCGTATTACTATCTGGCGGGTTAGATTCAACAACTACCCTAGCGCAAGCGATTGCCGATAACAACGAAGTTGTTGCATTGAGTTTCAGATACGGTCAGAAACATGATAAAGAGCTGACATCTGCATCTAACATTTCAAAATTCTACAATATTAAGCATGTAATAGTTGACATGAATCTTAGTATGTTTCGTTCTGCTCTTACTGATACAAGCATAAATGTACCAGAAGACAGGAATAAATCCGATATAGGCTCTGACATCCCAGTTACATACGTTCCCGCAAGAAACATGATTATGTTGTCAGTTGCTGTCGGTTTATCTGAATCAGTAAATGCAGATAAAATATACATTGGTGCCAACGTCGTAGATTATTCCGGATATCCTGATTGTCGTCCTGAGTTCCTCGATTCATTCGAAAAAATGATAAATGTTGGTACAAAAGCTGGAGTCGAAGGACGTCCTATCAAAATTGTGTGCCCCATACTCAATTGTTCGAAAGCTGATATCGTCCGTCTCGGAAAAAAATTAGGGGCACCTCTGCATTTAACATGGTCATGCTATAATGGCAAAGATAAAGCATGTGGAAAATGTGACTCTTGCAAACTTCGTCTAAAAGGGTTTAAGGAATCTGGATTTAAAGACGAGATTGAGTACGAGTGATAGGATGAAAATCTGTGAGTCTTTTAGATCCTTACAGGGAGAAGGCAAAAAGATCGGTGTTATAACTCATTTTGTTAGGGTAGCAGGATGCAATCTTCGGTGTTCATGGTGTGATACACAGTATGCCGTATTTGGTGACGGTAAGGAAATGTCTGTTGACGACATTGTGTCCGACATTGGAGAAATTAAAAATGTATGTGTCACAGGCGGAGAACCCATGATTTACGAGGAAACCATAGATCTTTTAAAGAAGCTTTTAGCAATCGGAAAAACTATCGTTTTGGAAACCAACGGATCTATATCTCTTAATAATGTTCCAGATTCCGACAACATTGTCATCAGTATGGACATCAAATGTCCCTCGTCAAAGATGAAAGATAAGATGAACTTCTCCAACATTGCTTTATTAAAGAAGAAGGACCAACTGAAATTTATTATATCAAACGGTATTGATTTGGCGTATTCAATTGACATAATGAATAAATACCCACCAGAATGTGAAGTAATATTTACGCCGGTAGGCGGCATGGACATTGAGCCTCTTGCAGAAGAAGTTATCGAACGTGGACTTAACGTAAGAGTACTCCCTCAGCTCCACAAACTGATCTGGGGAAATAAGAAAGGAGTTTAACACCAGCACGTCAACTTATCCCGGACACATCACAACCTACCTGCGATATCGTTGATGATTTAATCAACACATCCTCACTGCCCTCCGGGTTACGTCACAATGATAATAGGTGGAGAATGAAATGTGACATCCTTCCTTTATCATCTGTCATGTTTAACTATTTTAATGATTTCTTCAGTAATTTTTTTGAACATTTTTGCAGACGTTGAATTTGGATTATCTATCACTATTGGCATACCTGAATCGCTACTAACAACAATCCCTGGTTCAACGGGTATCGAACCCAAGAATCTTATGTTCAAGTCTTTCGCTGTCTTCACTCCACCACCAGACTTAAAAATATCAGTTGTTTTACCACAGTGAGGGCAGACAAATCCACACATGTTTTCTATAAGTCCAATAATCGGAATATGAGATTGTGCTGAGAACGTGATCGACTTTCTCGAATCGAGAAGTGCAACATCTTGAGGTGTGGTAACAATAACCATCCCATCTGCTTTTGGTATGAGTTGTGCAATTGATATAGCCTCGTCTCCCGTGCCTGGAGGCATGTCTACTATGAGATAATCGAGGTCTCCCCATGAAACGTCTTCTATGAATTGTCTAATAGCAGTCATCTTAACCGGGCCTCTCCACATTACAGCATCATCCTTGCTGGTAAGTAGAAATGCCATAGAGATTATTTTTAAAGACGGCGGGACTGTTACTGGAACAAGTTTTCCGTCAAAGACATCAAGCTTTCCATCCTCGATCCCGAACATCTTTGGGATATTCGGTCCGGTTATGTCAACATCCATGATGCCCGTCTGGTATCCCATTGTTGATAATGCTGCTGCGATGTTAGTAGCTACCGTACTTTTACCTACACCGCCCTTTCCACTCATAATTATAATTACATGTTTAATTCTTTCAAGACTAATCTCAAGTTTAAAATCGTCTTCACTGATCATTGGTTTAGACATTATATCGTCCCCTGCCATCGACCGTAATTATAATATAAGGATTTAATCGACGATATGACGCTAACATACACGGTTGTAAGACTGTGTAGTTTTTATCAGTATCACATCAAAAGATATCCATGAGACCCGGTCATCATTATATAAATACTTTATGTAATATTCACCAAATTTCAAAGTGCGTCATATCAAAGTACACTGACCGAATGATTCGTTTTATTGTGAACGATGTTATAAAATGAAAAAATTAGAATTTCTCTGTTTGTCAAAATTTTTCAGAAATCATTTTGTCAAATTCTTTTTGAACATTTTCATCAGAATTTTTGGTAAGTAAACTTACGGTGATTGCAACAATAAATGTTAATACAAACGCAGGTAACAATTCATAGAGTCCGGAGTTCCAGACGCACCAATTCTGATTTAGAAGTTTTGGAATAATCCCGATACCATTAAAGAATGAATTCCATATGACATCTGCGATAAATCCAGTTAACATTCCAGCCATGGCACCTTTTGCGTTTATATGCTTCCAGAATAGCGCTAATATTATGATAGGCCCAAAAGCTGCACCAAAGCCACTCCACGCAAAAGAAACCAAATTCATAATACTACTATTCTCATCTAAGGCAAAAATCATAGCAATTATTGCAATTACAATTACAACAGCTCGAGAAATCCACATAAGCTTTTTTTCGTCAATATTTCGTTCCTTACTTTTGGTATACTTATGACACAAATCGTTCGTTACTGAAGATGACGCTACAAGAAGTTGTGAATCGGCTGTGCTCATAACAGCAGCCATCAATGCAGCATAAAGAATGCCACAAGTGAAGGTTGTGAATATTCCACTTCCGACAATTTCGATAAATGCTCTTTCGGGGTTGGGAAGTCCCGGCATATATGCACGTCCAACTATACCAATGAGAGTGGCACCGATAAGTGCAATAATGATCCATATAGTTCCCACACGACGTGCAACCTTTATTTTTTCCGGATCTTTAATAGCCATATATTTGACGATAATATGGGGCATACCAAAATATCCGAGTCCCCACGCAAGAGACGAGAGCAATATTGTGACATTTATTGGTGAACCATTATTCCACGTTATATCCATAAAATGATTGACTTCATTATTGACGACGTTGACCATGTGCTCCCAGCCACCGTCAATTTGTCCAAGTGCAGCAAGAGGCACAATAATAATTGCAAATAGCATAAGTAGGGCTTGTACGAGATCTGCCCAACATATAGCTTTGAACCCCCCAAGGAAAGTATAGGAAATAATAATCACCGCTGTGATAAATACAGCTATTTTATACTGTCCGGTCCCGAGTCCAAGGACAGATACGAGGATATTACCGCCCGATACAAATCCTGATGTTACGTAAAAGGTAAAAAATACGAGAATGACAGCAGAACTGACAAATCTGATATATCCTGACTCATCTTTGAAACGGTTTGAAAAGAATTCGGGGATAGTAAGGGCATTACCACATTTTTCAGAATAAATCCTAAGACGTTTTGCTATCAAAAGCCAAGCAAAGTATGAACCAACAGCAAGACTGATACCAATCCAAACTCCTCCAAGACCGGCAGCGTATATAGATCCAGGCAAACCAAGCAGAAGCCACCCGCTCATATCGGAAGCTTGAGCGGACATAGCGCCGACATAAGGGTTGAGTTCTCTTCCACCAATAATATAGTCTTCCATATTGTGAATTTTATGGTAAAAGTAGTAGCCTATACTGAGAATCAGTAAGAAATATAGGATAAATGTAAAAAGAATTCCGATATTTATAATCACAAAGTACTCTCCAACGCCCATCCGATTAAATTTATATTATAAAAAACAGGCTATATCAGCGTTCGATGGAACGAATGTATGACTCAAGAGTGATCCCAAGTGTAACACGTCACCCGAATACAACAAAAATGATAATGTTAGCCTCAAATGCGGCTAATTTCCGAGATCGGTTTTTTTAATAGCATCATCAACTTTACTTCTGAGATTTTCAGAGAGGCCGTTGATGCTCCCAATAAGAAATCCTCTAACAATCATACTAATTGCATCGCTTTCAGAAAGTCCGCGGGACATCAAATACTCTATTTGTTCTCTTGCAATTTTTCCGACAGCAGCTTCATGTGTCATCTCAACATTAGGTACTGTAGCTTCTAACTCAGGTATGGCCTCAGTTCTTCCACCGTCCTTGATCATAATGCTCTTGCATTCTAAATGTGCCTTTGTATCATTGCTGTTACCAACGAGACGTCCGCGGGCTATAATTCTACCACCATTACAAATATTGCGTGATATAATCTCGGCACTGGTGTTGGGTGCATTAAGTATAGCGATTCCGCCAATGTCAATGTCCGATTCTTTTTGAGCTAAACATATAGTGTTGAACTTACAACTTGACCCTTTTCCATTTAAAAAGCATGAAGGATTACTTTGCAACGTACCTACTGGCTCCAGCAAAATATAGTTGTTAGTGTACCTTGCGTTTTTATTTAAAATGCACGTCGTTCTTGGACGTACAGCTGTCTTCGTTCCCCAGTTATGAACCATAGAGAAAACTACTTCCGCATCATCTTTCACATATATTTCAGAGATACTAATATGCAAACCTTCGTTGACATGGCTTCCAGTTGCACATCCGGTTATGATTTCTAGATATCCTCCATTTTCAATGACAATAACATTATGTAGAGTTTGTATGCCTTTTTTTGTACCAATCATCATACACGACTGAATTGGATCTTTAATGTGATACCCAGGCAAAACATGTATAAAATATCCATCTGCGTTATCATGATAGGCTCTTTTAGTGTACTCATCACTCTCAGGGTTCACAGCTTTCCAGCAATAATCTTTTAACCAATGGTACTTTTCTCCAGCTTCGGACATAGGCATTATTTCTAATCCATCCTGACTGCGAATTGAACAGTAGCTAACTTTATTGTTGATGAACATTATGGTTCCGGCACGATCTTTTTCATCAGTGACGATACCGACATTTTCCATAGTTTTACGAGTGTTTTTTTCCATCTTAGAAAGACTATCAACCTTGATTTGAGAATCATCCACGACGTACGTCTCGATATCAACTTTATGATCATATGAGGGTCTTGCGTTGAAAGATTTCTTTACTGACTCGTTTGAACCATCCTGCATGATACGCACCCCTCATAGCCTTTTTCCCTAATATCTTTAAAAATGTCCATGGGACGTCCGGTGCAACGAATGAGACCGTCCATAAGAACGAATGCTCTATCAGCATCCGTATAGTCCAGTATTTGACCAGTGTGTGTGATAATCAACGATGACACATGTTTATACTCTAACTCTGTGCGATCTTTGCACTTGCTATCTTCTTTTGAGTAAAGTAGTTCATGAACCTTCCGTCCGATGAGACTTATATTTTCCAAGTCAACACCTGATTCGGGTTCATCCAACAGAATGAAGTCTGGTTTTTGTGCCATAAGTTGCATGAGTTCGGATCTTTTAATTTCTCCCCCAGAGAATCCTACGTTAATATCTCTCTCAAGAAAAGATTTCATTTTGAATTCGGACGACTTCTTTAAAATTAGATGATCTTCGCTACTAATGGCCTTACATAGGTCGCCTAATGTCACACCAGTGACGTTTGGGGGTCTTTGCATCATCATTCCTATACCCATTTTAGCACGTTCGTTTACAGCCATCCCCGTAATATTCTTTCCATTAAATATGATCTCTCCATGTGTGACTTTGCACGTGGTGAGGCCCATAATAGCTGACAAAAGTGTTGATTTACCGGAACCGTTGGGTCCAAATAAGACGCAAGTCTCACCTTTCATAACTGTAAAAGAAACACCTTTGAGAATTTCTTTTCCTCCAGCCTCTACATGGAGATCTTTGACTTCTAACACTAAATTCACTTCATCACCTGATTTCATTATTAAAATAAAATTTATGCCAATTGTGTCGAAACTACAGCGGTGACGTCGACATAAATATTTAGTTTATATGAACGTACACCACAGCGATGTGTATGAAGGTCGTGGCTTTCAACGGTAGCCCGCGTCTCCTTGGCAGTACGTCATATGCTTTGAATATGGTTCTAGACGAGTTAAATAAGGATGGAATAGAGACGGATTGCATTCAAATTTATGAATCCCATATGAATCCATGTAATCATTGCAGTTCATGTGAAATAAGAGGAGATGGAAGATGCATCGCCGAAGATGACAACATGAACAGTTATCTCGACAAAATGAAAATAGCTGATGGTATAATTTTAGCATCACCTGCGTATTATGGTTCGTGTACCGCTCAACTTAAGATATTTTTAGAACGTGCAGGGTTTGCATGCAAATTCGGAAAAAATCCTTTAAAAGGGAAGATTGGTGCCGCATTTGCGATACAGGAACGTGACGGTGGCATTAGTGTTTATTCAGAATTAGTTAATTGGCTTTTAGGTAACCAGGTTGTTGTAGTGGGTTCAACACCTATTGCAGTATTAACTGGAAATGATCCTACCAGCATTGAAAAAGATAGTAAGGGTATGAAGGCACTTAGGCAATTGGCGCACAACATGTTTGAACAGTTGATAAAGAAATAATAAGATTCCCGTCAAATCTCAAAAGAAGAAGAATCCACAATTTTCTCTTATACAAATGTCCGCTACGGCATCCAAACGCTCGAGGGCCCTGCCGTACCTTCTTACAAATATCTTTCCCTCCTCAAGGAGTGCCGCATTAAGTATATTCACTTCTCTCTTAAGCTCTCGTGCTTCTTCAGAACTGAACCTTTTTTGTTCCTCTGAACTTTTAGGAATAGACGCGATGAGGGGACATCCTTTTTTATCGGCAATCTCCGGTAATTTACTATTATCTGATCCGAACGTACCAATGCATCCTTTACACCACGATAACTGGCAATTAGCACAAATATCGTTCACCTCGTCAAATTCCATACGATCCCACTCAGTGATACGATTTTCCGGTTTAGATGCCACAAGAACTCTTTCTTTTTCAGTGTCACTCAAACTTTCAACATTAATCCATCCAGTGTATTTTTTTTGCATCTTAGGTGTAAGCTTTATTTTATCATCATCATTTTTGATTTTTACCATGTAAATAGCATCTGTTTCCTTACTGATTCTATTTCTTTTAATGAAAGCCTCCCAGTCAGTAAAAATTTTCTTAGCGTCATCTAAAGTAACGAATTCTTCCACCTCTGAAATGTTTTCAAATCCTTCAACGTCATTCACCATCACCTTTACAATTTTGGTTTTATACGGAGTACATAGTGCATTCTTGCATTCCGTTTCACAAATAGCAATCTTAATTCCCATTAATTTACACCAAAAAAGGATAGTGATACATAATTAAATAATAATCATGCACCCCGCAGAAACGCAGTTTTTATTGAAAAATATAACCAAAATGCTCAAGATCTACGTACGTCATCATACAAACATATAGCGAAAATTTACATCAACACATGTTATCTGAGAAAATTGTTATACACTTACAGAGATAAGATTTCTAATGGCTGATATTAGGATAAAAAAAAGAAAAAGAATGAGAGAGAAAGAGGTTAAACAGCTTGCCACAGACCTAAAGCAACTATTTACAAAAGATTTCTTTACAGAAAAAGACGTCGTAGACATCGCCGAAAGTACAGATTTTGATGTAATATTTGTTAATGGAGACATTTTGTGTATAATCTATGAAGGCAAACCTTTTCTAACGATCAGAGGTCTTCTTGCCTATAAACCAGAAACTAGGTCAGTCACAGTTGATATGGGTGCAGTACCTTACGTTACCAATGGGGCTGACGTTATGGGTCCAGGTATAGTGGATGTTGATTCTTCTGTTAAAGAAGGAGATCTCGTCTGGATTAAAGATGTTAAAAACGGTGTTCCACTTGCAGTTGGAGTTGCATTATATGATGCGATTAGGATTAAATCAAAAGAAAAAGGAAGAGCCATAAAAACTATTCATAATGTTGGAGACAAACTTTGGAGATATGGGGAATAAATAAAACAGGGTTATAAAGAAAAGACACATCATCGACAGAAGCCCCAAAAATGATATCTGTTAATCTAGACAGATACGATGTACACGGAAAACGTCGGAGGCTAGAATTAGATTATGCACACCGTTAAGCGTTAGTTACATGAATAAAGTTATACAACTAACAGGGGCAGATCTGTCATTACAGTCGATATATCAAATTCAATGGAAATATTGATGAAAAAGGTAAATTTATCGAGGCATTACATACAAAGGCGTATATCAAATCACATAGCATAAACATTGTCGGTTCAACATACGTCATGACACCACTCGGTATTTTAGCTAAAAAAATTTAAACGGATAGCTTAAAAAGAAAGACTTATTAAGACGCAAGTACAACCCACATCAAATTTGGTCACCCTTTAACGACGCCAATAGGTCTAAGTCTAGCGATTTTTTCGGTTAAACCTGCATTACATACTATCGAAATCACATGATCCACGTTTTTATACGCCTGCGGGGCTTCCTCCACCAAACCTTCATCGGAACCATTTCTCAAATAAATATCACTAGCCGCCATGCTCTCCTTCACATCTTTGACGTTTATAGAAGACATGGCAAATTTACGGGACATTTGTCTTCCAGCGCCATGACATGACGACCCAAAAGTTTGTTCCATTGCTCCTTTTTTACCAACAAGAACATACGTGCCAGTTAACATATCTCCAGGTATAATAACAGGTTGTCCGACATCGCGATACATTTGTGTAATTTCAGATCTTCCGGCGCAGAATGCCCTCGTTGCACCCTTCCTATGTACGAGCACATCAACACTTTTACCGTCAATTGTGTGGCGTTCTAATTTTGCAATATTATGTGCTACATCATATACAACATCGATCCCCATATTTTCAGCAGAATCGTTCATGACATTTTCAAACGATTCTCGGATCCAATGAGTGATCATCTGTCTATTCGCCCATGCGTAATTAGCACCACAAGACATTGCTTTAAAGTACTCTTCACCAAGGGGGCTATTCAACGGTGCGCATGCAAGTTGTCTATCCGGAAGTTCTAATTTGTTATCACTTATGTATCGTTCCATCCTCTGCACAAAATCTGTCGCTATCTGATGTCCGCATCCTCTCGAACCGCAGTGCACTGTGATTGCGATCTGTCCATTTTTTAGTCCGAACGATTTTGCAACATCTTCATTAAATACAGTGTCCACCACGTCAACTTCAAGAAAATGATTCCCAGAACCCAATGAACCTAATTGTGAAAGTCCTCTTTTTTTAGATTTGTCGCTAACAAAGTGTTCATCAGCAGATGTCATTTTTCCGCATTCTTCGGTAACATCAAGATCTTTTTCCCATCCGAAACCATTCTCAACAGCCCATTCTGAGCCATTCATAAGAATTTCGAGCATATCTCTCTTATCTACTCTCGTTAACCCCTTAGAACACAATCCAGACGGAACATTCCTATACAAATTGTCAATGAGTGATTTCAATTTTCCATTTATATCATTCAACACAAGATCTGTTTTTATGAGACGAACCCCGCAGTTAATATCAAATCCTATACCTCCAGGGGATATTGATCCAGATTCTGCGTCTACCGCTGCTATGCCTCCTACTGGAAAACCATATCCAAAATGGATATCCGGCATAGCTATTGATTGCCCTACTATTCCTGGAATGCATGCTGTATTAGCAATTTGTTGTGGTGAGTTATCAGATCGGATACTATCGATCATTGAGTCATCGGCATAAATGACGGCATCCGTTTTCATTCCTTTCATATAATCAGCAGGAATTTTCCATCTGTTGCTGTCTATTTTTTCCAATCTTCCTTCCCACACCATAACAACACCCATCGCAAATTATGAAAATAAGTGGGGCCCGGACCGAGATTTGAACACGAGTCAAGGGATCCACAGTCCCCTAGGATAACCAGGCTACCCTATCCGGGCCATACAGTGCATGCATCCATTACGTGGACATAAATAAAGTTTTCACTACACTAATTAAACATAAATCACCATCGCTATTATGCTGTAGGTGTTTGGCTGAACGAATATCGTGCGTATCGTCTCAAATTATCCGTTGCGTTTACACTCGCATGTATTGGATTCTTAATTACGATATTTGCATTTGATCTTAAAACTGAGGTGATAAATGACCGCTATTGGAAAAATATAGAGCCCCTTTTTAGAGGAGTAATTCCGAACATGGAATATCCTCCATTTTCGTTAGTGTTCATGGCTGTGCCTGGAATATTCGGTCAGACTGCTGAAACGTATGAAGTGTACTATGTCATCGAAGTTCTTGTGTTCTTGATTATCGGTCTCATTTACACTGATAAATTGGCAGAACACTTTGGCAAAAATCGCAAAAATGCCATGTTAGCATACTCCACCTTGATGATGCTCCTCCTCGAATTTGTTACGGATAGATATGATATTTTTCCTACGGTGTTGACGCTCGTCTCTTTTTATTATTTTGTGAAGAACAGATACGCGTATGCGTTTATTTTGATAACTATTGGGGTGATGACAAAGCTATACCCCGCGATGTTTTGTATGATATATTTTTTCCTTTTTGCAGCAAAGAGAGAATGGAACAACGTTGCTAAAGGGGCGTTAGTAGTTATTGCTACCACACTAGCAGTCATGATACCAGTAACGATTGTAAAGCCGGAAATGTTCTACAACTTTTTTAACTATCACTTGTGTCGTCCTTTGCACATAGAGAGTTTCGCAGCATCATTGATTTATTTATTGGTGATTATGGGATTGACCAAAGCAACAAAAACATCTGCTAATGACCCAGGAAATTTTGGTTCTGATAATTTGGTAGGTTCTATACCTGATTTTGTGGTTGGATATCTTACACCTATAATGGTAATCTGTACAGTTTCAGTTTGCTTTTACTTTTTGTATTCATACCGCAAAACTGACATCAAGAGAGAACCAAAAGCGGTAGGGAATGCAATTGTTGCCATTATATTCATTTTTATACTAGTGGGAAAAGTGTTTTCGGCACAGTACCTCATATGGGTGGTACCGCCGATAGTATTTATCTTGATGTTAGAAAATAACATGTTCAATAATGCATTGTTTAAACTTACTGTAGCATCATTTATAATGACTCAGGCGGAATTTACATACAACATCGGAATATTGCACGGTGGTGCAAATATTGACGATTTAGGTATGATAATTATTTTCATGCGCAACATTATTGTTGTTATGATTTTGTACATTGTCTTTAAAAACATGCACATTATTCAAAAAGATGTTTCAAAAGTGAAAACATCTTAAAATTAAATGTTATATTTTTATGTTAGATATCTGGCACGGTCATAATGGAATACGGTTATACTATCAGACAAATTTTATTAATAGGTACCAAAATCGTATTTTATGACAAAACGTAATATTATTTCAGTCTTAGATATGAAAGATGATATGCCCCAACTTGTTGAATTGGCGGCTAAACTTAAGGCTGAGCGTGGAAATCATGGTGAACCATTGAAAGGAAAAACTTTGGCTATGATATTTGAGAAACCTAGCACAAGAACGCGTATCTCTTTCCATGTTGCAATGAGTGAACTCGGAGGGACACCGGTGTACATTGCGTCAAACGAGATGCAGATGGGACATGGTGAGACCGTTGAGGATACAGCCAGGGTTATGAGTAAGTTTGTTCATGGTATAATGTACCGAGCACTTGATTACAAAGTTATGGATAGAATTGGAGAAATTGCAACGGTGCCAGTTATTAGTGGGCTTGACAACCTCGAACACCCATGTCAGGCACTCGCAGACATGTTGACGATTAAAGAAAAACTTGGTTCGTTTAAGGGAAAGAAGCTAGTTTATGTTGGAGATGGAAATAACGTATGTAATTCGTTACTTTATGCATGTGCTATAATGGGAATGGATATGATCGCATGTTGCCCTGCGGTACGGATGCCTAATGCAGAAATCCTACTTGAAGCTACACGCGTCGCCAATACAAATGGAAGTAGTATCCTTGTATCACATGAACCGGGAGAAGCATGTAAGGGTGCAGACGTTCTATACACAGACACATGGATATCTATGGGAGATGATACGTCGATAGAGATGGCAACAAAAATATTCCATATGTACCAAATTAACAGCAAATTACTGTCCATTGCAAAACCCGATTGTATCGTAATGCACTGTCTTCCCTGTCATCGTGGCCAAGAAATCACCAACGAGGTTATCGAAGGGCCTCAGAGCGTAGTTTTTGATCAGGCAGAAAACCGTCTACATGCGCAGAAAGCGATATTGTATGCATTACTTAAATAGTTGAGAATGAACCATATTTTCTACAATCTCGAGAAATTTTTCCTTTTTGTCAGCAGGGATGGTTGCCCCAGCAGCCACATTGTGACCTCCTCCGTAACCTCCCACGGCACTTGACGCTTCGAACATAATCACGGATAAATCTAATCCCATCTCCCCAAGTCTTCTATTTGCTCTCGCAGAAACCTTAATACCGTCATCAGAATCTGCAAAGGCAATTATTGGTACGTCTTTTTTGAAACCGGGAGTATTAAGTATCATCCCTGATACAGTACCTATCACGGTATCTTTAATCAAATTACCAGAGTCAAAGTATTGAATGTATTTTTTAATGTGTACCAAGTTGTTCTGCCTGACAAATTGTAGTGCCTCAGAAATGCTTTTTCTGTGATCAGAACGATTATTTTTTGCTTCTTTTATAGCAGACTTATCACCGAAGCATATCCTCACACCGATAGGCGCATCATCATATTTCCCGCATGAATTTAGCAAAGTGGCGAACTCGTTAGCATCCCTTAGTCCTCCATCTTTGGGGAAACGAGGCAAAGTGTATACGTCATTATACACAGTATCGACATCTTTCGGATCAATAAGTTTTAACACATCCGTTACTACCTCGCTTTTTTGTTCATTAGTGAGATCATTCCATACCGTCAATTTACCATCTATTTTTAAGGGGATATTATGAGTAGCCATCAGTTTATTGCAAGCAATATTATTGTTAGTAATTCCTAGAATTTCAATTTCTCCACTGTACTGGAAATATTGGATAATAGGTCTAGTCTCCCTTCCAAAAAATCTTAGGTCTTTTACTACTGCGACGTCTCCGTTGTCTACAGCATCTTTTAGCGTCAGGGCGTTAATTCCTGACAACTTATTTCTGATACGGTCTTGTATATCGCCGCATGCGCCTATAACTGAAAGATATGCCAAATCAATGTTATAACTGTTCACGGCCTTGGATACAAGATATGTCATACTGGCTCCACACCCATCTACGGAACCATTCATACCGTAGTCGCAAAGATTCACGTGTTCTATTGTCCGGAATAAATCGATCTTCTTTTGATTAGTTTTCCACTCAGGATGCGGCACGTGGTGGTCTGTAATTACGATATTATCACGAGTGTATGATGTAAGATATCCACTTCCAAGATCTACAATCCAAACAAGGTCCATGGTACTCTCGTTTATTGTTTGGATAGTTATTTTGTCCATTTTTTTGGCAAAGACCAAATCATAGTCTTTTCCTAAGCGCCTACAAGTTTCTGTGGCTATCGCTGCCGAAGAGATACCATCAGCGTCAACATGTGCTACAATAAGGAAATTATTTGCAGATCTTATACGTCTAGCTGCCCTGTCAACGCTTTTTTGAAATGGTTCAGAGATACCTGAACCCAGCATATTCTCTCACCAATCTGTTATAGACGATGTCGGCGACCATTTCCAGGTTGATTGTATCTGCACGATTATATTCCGTAAGGAGTCTGAGTGCGTTGTGATTTCTATTTTTTTTCCAGTCCATCCAGAGGGATATGGCAGCCATTCCATCCATGTCAGAAATATCGTCTTTCCTTATTATATTCAGTCTTTTTTCAATTGATTTTAGTCCACCGGTTAGACCTATTTTCTTACATCCTTGTCTAAGATCAAAGTGCGGTATGTTTAAATTTATTTTACAAAAATTGGATTTAAGCACTGGCACATCAAAACATTTGCCATTGAATGTAACCAGCATTTTTGACCCAGCTAACGCATCTGTTATCGCATTAGCGTTGAGGTTAATGCCGCGTGTAAGCGTGATTGTGCCTCTTTTCCTATGTATTGTCATTACAGTAACAATTTGACCTACTGATCCATCAGTTTCGATATCAAGATACGCAACGTCGTTACGAAATTTGTTAAAAAGCCTCCACTCCTCCCCTCCACTAAGAAGAGCACAGAGTTTTAAGCCATCTCCCTTTTCCAAAAATTTTTTAGCTTCTTCAATGTGAGAATCGTAAACATTTTTTCGATCTTTTGATAACCTACATACGCAATCAGACTTCAGAAAATCATCCCAATTGAGGACACCAGACTCCCAAATACTTTTTTCTTTTTTTGGTCCGATACCAGGTAATATTTGAAACGTACTCTCAATCATTAATTATCGCAATGACAAAGAAAAATAAAAATTAATTGAAAGCCACCTATTTTTTACGATGTAGCCATTAGCTTTATCATGGACTCAGCCGAGATATTGCCGGGTGTGAAGATTACTACTGATCGATGTCTTTTTTTAAGTGATGGACCAACTGTAGTTTTAGGAGATTTACACATTGGCTATGAGAAAGCGCTTGAGGATGAGGGGGTGTACATTCCTCGAATGAACACGGAATCCGTAAAAGAAGGTTTGAATCTTATAATATCTAGGTATGAGCCTAAAAGAGTTGTTTTACTGGGGGACATAAAGCACGACTTTAAGCGTAGCAGACATGAAGGAAGGGAGGAAATACATCGGATAATTGAGCTTCTTGAAAATGCGGTTGATGTTATAGTAGTGAAAGGAAATCATGACAACTTTCTTCAGAATATTTTGTATGATATGAACATTAAGGTGGTAGATTACGTAGATTTATGCGGTTTTAGAATGGAACATGGACACATTGACAGTGGAAAGAGACCTGTAATAATTGGGCATGAGCATCCATCGGTGAGAATCACCGGACCAACAAGTGGAAGTATGAAAATCCAATGTTTTCTACACATGAAAGAAGAAGGAATAATAGTAATACCTCCGTTTAGTCCTTTGTCGTCGGGCACTGACCTTTCTCTAGCCGGACCTGAAACATTTATGTCTCCTGCATGTAAAGGAGCAAATGTCATGAATGCCGACGTTTATGGTATATCTGAGTTCGGAATTTTTATGCTAGGTAAATTAAGCGAAGTCGAGAACATCAATTTATAATATAGTTAGCAGAAACAAAACATTACAAATAATCTGATAAAAATGTGTAAATATATATTGGATATATAATCCATCCATCGATGTTTTTAATATTGAGAATATAAATCGACATCTATCACCTCTCATGAGGTGGAGGAATAATAATGAGCAAAGAAATGGACGCACTTATTGATATCGTCGTAACTGGAAAAATCAAAGAGGGAAAGAACGCCACTCAGAAATGCCTCGACGCCGGACATGACGCAAAAGACATTATCTTTAATGGATTGTCAAAGGCAATGGCAATCGTCGGTGACAAATACGCTTCAAAACAATACTTCCTTCCACAAGTTCTTCTGTCCGCCAACACCTTGTACATGGGCTTGAATCTCGTTCTCCCCATGCTGACTGGATCCGGTGGCACAACGAAGGGAAAAGTTGTTATCGGAGTTGTTGAGGGAGACGTCCATGACATCGGCAAAAACATCGTTAAAGCCATGCTTACCGGTCTCGGATTGACGATTCTCGACATGGGTAAAGATGTTCCGATCAAGGACATGGTGCAGAAAGCAAAGGATGAGGGAGCGGAGATTATCGCAGAGTCCACGTTGATGACGCCTACACTCGCAGGTATGAAAGAGTGCGAGAAAATCCTTGCAGAGGAAGGCCTTAAAGGAAAAATTAAAACGATGATTGGTGGCGGAGCAACCTCCAAAGAGTTTGCTGACCAGATTGGCGCAGATGGCTGGTCTTACGACGCAGTAGAAGCTTCTAAGGTTGCATCTAATTTCCTTGGAATTTAATCACTCCACAGCCATTAGGTCGTTCAAACCTTTTCCTTAAACCTATTCACCTTCTAGCGTCAAACCCCACACAGTTTAGACACTTTCACTATGAACTTTGCAATTTACCAAAAAATAATGTTATACGGTATCATCTGAAGGGCTATGTAAAAGTTATACGGTATATTTATGTACAGATTTCTAGATGTCACGTATATATGGTAAAGCGTGAAGAATTTGATCAGTGGGTTAAGGACTGGATCGCTACAGAGAAAGAATCGGGAAGAAAGTGTTTTGACGTTAAAAAATCCGGCAATTCATATTACGTATATTTCCAAACGACTAGGTACAACACAGAGACGAAAAAAAGGGAGAAGGTATCCAGTTATTTAGGTAAACTAGTGAGAGGAGAAGGTCTTGTAGAACCTGACACTTATTCTGAAAACGATGAGAAGGTATCTGTTGCTAGATATGGCTTGGGAGTTGATACTGGGGGAACTTTCACAGATGCAGTCATTGTTGATCTTGACAACAACTCAATTGTGTGTAAAAGAAAGTCCAGGACTACACATGATAATCTCGCGATAGGATTATACAAATCAGTGGACGCAGTTTTTGCTGCATCTGATATATGCCCATCTGATATCTCATTGGTCGGGATCTCCACCACGCTGGCCACAAATTCCATCCTTGAGGGCAAAGGAGGGGACGTCGGTCTAATTCTTATCGGATGGAATCCAATGAACGCTGTTAATTTTGGAGAAAAGAAACAAATTATTGTTAAAGGTGGTTGTGACAGTCATGGAAGACCATTGGTCCCAATGTCAAAAGACGAAGTTGTAAATGCAGTTCAAGAGATGGCAAAAGAGGTTGATGCTATCGCAATATCAGGACTATTTGCAAACATGAATCCATCACAAGAGAAAAAGGTTAAGGAACTCGCTATTCAACTTACTGGGCTTCCTACGGTGGCAGGGCATGAGCTCTCCGCCGTTTTGGGAATTGATACGAGAGCAGAAACAGCCGTTCTCAACGCCAAACTCATTTCCGTGGTCAATAAGTTCTTTAACGACGTTAAAATGACATTTAAGGAAAAGGGCATAACCGCACCCATAATGGTTTATAAAGGGGACGGGTCAGTCATGACTGTTGATCAAGCATGTCTATATCCAGTCGAAACTATACTTTCCGGTCCTGCCGCCAGTGCAATGGGCGGCAAGGTCCTTTCGGGACTTGAAAACTGTGTTATAGTCGACATCGGGGGCACATCCACAGATATAGCAATTATGGATGAGGGATACCCGCAGATTCAGTTTGATGGGGCATCTGTTGGTAAATGGAGAACTCGCGTTAAGGCCGTGGATATGTATACTGTGGCTTTGGGTGGTGACTCTAGAATTTCGATGTCAGAAGGCCTATTCAAGATCGGTCCAGAAAGAGTGATTCCATTATGTCTACTTGCAGAGAAAAACCCTGAGGTTCCTAAAAGGATCGAGCTTACTGACGTGTTTGACTATTATGAGGCAATTCCAAATTATGAAAAAAAGAATCTTACACCTAAAGAACTCCGCGTATACAACTCTCTTAATGGAAAAGGAGTGTTAGATAGAATGCAGGCCATAGATGCCGTTGAAGGTCTATGGGTGATAGATGACGAACTCACGTCGTTGGTTAAGAAAGGTGCAGTCATGTTGTCATCACTTACTCCCACGGATGTCATGGTTTATCGTGGAGATTTCAAACTTGGTTTATCGGAAGGCTCTCGTGCAGGTATCCATGCAATAGCGGAAAAATCTGGTATGACTGAGAAACAAGCTGCTAGAGCTCTTTTTGATGAAATTAAGACCAAAGTTGCAGAAGCAATAATGACGAAGATGCTGGATGACCAAATGCTGAAATGGCACGGTGAAGGATCCGACATACTTTTGAGAAGAATGATAACACTTCATCATAATGAAAGCATGAACATGAAATCCAAATTTAACATTCCAATTATTGGTATTGGGGCACCATCTAGATTTATGATGGAAGACCTCGATCAAAGGATTGGTGCAGAGGTTATATTCCCGGAGGACAACGATGTAGGAAATGCAGTAGGGGCAATTACGAGTAAAATTGTAGAGTCTCTTTCTGCAAATGTTATCCCAACGCCAGACTATCGGTTTCTTGCAACTATCCCATTTATGGGCACATCATATCACAATCATTTGAGCAATGCTATATCGTCATGTTCCCGTAGTTTAGAAACATATTTAGAGAATAAATTAAAGAATGTTGGTGCCAAAAACATTGTAACATCGTCTAAAATTAAGACATACATGGCAAGCGAAGGAGGAGTCGGAGACTATAATGATGAGGGACTTTCGGGCACTGTTAATTTTGTAGAGATTATCTCCAGAGCCGTCGGAGATCCACCAGAAAGCAGATGAAATCTTAAAAATTCATTCTATGTCTCCGACTATTAATTTTATCAACATTTTCAAAATTTCATCATTGACGTTTTTATAACTAAAGAACAATGTCGGTACAGGAGAAATTATCATGACAATGACTCCAAGAGAAAGAGTACTTGCTGCAATGAAGTTAGAGAAGCTCGATAGACCCCCGGTTGCGGTTTTTACACAATCTGCGACTATCGATCAAATGAATGCTATAAACACGTTCTGGCCTGAGGCTCACTCAGATCCAAAGATGATGTGTGAACTAGGAGCTGCGCAGGCAACTGTCTTCGGATTTGAAGCGGTCAGATCTGCATTCTGTCTTACGGCAGAAGCGGAAAGACTTGGATGCGCAGTTGACCCCGGAAAAAAAGACAGGACACCCATGCTCAAAAAGCACCCATTTAATTTTGACCCCATGTCTGGTGTGTATGATGAGCCCAACAACGTTATGTCCCCGGAGGAATTTATTAAGGGTGGTAGACCAGCATGCATCATCGAGGCAACCAGACTTATGAAAGAGAAGTACGGGAAAGAATACGCAGTTATTGCAGGAAATACTGGGCCGTTCACACTCGCAGGACACCTTGTTTCTACCGAAAATCTCATTTTCGGAATTATGATGGATCCAGATAAAGTCAAAGAGTGGGTAGACGCAGTTAACCCTGTCATCAAAGTTTATTCACAAGCACTCACTGATGCGGGAGCAGATATTGTCCAAATGTCAGAGCCTTCGGCATCCACCGACCTCTTATCGCCTGACATGTTCACGGAATATTCCGGGTCATATGTCAAGAAATCGCTTGCATGCGTTGATGGAGCGTACAGTGTCCTTCATATTTGCGGAGACACCAAACCAATTATCGACCACATGATTAGTACAGGCGTAAGCGGTATTTCAATTGAAGAGAAGGTAGATTCAGCCGAGGCAGTCAAGATTGTCAATGGGCGCACTGCGCTTATTGGAAATGTTGGTGTTGTCTTCCCACTTCTCCAGGGAACACCTGCGGACTGTGAGGCAGCAGGAAAGAGAGTTTCTGCGGCTGGGTTTAATATCGTTTCTCCAGGATGCGGACTTTCCGCTTTAATTTCAGCCGATAATCTCAAAGCACTTGTCAAAGGTGTCAAAGGCTGAATTGATCTGTAACCTGGCCGTTTAAACCATTTACAGGGGCCTTAGCCCCTCAATTCTTTTCATATTTCACCGTCCCGCTACGATAGTTTTATCCTACCCCACTGTGCTTCTCCTTTCATGATAGGAAAAAAAGAGAATTCTGAATATGCAGAAAGTATGAAAGAATTGCTTATGTTGAGATACGAACCTGTAGCAATAAAACTCATTAAAAGGGGTGAAACTTATCCAGGCGAGTTTAAGACGCCGGATAAGCAAATGAGTCACTGTCAGGCTGTTATGAGCGCCAAGAATGGAATGTGTTTAAAGATGCCTTTAGACATGCAGGGATGCAATGTTGGGGCCTCATGCCTCGGTATGATGAAGACGCCTGAGAAAGTCATCACAGGAGATTTTCATTTTGGAATCGGTATCCACGATTCACCGTCTGCAGCCGCAAAGATGATCAGTGAACGTATAAACATTCCCTATGACACTGACGGTGAAGTGATATGTCCTCTGAGTAAGGCTGATTTTGAACCCGATGTGGTGGCGTTTGTAGACATTCCAGAGAGGATATATTGGTTTGAATGTCTTTTTACCCACAAAAATGGTGGGCGTGCATATTACAGTACTGCTCCTTTTCAATGTGCTTGCGAGGACATAACCGCAGTGCCAATTGTAACGGGCAAACCAAATATCTCTATTGGATGCTTTGGATGTAGAAAGAAAACCGACATGAAATCCGATGAGATGGCCATCGGTGTTCCATATGCATTGATTCCTGAGTTTGTATCCAAACTAAACGTTTACAAGGATGGTGTTTTTACCAAGGCAAAAAGAAATTAAATTTCCTCCCCCAAACTTATTCATCCTTTTTAATCTATCTCGTCTGCTTTCCTTCAGAAAGATTTTAACATAACATTAAATCAAAGAATCATGTAACAAAGTTCCATGATAGAAGATTTAGACGGAAAAGATATCGACATATTGAAGATGTTGAGAACTGGTAAAACACCGTTACGGGTTATATGCAATAAATTAGGTCTTTCCAAAGCAACCGTGAGCCGGCGCATCACAAAGATGGAAGAAAATGGAATCATAAGAGAATATCCAATTGATATAGACCTTGCGTCGATGGGGATAATGAAATCTTTGGTGATGATGCAGATAGTCGGAAGTTCAGTCATGGTTATAATTGAACAACTTAAAAAATACGAAGAAATAGGGCGTATTTCTAAGACTTTTGGAGATCATAACCTGATATGTGAAATTTACACCCACAATGTTGATGAATTATATGATATGATCCAGACAAAACTTCTCAAAATGCCTAGTATCAGGAACGTTGAGGTTGATATCTTGTTAGACAGTGTCGATATGAACGTCAATGCCGACTTAAAATTGTTTAGGAAAGGGCTCAAAGATTGAGGTGCCACGATGGGACTCGAACTGAAGCGTTGTCCAAAGGTATCTGCAAGCACAGGGATAAGAGTTATATCGCCAAAAGAAACGATCAAAAGAGTATCTTCAATGCTTGAAAAAGTGGGAATCGACCAAGTAGAGGATATAACAAATATAGACAACTTGAAGATCCCCGTATATTCAGTTAATCGTAAAATAACTGCTAAGGGAACATTTGGCAATTATAATGGGAAAGGTGTAACGCCAGATCAAGCAAAAGCTTCTGCCATTATGGAGGCAATGGAAAGATATAGCGCTGAACTTAAGGAAACAGATGTTATAGCATATGGGACTCTTAAGAAAATGAGGGAGGCTGACATGTCTTACGTGGAACCCATTGACATGATCCTCCCAGCACGTATTATGAATGGACTAGAATCATCTGAAATTGCTTGGACTGAATGTTATGATATTTTAAGGGGGGAGAATGTTTGGGTTCCTGCATGCGCGGTATTCTATCCTTATTATCCAGACGGAGATCTTCAGTTATTTAGGTTTCACACCAACGGCCTTGCGGCTGGAAACACAATAGAGGAAGCAATTCTCCATGCGATGTTTGAAGTTATTGAGAGAGACGCGTGGTCTATAGCAGAATCATTTAACATGACCAAGGCAGATGTTATCATAGATGATGAAAATTCCGTATCTGGAAAGTTGCTGAAACAGTTTAAAAATGCAGGGGTAGAAGTCAATTTAAAGAATTTAACAACAGATGTGGAAGTGACAACTATAGCCGCATCATCAGATGATGTCAGAACTAAAGATCCGGAGATGCTAAACATCGGTCTTGGAACACATCTAGATCCTGAAATTGCTGTTATAAGAGCACTTACAGAGGTTGCTCAAAGCAGAACGGCTCATAAACACGGTCTTAAGGTTAATGCAGAATTACAGAAAAAAACCCGCGACATGGGTTATGAGAATATCAAGAAAGCAAACGCTATGTGGTACCGTTCTAATAAAAATAAAATAGAATTATCAAAACTCAAGAACGAAGCAACTCCATATGTTCTTGATGATATCGAATTAGTTTTGGGGAAGGTCATGAACGTGGGGTTTGATAGAGTGATTGTTTCGGATCTGACACGTCCGGAAATTGGAATACCTACAGTAAGAGTTATAATTCCTGGAATGGAAGTCTCAGCTATGGATTCGGAGCGTGAAGGGTTAAGATGTTGGGGAAAATGGTCAAAATCAAATACATTCTAGAAAAACAGGAACTAAAAACGAGTTATTAAATATAGAACACGAAATACGGGCCACCCGATTTTGGAGATATACACACGGAAATCTTAAAGATAACAAGCCGTACATTTCTACCTTAAATATCAATAACAAGGACAGCGGGGATGTCTTTATATTCTGATAGTGCGGTCCCCACACTTGCAAGGGGAGGCAAAAGAGTTGCCCTTTTGCTGACTTTCATAAAGAAGGAGGTATAAAATGCAAAAATACGAAGACGTAATCGACTTGTATGATGACAGGGGAAAATGCATTGCCAAGCAGATTCCTTTGGAAGCTATCAGCCCGTTGCGTAACAGTGCAATTAAAAGAATTGCGTCAATGACCGAAAGAACCATTGCCGTCAATTTAGCCGGAATTGAGAAAGCCCTCAAAACTGGATCCATGGGTGGAGATGGAGCTGTCATCAAAGGAAAAGAAATAGATATTCCCTTAGTTAAAAAAGCAGATAATATCGCAAAAGCGATAAAAGATATGGTCCAGGTTGTTGATGGGGACGAAACGGTCGTTCAAGTCAAATCTGAAGGAAAGAGTATTGTTGTCGTTGTTCCTGAGGCAAGGATGAGAGCAGGAGTTGAATATACGACTGGTTTCACGGCCGTTGCGGCTGCAACAGTTCAGGCTATCATCGATGAATTCAATATTCCAATGTACAAAGCAAACATGGTTAAAGGAGCAGTATGGGGAAGATATCCACAAACAATGACCTTTACTGGTTCCAATGTTAAGTCTATTCTTGAGGTTCCTCAGAACAATGAGGGTGCAGGTTATGCGCTCAGGAACATCATGTCTAACCATGTTGTTGCGCTGGTTGGAAGAAACGCGATGCAAGGAGTAGCACTTTCGGCACTTTTTGAGCAGACAGCAGCTTTTGAAATGGGTGATGCAATCGGACCATTTGAAAGAGGACATCTTCTCGCACTTGCATACGAAGGGCTAAACGCAAACAATATGCTCTACAACATTGTCAAGAAAAATGGAAAGACTGGAACGGTTGGTACTGTTATCGAGTCTCTTATGGAGATGGCAATAGATGATGAAGTTGTCAAGGTAAAGGAAACACTTCCAAGCGGATACAAGGTATATACCACTGACGATCTTCCCAAATGGAATGCATACGCAGCAGTTGGACAAGTTGCAGCCATCATGGTAAACGTTGGAGCCGCAAGAGCCGCTCAGGGAATTCCTTCGACTATCTTGTATTACAACGATTTGCTTGAACATGAGACAGGTCTAACATCTGCAGATTACGGACGCTCGATGGGTGTCTGTGTTGGAATGTCGTTCTTCTCACACTCTATTTACGGAGGAGGAGGCCCAGGTCTGTTCCACGGAAACCACGTCGTTACCAAGCATTCCAAGGGAGTACTTATTCCCGCAGTCACAGCAGGAAACTGTTTAGATGGAGGAACACAGACCTTTTCAGCAGAAGCAACATCTGGGCTTTTCAAGGAAGTTTTCGGAGACCTTCCTGAGTTCAAGACACCTATGCAGGTCGTCGGCGCGGAGGCTAAGAAAATTGCAAAGAAACTGTAATGGTGAACGCTATGAGTGCCACAATTTCAGAGTCAAAATATGCGGGAGTGCCTTTACCGGAAGTTAACGTCACGGTTCAGCGTCTGCTGTCAGCCGAGACTACCGAGAAGGTATTGAACGCAATCCTGACTGTGAAAGACATTAGGCAGATCAACATGAAGGGCGAAAGTCTTCCCGCTAAAATCGACAGCGGTCCTCATAGAGGTATCGCAAATAATCATTCCGAACGTAAAATGATTAAATACGGAGATGGAGAGATTGAGCTCAAACATCTCGTTGGCGACTTTTATGTTGAATTGGCTGTGGAAAACGAAAAGCAGCTAGAAGAAAGAGTCAGGCAAATTGATGATGCTGTCAAACCGATTTTGAAAGATATCGGCTATGGCGTTAATGTCGGAAGGTACTCTAAATACAGACCAACAGTACATGATTATGAATGAAGGTAAAAAATATGGCATATAAAAGACAATTCTATCCCGGGGACAGTGTACCCGCCAAAAATAGGCGCAGATACATGGACCCAAAACAGAGCTTGAAGAAACTTCGTGACATTCCTATGGATGATGTCGTTAGGATAATGGGGCACAGGGACGTAGGTTCTGAATACAAATCTATTCATCCACCACTTGAGGAAGGTAAAGAACCTGACTGTCCTATTAGGGCGCTCGTTACACCGATCGAAGGAGCAAAAAAGGGAGACCGCGTAAGGTACGTCCAGTTTACAGATTCTGTTTACTTCGCACCCATCTCGCCTTATCAAAGGGCATGGATGTATCTGTCTAGGTACAGAGGTATCGATACTGGTACTCTATCTGGAAGACAGATTATTGAAATGCGTGAGAGGGATCTCGAGAAACTCGCAAAAGAAATGATCGATAACGAGACTTTTGACCCTGCACTCACAGGAATCAGGGGAGCAACTGTTCACGGACACGCATGCCGTCTGGATGAGCATGGACTTATGTTTGACGCTTGGCAGAGGTATGTATGGGACGACAAACTCAAGCAGGTTGTATACGTGAAAGATCAGGTTGCGCTCCCTCTTGATAAGAGAATTCCCGTTGGAAAACCTGCCAAAACCGAGGATCTCAAGAAGAGAACAACTATCTTCAGAGTCGACGGTGTAGACATGAGAGACGATAAAGAGGTCACAATGTACGGCCTTAGAATCCATAAATTGAGGACACTTGGTGGATACCAGTGCTACAACGTGAAAGGTGAGTAAATTGGCTAAATCTAAAGACAGACTATTTATTGAGGCCTGTAAAAAGAAGTTCAAAGAGGAGCCTACGGACATCAACACAAAATTCTACTGTTACGGTGGATGGAAACAGTCTAAAAGGAAAGTCGAGTTCGTAGAAGCAGCAAATAAGATTGCAAAAGAGCGTGGCATTCCTATGATGAACCAGGATATCGGAGTCCCACTTGGACAAAGATCCTGGATGCCCTATCAATTGTCACACACCGATATTTTCGTAGAGCCAGATGATCTCCATTGCATCAACAACTCTGCTATTCAACAGGCGTGGGATGATATTAGGAGAACAGTTCTTGTAGGTCTTGATGCACCTCATCAGACTATTGAAAGAAGGCTCGGAAAGGAAGTTACACCTGAGACCATCAATGGGTATCTCGAGGCAGTCAATCATACGATGCCTGGTGGTGCGGTAGTTCAGGAGCACATGGCTGAAATCAACCCTGCGCTTGCATACGACTCATACGTGAAAGTATTCAGCGGAAATGATGAGTTGATAGATGACATTGACAAGAGATTTGTCATCGATATTAACAAGCTTTTCCCCAAAGCTCAGGCTGAACAGCTCAAAAAGGCGATTGGAAATTCTTTGACTCAGGCAGTGCGTGTTCCAACCATTGTCGGACGTGTCATGGATGGAGGAACTGTTTCTAGACATGCAGCTATGCAGATATCGATGGCATTCATCACTGCATACAGACTTGCAGCAGGAGAAGCAGCAATTGCTGATTTTGCGTATTCTGCAAAACACCTCTGTATCAACATGGGAACCATGATGCCTGCAAGGCGTGCTAGGGGACCCAATGAGCCCGGTGGTATTCCGTTCGGATTCCTCGCAGATATGATTCAATCAGACCGTGTTTACCCCGATGATCCAGGCCGCGCAGCACTTGAGGCAGTCGCACTTGGTGCAATTATATTCGACCAGATCTACCTTGGAGGTTACATGTCTGGTGGAGTCGGATTCACCCAATATGCATCAGCAGCGTATACCGATAACATCCTCGAAGACTACACATATTATGCAATTGATACGATCAAGGACAGGTATGGCGGTCTTTGCAAGTTGAATCCAGAAAAGTACGACGAACTCATTAAACTCGGTGATGATATTAACGCATATGCGCTTGAGTCTTATGAGAAGTTCCCCGCGGCAATGGAAGCGCACTTCGGTGGATCGCAGAGAGCGACTGTTGCGGCAGCGGTGAGTGGTATCGCAGGATCGATGGCAACTGGAGTTGCAGATTGTGGTCTCAACCTTTGGTATCTTTCAATGCTTCAGCATAAAGAGAGAACTGGAAGACTTGGATTCTATGGATATGACCTTCAAGATCAGTGTGGTTCAGCTAATTCGTTCGCCTACAGATCAGACGAGGGTCTTCCTATGGAGCTCAGAGGACCTAACTACCCCAACTATGCAATGAACGTTGGTCACCTTTCAGGATATTCAGGTATTCCGAAGGCGGCTCACGCGGCTCGTGGAGATGCGTTTACCGCGAACCCATTCATCAGAATTGCATTCGCAGATCCGAACCTTGTGTTTGACTTTGCGAACGTTACCAAGGAAGTTGGACGCGGCGGTCTCCGTGAGTTCAAGCCTGCGGGCGAAAGAACTGCAATCATTAAGGCATAAGCGTGAATCGAATGCGATTGGGAGAGATCTACAAGTATATGCCGACGTCTACAGTGGGGAAAGTACTGGATGTTCGTGAGCATGATGGAAAGAGTTGGGTTCTGCTCGATTTTACCGGATTGTGGTATGACTCCAGCTTACTAGTTCCCGCAGACGTCAGTGAATACAAAGAGATCAAATTCAAGTATAGAAAGACCGACTTCCAAACTGGACTTAAATCTGTTGAAGATTTGATAAAAGAGAGGGAGGAGGTCGACATATCTGGATTTACTCCCAGTGGCGGCGGATAATCGCCAGCCATAAAACTTTTTCCAAATTTTTTTTATGTTTCCGATTTGACAAATTTCATTTGATAAGTTATTGGTGTATCTGCATGCCATTGATGGATATCAATTCCTTAAGAGATTTGGAGATGATTACCCAAGATGCATACATACTTGGGAAGGTAGTAGATTTACGTTTTGACAATCTTACGTGGAAGATTCAAGGTTTTTGTGTTAAAAGTGGGAAAGGCATTTCTAAATTTATTAAAACAGGCCTTGGAAGATCCACAATTCTAGTTAAACCCTGTAGCTGCACTATTAGAGAAGTGGTTTTGTTATCCGATGTGCTAAATAATGTCAAATCATTCATTTCCGCCGATATAGACATGTTTATGACATTCAAAATGATAAATGGTATGAAAGTCATTTCAAAGGAAAATATACATATTGGAACAGTAGAGACAATTTCTTTGGATCTAAAGAAGTGGTCTGTTGTTTCTTTGAAGATAAAGTTAAATAGGATAGCCTATGAGTTTTTAGGTATTAAAAAAGGGTTTTTTGGATCTAAAACAGCATCTGGCATACTAATGACAGATATAGGTAAAATTTCCGATGTAATAAAGTTAACACTCGATATCAAAGCTATCAAAAATCAAATCATTATCGATTGATTCTGTTAAATGCCACTAGTACTGATGCCAGTTTAGAATTATCTTTTAAACCATGCCATTCCCTGATCATTTTGTCACAAGTTGGTGCGGGACTACATGAGACAACGTCTTTACACCCGTTGCTTTCATTTAATTCAGGAAATGGCACAGGTGGCATGACAAAAATTTCCTTGCTTCTTTTATCAGGTAATATACCTGGAAAGACGACAAAGTTATCAGACAGCCAAACAACATCATCCCTACTACTGAATTCTTTTGACGTCTCAGGGAAAACCTCCACCCCCATAACTTCACCATCATCTGACATCAGTTTGACAGTTGGTTCTGGCGGAGGTCTGAACCTCGGATCTTTTATAATACAAATCACCTTTTCACGTTTAAGTGCCCGATTGAAACCTTCATTTATAACGTCAATAGACCCAACAGCTCTGACAGTCCGCTCTTCTTCCCCAATCCTCTTTAGAATTAAAGAATCTAAGTAGAACGCGTCTACCACACCATTCATTTTTTTAATTATTTCGAGTGGGTCACTATCATTCATACAATCCAAATTGCAGAGTTTTTATTTAATTTATGCCTGACCACACAATTTTCTATACGATGTTAAATCAAAAACCATCTGTTTTGAATATTGTAATATAAAATTTTTCAGATCATCTATTTTTTGAAAAAATGACTTAACTAGGCACACCATCTAAATAAACAAGTCAATCATCGTGGTACGTCAAGATAAACATCAGAAGAAAAAAAGAGAAAATGGTTAAAACTACTCAATATGGAAAACTATCAGCTTTTAAAAATAGTAGTAAGAAGATTACTCTCATCTATTCCAATGACATTCGCAACACCTATTGCAGCGATAGTCTTACCTTTTACATTTATCGGAACGGAAATCACTTTTGCACCTTTGTAAGGTCCGGTGACCGCAATTCTTCTCACAATAATGTTTTTTTCTATAGTTTCTTCGAGAATTTCTCCGGTATATGCATTATCTATTATGATACCATTCTCGATTCTTATTCCAAGATTGTCCCTGCTTTTAGCACATACTGGGTATCCACCTATTAAATTGTATACTGCAAATGCTAATGACGTAAGCTCAGTGGTGGAGTTATTCAACAATACGATATCATTCAAGTTTCTGTTTATATTAAAATTATTTATGACATTGAGAGCAGCGGTTACTGCACCACATTCTGCCTTTTCAGGAGTATTTGCAGTACCAATTATTATTACGTCATCATTATTTATAGCAAATTTTTCTCTGAGTGTTTTGGTGACGGCACTAGATACTGAATAATTGGAGTCAGGAAAGATCAATTCACCGTTTTTACAAATCAACGTTGTAGCGCCAGAAGCGCCTGCTTTAATCGCTACGTCTCTTTCTTCGTAACCGTATGTTATTTTTTTTGCTGCAAATGGTATTCTTATCGCGCAGTCGTAGGCATCAATTGTTATTTCAGGTATGAGTGTATATGTAACATCAAATTGTACGGTTTTTTTGAAATGAGAACCATTTTTTGTAAGAGTAACACCATTTCTTGCAACCTGAATGTACTCTTGATTTTTGAGGATATTTAATATTGTTCTAGTGCTACCTTCACCTATGTCGAGTTTCTGTGATAATTTTTTCCTACTGACAGAATTTTTTATATCAAGAATCATCAACGTTTTCCATATATGATAATTGGTAAATTTTGGAATTGGGCCACTCGTTCTATAGCCTGTAACTACAGTCATTATTGTGGTATTGTCCTTTTCATTTTTTTTAATTTATCTTAAATCCATCAATCGACAAGTCAGTAAAATTTCTGGCACTTATTATTCCACGTGATGTTATATATCGAGTTGTTCATACTCAACCCATGGTTCAAAAGTCTGTAGACCTTCTTAAAATTGAGAACGTATCAAAGAAGTTCGAAGGAAGGACAGTGCTTAATAATGTCTCTGCAACGCTGTCTACTGGTAAAATTTTAGGATTAATTGGAAAGAGCGCCGCTGGCAAAAGTGTCCTTATTCATATGATAAGGGGAACACAAGAATATGCCCCTGATTCCGGAAAAGTGCTTTATCATGTTAATCAATGCCTCAAATGTGGTAACCTCGATATTCCCTTTGAAGGAATTTCATGTACCAAATGTGGTGGAAAAGTTGTCGATAAGTGGGTTGATTACTATTCTCTTCACGAGCGCGACCCGATCAGACAAAAATTAAAGGCACGAATTTCAATCATGTTACAAAGGACCTTTGCTTTATTCGGCGACAACACCGTCATGGAAAATATATTTGAAGCTTTTGACGAAAAGGTCAATGATAAAGAAAAGATCGATAAAACTATCGAACTTTTGAACCTTGTAAACATGAAGCATAGGACAACTCATATTGCAAGGGATCTGTCAGGAGGAGAGAAGCAAAGGGTCGTCATGGCAAGACAGTTAGCAAAGAATCCTTTATTTTTCCTCGCAGATGAACCTACTGGTACCCTTGATCCTTTTACTGCCAATTTAGTACATGAAAGGTTAGTGAACTATGTTCGCACTCATAATATATGTATGGTGTTTGCATCACATTGGCCAGAAGCTATTGAAAAAATGGCAGACGAAGCTATTTGGCTCGATTCCGGAAACGTCTTAATGCATGGAGAACCCAGTACTGTCACAAAGAAATTTATGGAAGAGTATCAGTTTGAGAGGAACGAGGACATTAGTATCGGCAAAGACCTCATTCTGGTAGAAAATGCTACAAAACACTTTTTTTCGGTAGTGAGGGGAGTAGTCAAAGCTGTTGATGGAGTTACACTCGACATAAAGGAGAATGAGATATTTGCACTTGTGGGTTTGTCTGGAGCAGGCAAGACTACTACATCTCGTATGATTGCTGGAATGACTCCTGCAACGTCTGGTACCGTAAAAATTAAAATTGGTGATGACTGGATTGACATGTCAGAATCTGGATTTGCAGGTAAAGGAAGAGCCACTTCTTATATCGGATTTCTCCACCAAGAATACACGTTATACCCATTTGATAACATACTTCGGAACTTGAGTGCATGTATAGGTATCACGATGCCTGCTGAACTTGCTAAGATGAAGGCGATTCAGGTGTTAACATCTGTCGGATTCCATGAGAAGGACATTGAAAATATTCTTATGGCATATCCTGATGCTCTTTCTGTGGGAGAGCAACAAAGAGTTGCATTTGCACAGGTTCTTATCAAGGAGCCTCGTATTATTATTCTTGATGAACCGACAGGTACGATGGACCCAATAACAAAGGTTACAGTTGCTCAGGCCGTATTGTCTGCAAGAAAAGAACTTGGGGAAACATTTGTTGTCGTTAGTCATGATATGGATTTTGTTTTGAATTGTTGTGATCGTGCAGCTCTTATGAGGGATGGGAAAATTGTTCATATTGGAAAACCGGAGGATATTGTTTCCGGGTTTGAAAGCATTGAGAGGGAATATGCAGAACAGAATGGTGGGCAGATTTGAAAAAAAGGATCGGAAGACACCTCAATTTTGTCGAATGTCGAGAATCTATGGGTATGGGCAGAGGCGGAGGGCTCGCCCAGAGAGCCACTATATCTGAAAGTGGAGGAGACGTTATAGCTATTGCTATGGGCCCTGGAAGAAGACATATTACAAAACCAGTTTGTGAGATAACATATGCTCTTAGGGAAGAAGGTATCGACACGTCCGTGTTAGTTCTTAATGCTGGCGCAGGTGTTCCAGCTGATGCAGAAGATGTATCTCATGGACAATGTATGGGTCTAGAGCCAATAGAAGTCGAAAGGATCCAGCAATTCAAAGTTGCGCTTATTCACTTAGGGAATGTGCGTAGTCACATCATATGGAAAGCGAGACTCATTTTAAGAAACGTCGACATACCTGCGATACTTGTGTGTCAGTGTCCTGTTGATTTCGAAGATTTCGCACGTATTGGTATAAAAACTTCTGCAGTTATGCCTAAAGACGAGAATGTTAAGTCAAAGGGAACGATAATCGAGATCGTTAATGGTGTTATAAGAGGGGTTTCCTGTTCTCAGGATAAACTTGACGAGATTGTATCTAAAGTACAGAAAATGCTACCAGAAATGAAGAGAAAGAGTCTAAAATGATAGTAAAAGTTAACGGAAAGGATAAGGAACTTCCTGATGGGGCAACATTAAAAGAGGCACTAGAAGGTGAGTACTACGTTAAAGGCACTCTAGTGTCGGTTTACATGTCTACGGAGAAACTAACCAAGGAATCAGAAGATTTCGAGATTGTAACAGATAGGGGTACCATCGTAATTCGTTTGGATGATTCTAATGACGCCAAGATCTGGAGAGAGATAAGCCCTATGATGTCCGGTTTATCTTTAAAATGGGTAACGGAGAAAGTTGATGCCTTTGGTGCATTTCAGACAAATATAAAATCGAATAAATCTGAACGAATGTGTAAACGTTATGATTGCTTTTTTTCTCTAGGAGGTAACGACAATCAAACTACATATTTCATGATCGCCAAAGAAGACCATAAACGATCTTACGGAGCGGGAAGTGGTCGCATAGGCCACATAACAAAAGGAAGACACATGCTTAATGTACTTCACGAAGGAGACTACATTAAAAAAGTCAGACCACTAAAGTCAGAAGAGAGTTTAGATAACATCATTGTAACAACGAACATGAAGACCAAGCTCGAGGATGGTTACAAAGTGGATACTTGCGTAGCGGTGGATCTTAATTATAATTCGCCAAAAAGCGCAGAACATCTCCTTATTTTGGCAGATAAACGCTATATTAACATTTCGGAAGCAACTGGAAGCTATGTCGCATGCTCTGATGATCAAGATATAACAATGGTCGAAGAGAGTAAAGAAGTTAGAGATAAAGGTACCGTAGTGGTGAGATCGCAAGGTGTTGGTCTCGGTCGTGTATTGTTTTACAAAGAGAGAAGGCAACTCTCCATGTCACATAATAGCGTTGGAAAAGTTGTAAGAGGGCTTCCCATAATTTCTTTAGCAAAAGCAAATGATATGATTGGTATCGTCGTAAATCCACCTCGTCTTCTTTCTGTCGGTATGACACAAAAAGAGGCATTTAAATTTCTTGAATCTAGAGGAGTAAAGCAAAAAAGAATTGGAGACACATCTGATGATGCTATAGTTGTTGAGCAGATTCCTGAAAGAACGATCGATGCACTTAAAGCAGGGGAAGTTGAAACTTTTGCAGTCAAAAAAGAAAACATATACAAAATATCCCTTAACAGAAAAAAGTCACCGGCCAGTGTACATTATTTTGAAAAGGTTACTGGACTCAGTCACAAACCTATCGGCTCTCTTAAAGTTTTTTTCACTTTTGAAGGTATGCCAATGATTACCTTCGAAGGCGACAAGTCTAGAGCGCATACGTTGTATCCAGATGACCCATTCAAAAAATGTAAACGTGGAGACCTAGGACTTACAAACCAGGTAAAAGATAATTCTGCAGGCCTGATAGGCATCAGATTGAAAGATGATAAGATTTATGGGCCCACTGGTGAAGAAGGTTATTCAACAAATATTTTCGGAAGATTTGAAGGCGATCTTGACGATTTTATGAGGAATGTAAGTGAAGGTAAAGTTGTATATGTTATGGAGGGTAAAATATGAGTGAAGGAATGGAGACAAGAGTCATTATGATTTCGCCTTCTTCCCACATAACACCGGATCAACTCACACGTATGATCCATATGTCCGGAAAAAAGGTGACCGTGAAAGAAACATGTTATGGATGCTTAGTGGAAGGCCCGAGTGAAACCGTAAGAGAGATACGTGATGAGATAAGAAATTTAGACCCGAATGGTATATTTTCGAAGGTAAGAGCATATCCGTGTGGAGATCAAAGGAGATGTCGCGCTAAACATGGTACTAGACCAGGTTATGCACAGTTGGAAACGGAGTGGAAAGCGCTTTCATATATAAAAATAGGACTTGACGCGTCAAATAGAGGTGAAAAACCCAAAGAGGTCACTCAAAAGAAACAACTTTCAGTCACAAAATTCAAAAAGATTTGTGAGGTGGGCTAATGAAGGTATTCATTGATCCTCCAAACAGTATGATTTTATTTGATTTGGTGGAAAGATTTGGTCACGAGCCACTCTGTGCAATGATAGCGCTTCGGGAAATGGTGAATAACACAGAGATAGACATGCCTCCTATGAACATATCGTTAGATGACGTAGTCAAAGGCCTTAAATATGCAGGGATTGAAGTTCCTTCTGGGATAAGAGGAAGACTGGCAGTATGGGGCCCTCTTATTGAAGAAGCTGATGCAGCTATAATCATGGAAGACGCTCCATTTGCCTTTGGATGCGTAGGGTGTGAACGTTCAAATCAGATGGTAAAGTATCTTATAAAAAAGCGAGGAATTCCTGTAGTACATGTGTCATATCCAGAAAATGAAGAGCAAGGTAAACTCATTGTCTCTAAAATAAAGGAATTTTTTGAGAAATTGAAGGAGATCAGCTGACATGATCAGGATTGCGCAACTTTCATGTGGGACAGAGTATAGCGGCATACAATTTGAGATAGAGAAAGCTGCCCGTAGTGTCGGAGCCAAAATAGTTTATCCAGACGTTTCTGCAGAAGATATCAACGAAGCTGTGGACAGGTTTGGATTTGATCCTAAATCCCCACAACTTAAACTTATGATTGCAAGAGCTGTACAACTTGCGGACGACAGATATGATGCAGACGCCGTTTTTATCACAACATGTTTTAGGTGTGCTGAGGCGTCTCTTGTAAGAAATGAACTTAGAAGGTTTATACAGGAGAATACTAGGCTACCAGTCGTTACATACTCTTTTACAGAAAGACTCAAATCATCCCAGCTTCTGACAAGAATGGAAGCTCTCGTAACCATCGTAGAAAGAAAAGATCTTTTATCAAGAACTAGACAGACTGGGCTTACAGCAGGATTAGATTCTGGGTCATCAACAACTAAAGCTGTCATTATGAAAGACAATAAAATTCTGGGAAAATCGTGGGCGTCCACTGGAGATGTTGTACAATCAGCAACGACTGTTTTAAAAGAAGCTATGGAGCAAGCTGATGTTAAACCAAAAGATATCGAAGCTATTGGAACAACAGGGTATGGGCGCTTTACACTCGGCAAATATTTTAATGCTAAACTGGTGCAAGAGGAGTTAACAGTAAATTCCAAAGGCGCAGCATGGCTCGCGGGCAAGCAGTCAGGAGAGGCGACAATCATCGACATTGGAGGAATGGATAATAAAGCTATCACAGTTCGTGACGGCATTCCAGATAATTTCACAATGGGAGGAGTTTGTGCAGGAGCATCTGGAAGGTTTTTAGAAATGACTGCCAAAAGACTTAGAATTAATATTGCCGATTTAGGATCATATGCAGTGAAAGGTAACTGGATAAATGCCAAAATGAACTCATATTGTTCAGTCTTTGGTATTCAAGACTTAGTTACTACGCTTGGGGAGGGTAAACCATTTGAAGATGTCGCAGCAGCGGCGTGTCACTCAGTTGCAGAACAGGTTTATGAGCAACAACTTCAAGAAATTGATGTTAGGCATCCAATTATCCAGGTAGGGGGAACATCACTCAACGCGGGGCTCGTTAAGGCTATCGGGGAAATACTTGGAGAGCCACCAATTGTCCCACCTGATTCACAATACATCGGAGCTGTTGGAGGAGCACTTCTCAGCTCAGGATTCTTGTAAAGGTGCTTTATGGAAGTAGAAGTAGTAGGATCTGACTCGTACGGATGTTCTGCTTACAAAACATTGTTTGAGACAATAATAAGTGATGTCGGTAAAGCAACACTGATCGATAAAACGAAAATCATACTTAAACCCGAAATACCATTGTTCATTTTTAGTATAAGGTTAATTAATAAACCTGTAAACAAAGTAATATCTGATGTGGCATCACTAAGGCAAGAAGGTAATGAAACCCACTTGTCGATATCTGACGAAAGATACGCCCCAGATATATTATCTCAACTGTGGAAGAATTACGGGAGAGATAATGTAGAACAACAGACAAGGTTCGATCTTGTCGTGATAAATGGTAAAGAAGATATCATAGCTGAACTCCAAGTATCTTCAGGAGAAGAAGTCAAAAAAGACATTATAGGCGCGTTATGGAGGATAATGCCCGAAGGCATCAAAGTCAGACACAGTATTTTTGATGGTAAAGTTATAACCGTCATTGCAACTGAAGAAATTATCTGCCCAGAAATGGTGAAAGAGGGTAGTACTTTGCATAAATCTTTGGGAGGGGTAGTCTGATGTTTGAGGTAATGATGTATGACGGTGGTGTTTACAGGTCAGAGGAGCTGTTTGAAGCCATAGAAGATGTTGGAGGTGTGATTCTTCAAACAACTAGAAGTGCGCAGATACTGACCGTAACAATGTCCATCCCGGGGGAAGATAAAGATTTCATTTCAAAGGTTTGTCAGAGTATTGGAGGGGAGGTAAAATGTGTTCCATTGGCCGGAACAGAAATTGCCGTCATCGGTTGTACATTAGGGAGGCATCATATGCCCCATCCCATATGCGATATAGCAGAAGAAGTGAGACAATATGGGGGCATTACTGCGGTAATGGGCCTTGCTAGAGGGAGAGGAAAGAATACATCACAGATTTCTGCTCAGGAGAAGAGTATTATCGAAGAGTATGACGCGGCTGTGTTTATGCTCGGGAATTTTAAGAACTGTATAGACACTAAAAAGGAACTGTTCAAAAACATCAACACGCCTGTTATTTTGGTTTGTGGACCTCCGATAGAAAATTTTGAGGACAATTGTGAAGTTGTAGTATCAGGCGTTGGACGTAAAGCTGAAAGAATGAAGTCCCCCGAAGAAATGAAAAAACTTCAAGAGATCGGGGACGCTATCGATGAGGTTATTAAAAATAAAAAGACAATGCTTGAGGAGGATCCACTGTTTATTCATCCTGCAGAACTCAAAAAACTTTTGGAAGAGTATGAACCAATTAACATGAGTCTTAGGCCGGCACCTATCGTGTTACATCTTGATAGTCTCAGAGTTAAAATTTCGTATAGAGAACACAAGGATTATTTTAATAGCCTTGAAGTCTACGGGCGCAAATTAAAAGAAATAGCCAGGGTATCTGAGTCAAAGATTGATGATAGCAGCACAATTATCCATATCAAAACACTTTCTGAAATTGAATATGAGGATAAAGGGAAAACGCAATGATTCGAAAAGGGACCTATGTTCTTTTTCTTCACTTTCATTCAGATATAAAAACAAGAGTCGGATCTTTAGGATCTGTTAAGCTTTTGGCCGGGGATTACTGTTATGTTGGAAGTGCCAAGTGTGGATTAGATCAGCGTCTATCAAGGCATTTTTCATGTAAGAAAACGGTACACTGGCATATCGACTATCTTACTATGTTATGTAAAAATATGTTAGCATATGAAACCGAAGACCCAAAGATAACGGAATGCGACCTTGCGGAATTTGTGATAAAAAAAGGTGGCATACCTGCCGTGATTGGATTTGGATGTTCAGATTGTAATTGTCAGACTCATCTTTTTAGTATAAACCGCGAGATGTTAGAAAATAATCTGAAACGCCTGGGGATGTACATTTTTAATAACAAAAAAAGTGTGTGAACCGATCTTTTGTCATTAATTTGACATAAGAATTATTAAGTATTATCTTATCTGTAAATCGAAGGTTGTATTAGTAGGCGGAGGACAGCCGTATGAAGTCTAACGGAGAAAATAAACTATCACGCAAAGTTACGCCGGAGATTATTGTTAAACTCGAAGAAATCGTTGGTAAAGATAACGTCAATACGAGCAATATGGACAGGATCCTTTATTCGCATGATCTCGCTCCCCTTCCCAAGGAAGCAGGCGTTGCATTCAACAATGTACCAGACGTTGTCGTACGACCATCAACTGCGGAGCAAGTCTCCAAGATTGCATCTTTAGCATTCAAAACTGGTATTGCGATCACTCCAAGGGGGGCCTCCACATGGGGACTTGGAGGTTCCATGCCCACATCAGCCGGAATTTTACTTGATATGTCCGCTAAAATGAATAAGGTATATGGTGTCGATAAGGTTAATATGTGCGTAAAAGCAGACGCTGGATGTACATGGAACCAAATTCTTGAAGCGTGTGACAGAGAAGGACTATTAGTGGGGTCGACACCTTCGAGTTTTCCGTCTGCTACGCTCGGTGGATGGATTTCCACTGGTGGAATTGGGATTGGTGGATACAAGTACGGTGGAGCAAGGGAAAACATCCTCAATCTTGAGGTAGTTCTCTCCGACGGTACGATCATTAATACTGGATATGACACCGTCGGCAATAACATGTCTGGATATAACCTTAACCAACTTTTTTCTGGAGCGGAGGGAACACTCGGAATTATTACGACTGTTACTCTTAGAGTTTATCCTAAGGGAGAGCTTAGATTCCTCGGATACGACTTTGATAAGTTAAAAGATATGGCAGGGCCTATTCAAAAGATTGTCAATCATCCCAGTGTTAAGCCTCTTCACATTGCATGGTCAGACTATATGCACTTTGAAAACCAGAGAAAAGCAGGGCTCCATGCGCCAGATGTATGTAATTTGTTCCTCGTCACTCTCCAAGGTGATCCTGCATTCATGGACATTGAAGAAAAATTTGTGGATGACGTTTGCGCTGAATCAGGTGGAAGAAAAGTTTCTGCAGATATTTGTAAGCATGAATGGGAAGAAAGGTCTTATGAATATAGGTGCCGCAAGGCAGGAGTAGGATCTATTCCTGCAGAGGTAATTGTTGAGGTGCAGCACTGGGGGGAGTTCGTCGATGAGTGCTACAAAGGATACGAAGTCATGAAAATGGAGCCAGGGGGTATTGTTGGTATGATCTCTGATCGTAGCACGGCTATGTTCATGCCATATTACTTTAAAGACGATGAGCAAATCCTCGGAATGATGTCATTTGCCTATAACTTTTACATGGGTGACAGGGCCATGAAATATGGTGGGCGCTCACTTGGACTCGGAGTATTCTTTGCGTCAAATCTCGATGTGATTAGGGATGCTGGTTCAGTGGAGCTTATGAGAAATATCAAAACTCTTATGGATCCACATGATACCATCAATCCAGGTCATCTTGTCTGTGGAAAGACCAGATTTGGTATTAATTTAAGTAAGAATCTCATGGGCGTAATGTCAAAACTTATGATCGGAATTAAGAAGTTATTACCAAAAGATAATATTTTTGAATCCAACCTAGACAGATTCCATTATGACGAACTTGAGGAGAAAAAAGAAAAATCGTTGATCGTCGAATATGGTAAAGGTACTCAGTAAATATCTGGGGGCCAGACCCCCATTTCTTTTTTATAAATTCTTAAGGATGTCAGTGACGTTATCCACCGTCGTCACATGGCCACCGGCGTTCTCCCATCTCGTGTGATTTTCCCCGGTGGTGACACCGATAAAATCAGCCCCAGAATTTATGGCACAGTAATAATCCCATACGCAATCACCGACATGAAGTATTTCAGAGCATTTTACTCCTAATTTACTTGCAAGATGGACCATGGCAATTGGATTAGGCTTTTGTTCGCCGGCAGGGTGATCATCAAAGGCCTCAATAGCGTCCATATAATGGAGAATACCACATTTTTTCATGGCCATTTCTGTGTAGTTTCGCTGTCCTCCAGTAAGAAGGCCCAAACGGTAGCCTCTATATTTTAGAATTTTTAACATTTCTGGCACCCCTGGATAGCATTCTGTGGTGTTAATGGATTCCATTTCTATCTCTAAAGCTCTGGCATTTATCAATTTGTAAACATCATCGGATGTAATCACACAACCGTGATTGTTCAAATATTTAACACCGTCACCGATCATTTCATTATCATTCCCGATGATTATTTGATCATTAGGCATACCTAGTTTATGAAGAACATAACGTCCGGCATCGACTAATTTATCATAGTCTATATGGGTATTTAATAAGGTACCGTTCATATCAAAACTAATTGCATTGTACGTTCTGTTAGACACATTTTCGGCAACTGTATCATTATATTTATCATTCATCCGACTACGATGTTAAAATTCAAATCTAAAATATCTATTTAGATTAATATACAAGATTGACCGTCTACCGCCCATTACGGTCACTATAAATTTATTGGTGCTATCATGAATGAATGTCAGAAACCATGGGTAAAATTTTACAGACCTGAAAAGACTCCCGAATCAATGAATTATCCAGACGGATCAGTTTATGACATTGTAAAAACCGCTGCAATGAGATATCCAGACAAAATTGCTTATGAATTTGAAGAAAAGAAAACTAATTACAAAGAATTTATTAAAAAAGTCGATCACCTGGCTGCCTGTTTGTACAAACTCGGAGTGAAAAAGGGTGAAAATATTTTTATTTGCATGCCAAACATTCCACAAGCAGTCTTGATGTTCTATGCGGTAGTGAAGTGCGGTGCAGTCTCCACTATGATTCATCCGCTATCATCAAAAGTTGAAATTAAGGCACTTTTGAATGATTCCCAATCAAGGATAGCGGTTACTTTTGATCAAATCTCAGATAAATTTGTCGCTATAAAAGAAGAAACCTGTCTTGAAAAACTCATAGTTGCGGATATTGCCGACGAACTCCCCTTTGTCAGAAGTGTCAGTTATAAGATTTCTGTCAGAAAAAAGATCAAAAAGATCCACAATCCTGAATATATTATCAAGTGGAACGACTTGTTAAATTTTTGCCAGTCGGATAATATGCCATATATAGAAGTCAAAGCAGAAGACGTATCTATTATGTTATATAGCGGAGGAACCACAGGCGTACCTAAAGGTGTTGAACTTACAAACAGGAGTATGAATGCTGCAGCCTACTGCATATTAGCAATGAGTGAAACAATGCCTTGTACGGTTGATGAGTTATATTCTGAAGAGGGAAGAGAAAAAGGATTGTTTCGAGATCACTCTGTGTTATCGGTGATGCCGATATTTCATGGATTTGGTTTATGTACCGGAATACATACATTTTTATCATTCGGAGGAAAATGTATTTTAGTCCCCACGTTCACACCCGAGTCGTTCGCGAAACTTGTAATAAAAAAAAGACCCAATTATCTGTTTGGTGTCCCAACATTATTCGAGCGCATGATTCGTTCTGATGCCATGGCAAATGCAGACCTTTCTTGCGTTGATGGTATTTTTGTCGGAGGAGATACATTACTACCTGAGACTAAACAGAAAGTTGACCATTTTCTTCACGAACATAATTGTAAGGCAGTTGTGAGGGAAGGATACGGACTTACAGAGACTATATGTGCTGTCTGTCTTACACCATTAAATCGTGAGCGCACTGGAAGTATAGGAATACCTTTCCCAGACACTCTTTTCAGTATTTGTGAAGTAGGCACATCCAAACAATTGTCGTATGGAGAAGATGGTGAGATATGCATAAGCGGGCCTACTGTTATGAAGGGATACTATAACAATGAAAAAGAAACCAAGCAGGCACTGATGGTTCACAATGACGGAAGAACGTGGCTTCATACTGGTGATATTGGTATGATGGATGAAGACGGTTACATATATTTTAAACAGAGATACAAACGTGTCATAGTCAGTTCTGGTTATAACATTTATCCAAGTCAAATTGAAATGGGTATCAATCAGTTTCCAGGTGTAGTGGAATGTTGTGCAATCGGTATCCCTGACCCAATAAAAGTACAAAGAGTCAAAGTATTTATCGTTCTTAAAAAAGGAATAGTAGGGGATGAAAAGATGATAAAGGACTTGATTGCATACAGCAAAGAACATTTTGCTAAGTTTGCAGCTCCAAAAGATTTCGAGTTTATTGATAAATTGCCACGTACTAGTGTTGCAAAGATCGCGTACAAGGAACTCGAAGAACTCGAATCAAAGAGAACCTGAGAAGTAAATGTCTCCAATACAGGTGGTGTCAGGTGATGATAGTAGCCCCCCTTCTGTTTCAAGCAGCATTCAACTACGCACTCTACCCGCCGGTCATCGGGCTATCATCCCGGCTGTCTGAGCTTGCTCCGATGGGGAGTCGCCGTTTCACCAGATCTTCGAGAACGTCACTGTCAACAGATCATCCTTATTATCGAAACTGTGTCGTTTCTGAGCCCTTGCCAGAGCTCTCGCCCTGCCGGATTTCCCGGCCCATCTGCCCTATGGAGGAGGGAACTTCCTCAGCCGGAACAATGTCCTACCGTCAGCTGCTCTTCCTCTCCTGACAAATGCCAATTATTCTTTTACAATATAATTGTACGTTCACTACAAAGTCAATATGAGTAATAAAATTACAATTTAAGCGTAACTTTTAAAATCAATACACGTCAGTCTAGCAATGAAACCAATCCACAGCCAATGTTATGATTAACAGACATATACATCAAATATTACGGGTAAGATCTGATTTATGCATCAAGAGACCATAAAGTAAAAATACCATCCAAAAACAAAATTAGAAGATTGTTCGCTTTATAAAAATTTACCAGCAAGAAGATTACCTTTAAGCATGACAACTTGAGCATTATTTCATTAACATCGATAGTTCGTGATCTATGAGCAGGTATTTTTTAGATCATATGTACATCAAAACTTTTATTAACTACATTTTAATGAAGAAGACGATTGCAAGGGTAGTCAAGTATGGCCAAAGACGCTAGCTTGAGGGGCTAGTCCTTAGTGGTCCGCGAGTTCAAATCTCGTCCCTTGCACCTTCACTGTCCTCCCGTATCGGTGTGGACTCCAGTTGTTCATAAAAATCAGTGATTGATTTACAGATTTTTACACCATTTATGCGTTTCCAATCATCGTAACCAGATGTGCCTGTCAGCACTGCAATAAATCCGGACTTTGCATCTCTGGCACATTGGTAATCAAACTTATGATCTCCAAAGTACAATATCTCATGCGTTTTTACACCGATTATTTCTGCCAAATGTTTCATTGCTATCGGTGAAGGTTTCGCCTCTTGCTCAGTATAATCGTCTCTGGCTACAATCCCGTCAAGAAAATCATAAACACCGCATAATTTGGTAGCCGTTATGGCATACTCTCTACATCCTCTGGTCAACAGACCTGTTTTTATACCCATAGAATGAAGTTTTATGAGCAAATCGGCGGCATGCGGAAATGGTTTAGAGAGATTGACCGTATCCATCTCTACATCTCTTGTCCTTTGTTTGATATTATTTCCGATTTGATAAGCTATTTCAGAACGTCCATGTGTGTATAACCATTTAAGTCCAGAATCAATGTTGAATTTGTAACCTTCATCTCTATTTATTTGATCCTTTGGCACCCCTAATCTTTCCATTTCGTCGAAACATATGTTTGCCATTTTTTCGTAATCAACTTTGGTATCAAGCAAAGTACCGTCCATATCAAAACAAACAGCTTTATACTTAGGATCTAAACGCATATCGCCGCATATACATTCTATAATTTATTATAAGTGGTCTAAAAAATACATTTATGAATATGGGTACGTCTGAAATTATTCATAAAAAATTTGAACAAAAAATAGATGGCAGAGAATATAGTAATAATACAAGTGGCACAGAATATTGATTTTTCACAGCACGTGACCATGTTATTTGTAAAATGATTTTTTCACGCCTATTCTTCATCTGTTCATTCCATTAAAGTACGATGATGAAATCTTAAATTTTTATAATTCATCTGTATTTCCGTCCACGATGAAATTACCACATCAACATAATACAAACGAACCAGTAACTCTTATTTAATTGTAAAAGGTTTTTCTTTTTAGTCATTTTTCATTTCTATAATATGACGTTGAACAATTCGTCATATCTAAAAATTCCTGGTAAAGTAATGTATACTCAACGATATTCATGTTTGCCTTCTGAAACGCCTATTGATACTTTCGTATTAACCGTACTTTTTATGGTATTACATTAACCAGCATATTCATTGAGTCAATAACTGTACTGACTTTGGAAACAATTTGATCCTTTGGCATTTCACAATCTATCTTCAACAGCAGCCATAATAATCGGAAACGATATTGTGGCATCTCCTTCTACCGTCATTTTTTTCGCATCAGGCTTTACTTTACCCCAGGATACCGCCTCTCTAATTTGTGCTCCAGAAAGTGAACCATCAAACTCTTGTGCCGTCGTAAGATAAATTGCATAATCCAGCCCCCCACGAAATTGGTTCCACCATATGACGTGATGCTTAGAAATTCCTCCACCAATGATTATAGCCCCCGTCTCTTTAGCTTCACTAGTCATTTCGCTAAGTACTTGTTCATCATCAAATAAATCAATTCTAAGTTTTCTATGCATTTGGTAATACATCCAAAGTTGACATCCAAATGAACCATCAGTGATACCAGGAACAAAGATAGGTACGCTATGTTTATGACATTGATACAGAAGAGAATGTTCATTATCGAGTTTTGCACCGACACGATCAATTATTTCATGTGTAGAGAGCGATAATTCATCTTTAAAAATTTCATCAAATATGGGTGCAAGCCTTTCTTCGAGTACAAGTCCATAACACTCGTCGGGGACAAGGACATTTCCGAGTCTACTGATGCCATTTTTTCTAAGTTTCTCATCGTCCATCATGAAATCTCCCTTATAGTAAGATTTCCAAGTTCTCGAAAGGTCGTGATCCAGTGTGCCACAGGTGGTGATAATCAGGTCTATATACCCTTTTCTTACCATGTCAACAATGACGCCTCTAGTACCTGTTGCCATTATACATGCAGGGAATGATAATATACGCAGACAATCTTCGTTTTTTATCATTTTCTCAACGATGTCTGTCGCATCGGCAAGTTTTTGTGATGTAAAACCTCCCGACTCACTCATCATTTTAACAAGATCGTTAACAGACATGTTTTTTTTAACCTTAATATCCTTAACTTCAATGAGATTATCAATCATTTTCACTCGACCTTTGATTGATACGCTACCTAGGATACCATATTAATCATTTTGTATGTGTTTTAAATCGTTAATAAAAGGCATAGCACGTGCTTAAATAAACAAATGCCTTCTTTTTCCATATATTTTAATTGGCTTTTATAGTAATACGGAAAAAGACAAATATTGTTTGCATAAACTATGATAACAAATTCTCTGTCATCTCTGAGATTAACAGATTTATTGATTTTTTTGTTTGTTCCAGATCGTGATTATTGTTTACGATTATCCAATCATCTAGCAACGATAGCATTTTTTCCCTAGTGCTTGCAAGTTTTTCTACACTCTCAAACATTTCTAATTTTTCACTCCTTTCAGAGATTCTTCTCATCGCTAATTCAGGATCTATATCTACAAATATACCAACATCTGGCGCAGGAAACACATATTTAATTATCTTATTCCCTAGTTTTATAAGCTTTTTTGGAAGATATGCGACAGCCATATTGTACCTTACGAAAATGAAGTCATCGTATTCCTCACTGTGCTTTTTCTTATATTTTAGAGAATGTACTACGTTGAGTATGTAAAATAATGTCGCAAATACCACTGCCATTTTGCCACGTTTGAAAAGGTATTTATGTGCTAATCTTCCAAATCTACATAAATCATTAGGATGTTCCAGGAATAGGACTTTTCTTCCACATTTTATAATTTTTTCTTCAATCATATGACCTATTGTTGATTTTCCAGAGCCATCTATTCCTTCGATGACATACCACGTCATACAACTACAACCCCATGATAACAAGGACAATGCCTATGATTACAGGATTAATGAAGTTGTCATAATCTCCCCTACATAACGCTTCTAGGATAGCACTCAAAAGACCAGTGACAGGTGC
>JAKSHX010000019.1 GCA_024399155.1 archaeon | reverse complement strand
CATAAACATCAATCCTTTTATTGCTGAAACTTCTTCGAGTATCTACATAAAAAACGTATGCGTCTTTATCCAACTATCGGTCAGAGTCATCTTTATAGTTAAAAGTTAATGCGCAATTGTCATAGTGAGTATTATGGTAGTCGAAATTACAGAGTCTAACTTCGATGATTTTATCGATAATAATGAATTCGTGCTTATTGATTGCTGGGCGCCATGGTGTGGGCCGTGCAAAAGAATAGCACCCATTATTGATGAACTTTACGAGGAACTTAAAGGTAAAGTTGCAGTTGCAAAATTGAATACCGATGAGGCGCCAGGAATTTCAGCTAGATTTGAAATTATGGCAATACCTGCGCTTCTTATGTTTAAAAATAAGGTCATGATTGATCCCCTGGTGGGATACAGATCTAAGCAAGACATCCTTTCGTACATGTCGACTAACGGGATGATAGAGTCCGGGAAAAATGCAGAATCTGTAGAAGATCATTCTACAATACAAGTTAGTGATCAAAATTTTGATGAGTTTGTAAAATCCAAAAAATATGTGATTGTAGATTGTTGGGCGCCATGGTGCAAACCATGTCAAAGAATGGGAGTAATTATTGAAAATCTAACTAAAATTTCCACGGAAAATATTGCAGTCGGCAAACTCAACGTGGATGAGAATCATATAACATCACTTAGATTTAATATTCAGTCCATTCCCACGCTATTAATTTACAAAAACGGAAAACAGGTTGATGTTATTGTAGGACTAAATCCAGATTTGACGCCTGAAACGCTTAAAGATCACATTTTGGGCCTTTGAATGATCCAGACAGACGTTGTTATAATCGGGTCCGGTCCTGCCGGTATTCAGGCGGCGATTCAAGCCGTTAGAAAAAAAGTTTCAGTGTTTGTATTTGGAAGGGCTGCCAACAGTGCAATGGTTGGCACTCACATAGAAAATTATTTCGGATTACCAAACACTATGGAAGGAGAAAAACTCATTAAAAATGGTATAAATCAGGCCGTATCATTTGGATGCAAATTCTTTTCTGAAACCATAATAGCAGCATCAAAAAACGATGATTTTTTTGAATTGGTAACTGAAAGTGACGAAATAGTTAAAACAAAGGCAGTGGTTATTGCCACTGGCATTTCTCGTAAAAAATTAGGAGTTTCAGGGGAAAGTGAATTTTTTGGTAAAGGTGTTAGCTATTGTGCATCATGCGATTGTAACTTTTATAGGGGAAAAACTGTAGCAATAGTGGGAGATGAAACTGAGGCCGCAATATCTGCAGAATTAATGACTAAATATGCTTCAAAGGTATATTGGATTATCAATAACATATCTGTATCCGAAAATCTTGTTAATAAAGCTAAAGTGGCAGGTGTTGAATTGATTAATGGTAAAGTGGAATCGATTCAAGGAGAAAAAAACGTCACTTCCATAACCGTTTCAGGAAGAATTATTAAGATAGATGGAGTGTTCATCGAGCTTGGTGCCAAACCTGCCACCGATATCGCCATGGATATTGGAATTATGCCAGAAATGGATGATACAATTAAGGTCAGCGCAGATTGTTCTACTAAAGTAAAAGGAGTGTTTGCCTGTGGTGATATAACCGGCAAACCATGGCAAGTTGCCAAGGCAGTTGGACAAGGAGCGATTGCCGGGATGTCGGTTGCGGATTACGTAAAGGGTGTATAAACGTCCAGGACATTGGACAATTTTACTAAATCAAATTACCACATGCCATGCAGTGAGCATTTGAGAAGATTATTTTAACATCTATAAGATTTAAGAGCAGCATCGGTGAACAGGTATACTGACGTTAAATTTAATTCAATGGCTCACCACAATGGATTAAAATACAAATTAATTCTCTGAGATAATAAGGAAGTGTCTTATGTTCGAGCTCCAGATTACAAGCAATACACCGCTAAGTTCTATTAACGACGTTGATATTGTGGCAGAGACATTCTTAGTTCAGATTGGTTATATACCAAAAAGATACGACCCCAAGACTTCGGCAACAAGTGTCAGGGATAGTGTCCCATATCGTCTTTTCATGGATTATTTCATGAGAAATATGAATAAAGCGTGGACGGTAGAAGAGCTCGCTATACTTCTAGAAACTACAAAACCTACAATCTACAGGCATATAAACAAACTTAAGTCGCTAGATCTTCTAGACAGTATAGATGTAGAGTTTGGAGATCAGATTCGCAAGGGTTACTGTATAAGATACGGTGATTTGTTAAAAGCATGGCATTTTACGGAGGCTAATGTTAATATGGCACTCGAGAATTACCGAAAAACGATTGCACATTTTCAGGAACTTATTGACAAGGAGAAGAAAGTATGATGGCGATTAAGGAAGAATTAAAAATGCACATTGGTGGAAGGTATCTAGTTAAAATCGCCGATGAAGGTGACACTATTGGCATTTACAAGGGATATATATCAATTGGTGAAGATGTTGCCATCGCGATAGAACCAGAAAATAGTCTCATGAGATTTATTCCAGTGTCTCAGATAGTTTATATCGACCAGTTGGAAATCCCTAGTATAGATGATGTACCAGATAAGAAAAGTGACGTCTATTACAGATGATTAGATGTATGAAAAGTTCAGCAGACATCTCATCGAGATGATACTGAATGGTGAGCTTCTAGATCGTGAACAGTTTCAGAATTACAAAGTCCAACTATGTAAGGACTTTAAACTTGACAACGTGCCCCCCAATTCTGAAATTCTGAAATATGTGAGACCTGAAGAAAAGAAAAAAGTTATACCAATCATTCAAAAAAAACCGATGAGGACTCTCAGTGGTGTGGCTGTTGTTGCAGTAATGACATCACCTCATTCGTGTCCTCACGGCAAGTGCATTTATTGTCCAGGAGGGGTAGAAAACAATTCTCCCCAATCCTATACAGGAAAAGAACCAGCTGCAAGGCGCGCCGAAAGAAACGAATTCGATCCTTACAGACAGGTTGTTGACAGAATTAGGCAATTAGAGGCCATTGGCCATGCCACTGATAAAATTGATTTAATAATAATGGGCGGGACGTTTACTTGTCGTGATGAAGAATATCAGGAATGGTTTGTAAAAAGGTGTTTTGATGCCATGAATGATAAAGATGCACCAAACATCGATACTGCACATATTTGGAATGAGGTCGCGAAGCATAGATGTGTGGGTCTCACTTTAGAAACTAGACCTGACGTATTCGATAATGCACAAATAGAACGTTCTCTAAGATTAGGGGCCACAAGGGTGGAAATGGGGGTACAAATTTTAAATAATGAGATTCTCAAATCAGTAAACCGCGGTCATGGAATCAAAGAAGTGATTGAAAGCACTAAAAGATGTAAAAATCATGGTTTGGCAATATGCTATCATATTATGCCAGGACTTCCAGGTTCGTCACCAAAAAAGGATTTGTATTACTTTCGTAAGATCTTTGATGACCCTAATTTTAGGCCAGATATGTTGAAACTCTATACAACATTGGTTATCGAAGGAACTGAACTTTATGATATGTGGAAAGCTGGAAAGTATGAACCGTATGATACGAAGGAGGCTGTAACACTCATAGCAAATATGAAGAGATTCGTTCCAGAGTATGTCAGAATACAAAGAATACAGCGTGACATCCCTGCACCACAGATCGCCGTCGGTATCTTAAAAAGTAACATACGCCAGCTGATAGAAGAAAAGATTCGTGAGGTTGGTAGAGAGTGTAGATGTATAAGGTGTCGAGAAATTGGTCGAAATGACGTTAAACTTGACAATCCAAAATCAATAAAATTGAATGATTTAATCTATGAAGCGTCTGAAGGGGAAGAGCATTTTATCAACTATACATGTCAAGACAAACTAATAGGCTATATTCGTCTTAGGCTGAGTACTGAAAAAGATGCTATTGTCAGAGAGTTAAAAGTTTTTGGAAGAATGACCAAAATAGGTGATAAAGCAGAAAATTGGCAACATTCCGGATTCGGTAAAAAACTTGTTATGGAAGCAGAAAAAGTAGCCAGGTCTAAAGACTGCATTCTTTTAAAAATAATAAGTGGAGTGGGAGCTAGAGGATACTATAAATCACTCGGATATAGATTATCTGGCAATTACATGGTCAAGCAACTATGACATCATCCACTAACATTTTTAGTATGTTGAACACCACGACTGCACGGCCTTTGGAATCAGTTTTCTGAGCTGATATTGAGTTCGATGTTGATTTAATTAAAAGGTGTTTTATCCCCCAGTTGCAGCTTCTACCACTATGTCTTCAATCACTCCAACCGAATCCTCCCACAACAAGTGTCGTTCGTTTATAATCTCATCTAAAAATATTTCTGTCATAGAATCATTTGTAAAACGATAGTTCGTCCGAATACGATTTCATTTTACTTATTTCGGCAGACATCTGGGCATATTTTTCCAACGTCTTTATGTCGATGGACGGGTGTATCACCTTCTGCGCAGCAACGAAGTGATTCATACTGATGAATTTTATTGATGGATTTTCACGAAACGCTATCATAGCAGCCTCTCTACACAATGCTTCTAAATCTGCACCAACATACCCATCAGTTTTTTTTGCAATGGAAAGGAGATCAACATCAATGATAGGCATAAATTTTGTATGTATTTCAAGAATTCTCAGGCGACTTTCCAGATCTGGTTTGCCAATAAATATTAGTTTATCAAACCTCCCAGGTCTCAAAAGAGCGGGATCTATCATGTCTGGACGATTTGTAGCAGCCACAACTGTGACGTTACTTAAGGCTTCTATTCCATCCATCGACGTAAGTAGTTGACTAACTGCCATATCCCACACAGTATCGCCCCTAGACCCACGTTTGGGCGCAATCGAATCTATTCCATCAAAAAATATTATACAAGGTGCCATTTGTTTGGCGCGTTTAAACACTTGTCTAATAGTTTTTTCAGTCTCACCTATCCATTTACCTACAATTTCTGGACCATTAATACAAATAAAATTAACCCCGGATTCATTGGCAATAGCCTTAGCAATTAGTGTTTTTCCAGTGCCCGGAGGACCGTAAAGTAAAACTCCTTTTGGCGGTTTAATACCAAGACGTTCGAAAGTCTTTTTGCTTTCAGTTGGAATGAACACATCACAAATTTCTTTTTTAACAGATTCTAATCCACCTATGTCAGACCACTTAACTTTTGGAATGTCGATGATTACTTCTCTCATCCCACTAGGTTCTATTTCCGCCAATGCATTCATGAAGTCATTCATCGACACTTTTAGTTGTGACAACATATCAATTGGTATAGGCTTATTCAAATCGAAATTTATGATGCTTCTACCAAGACATTTCATTGCAGCTTCTCTTGCTAATGATGCCAAGTCTGCACCCACAAATCCATGAGTAATAGAAGCTAGCTCGTCTATGGAAACATCATTTGTGAGTGGCATCCCCCTCAGATGTACCTCCAGAATATCTTTTCTTCCAATTTTACTAGGTATTCCGATCTCAATCTCTCTGTCAAATCTGCCAGGTCTTCTGAGTGCTGGGTCTATCGCATCTTCTCTGTTAGTAGCAGCAATGACTACAACGTCTCTTCTGCTCGAAGACAAACCATCCATTAGCGTTAGGAGTTGTGCTACGACACGTCTCTCCACTTCTCCCGTAACACTGTCTCTATTAGGGGCTATTGAATCTATTTCGTCAATAAATATAATACTCGGCGAGTTTCTCATCGCTTTTTCGAATATTTTCCTAAGACTTTCTTCACTTTCTCCATAAAATTTGCCTATAATCTCTGGGCCTTGAATAGAAAAAAATGATGCACCAGAACTATTAGCCACCGCTTTAGCGATTAATGTTTTTCCAGTACCTGGAGGTCCATACAGAAGAACTCCCTTCGGAGGTGTGATACACAACCTATCGAATATTTCGGGATGTCTTATTGGAAGTTCGACTATTTCCCTGATCTTTTTTAATTCTTCTTCGAGCCCTCCAACATCATCGAACGTGATTTGATTTTCTGCAGTTTTTTCTTTTTTATTGGAAACGTCTCTAATTGTAATCTCAGTGTTTTGAGTAACTAAAACCACTCCTGATGGCACAGTGTTAAAGACAACAAATCTAACCCATTCCCCCATAACAGCAATACTCGGGACGACTATTACATCACCATCGATCAAGGCTCTCCCTGACAACTCCTCATAGAAAATTTTGTTTTTATTTTCATGAAATGATATCCTCCTCCATACAGGAATACCGTTAAATTCAAGTGTAATATTTTCAGCCAATTTTGGTACAACTTTTCTAATTTTTACAATTTCATCAAGTTTTACCTTGATATTACCCATAGTGATGGAATCCATACGGATGATCCCTTTACCTTCGTCATCAGGAGTGCTTCTTATAACTTTAGCTACCGACGTCCGTTTTCCAACAATTTCTATGATGTCCCCAATCTCAAGGTTAAGTTTATTCACTACTATCGGGTCCAACCTAACCCAACCGCGTCCCGCCTCTAGTTTCCTTAGGTTTGCAGCTACTTTGAGATCAACATAGTTATCCATCGATTTTGCATGGACCTGCATTTATTATATCTGTCGTCCTCAAATGCACTTAAAGTACTGACACTATAGTGTGGTATTAAATACCATTTGAAGACACAAAACAGTGTTGTGTCACATTTATCCTCCATATTTTTACACATTTTGATAATAGACAAACATTATATAGGATAACGGACTGCCATCCCATTATAAGCTTAAACTGTCTAAGGGCCTGTAGCTCAGCTAGGTAGAGCATCTGACTTTTAATCAGGTGGTCAAGGGTTCGAATCCCTTCAGGCCCGCTGATGGTCTTCATGAGCGATCGGGGACGGATCAAGTATGAGGAATGGAAATAATCATCAGGAACTTTTAGAGCAGGTTGCTCACTGACCGACAGTGGGGCAATTATTGTAGGTGAAAACTTGGCAACGGACAATATTTCATTCAATGTTCTTGAGCACGACCTCGTGCCTGAGCACACACTGCTTACCGAAGCAGAGGCGAAGCACATCCTAGAAAAGAAGAAAATCGGAAAGGAGCAACTTCCTAAAATTAGGAGAAAGGATGCAGCAATTAGGGTACTGGAGAGCATCAATGGACAATTAATTCAGGCAGGTAGCATCATTAAAATTGTGAGAAAAAGTGAAACAGCAGAAGAATTTGTGGCATATAGGCTTGTAGTGGATGGTGACAGCTGATGAGGGATCTTGTAAGGGCATATTTTTATGAAAATAGTATTGTGAACCATCACATAGCGTCATTTAACGATTTCTTAGCGTCTGCTGATAATCCCAATAGTAGAATGCAAAAAATTGTTGATGATATAAGAATCCCTGCGGAAGATGCCGATCGTGGAATAATTTGCCTGGACAAAGACCATGTTGGAGGAAGTGACATCAAGATCCGCATAGGAAGAAAAAGGGATGACTATGGCAATATTGACCATGAAGCGAAAAATACAATTCGTGTAGGTCGCCCGGAAATTATCGAAGCAAACGGATATTGTCATACACATTTAACTCCAATGGAGGCGAGACTTAGGAACCTCAATTATTCTGCACCCATCTATGTTGACTTCACAATCATTGATAATAACGGATTCGAAAGAGAAGAACCGAATGTACGTATAGGTTACCTTCCAATGATGGTCAAATCCAGTGGATGTAACCTCAGCAGAAGTATTTTTAGAACAGAAGCAGAAAATTATAACATAAGTGATGAGGGATACGATCAATATCTAATTGATAACAAAGAGGACCCGAGAGATCCAGGTGGCTACTTTATTGTCGGAGGAACCGAGAGAGTCTTAATCACATTAGAGGATCTTTCACCAAATAGGGTCATGGTTGAGTATGGTGATAGATCTGGTACGCCTGTAGAGGTTGCAAAGGTTTTTTCGCAGAAGGAAGGGTACCGCGCCCTTACGCAGGTTGAAAAGAAAAAGGATGGCACGCTTTGGGTTTCCATCCCAGTGACATCAGGAAGCATCCCAATTATCGCACTGATGAAAGCTTTAGGCATGGAGTCCGATCAAGAAATATTTGAAACCATTGCCTCTAACAAAGAGAAAATGACCAACATCGTTTATGCTAATTTGGAAACTAGCTACGATAAGAAAACTTATGCCCCAAACGGCTTCCATACACAGGAAGATGCCATCGCTTATCTTGAGAGAAATTTTGCTGCTGGTCAGGCTAAAGAGTACAGAGTAAAAAAAATTGAAAACATTCTCGACCACTCACTGCTTCCTCATTTGGGTGATACTGAAGCAGATCGTATGAAAAAAGCGATCTTTCTTGGGCGTATTGCGCGTTCTGTCCTTGAATTATCACTCGGAGAAAGAAAAGCTGATGACAAGGACCATTACGCGAACAAAAGGCTCAAGCTTTCAGGAGATCTCATGGAAGATCTTTTCAGGACTAGTTTCGGTTTGTTGATGAAAGACTTGAAGTACCAGCTAGAGAAAAATTGGGGAAGAAAAAAAGATAGAGACATCAAGATTTCGTCGTCCATTCGCCCCGATCTCTTTACGCATAAATTACTCCATTCCCTGGCAACTGGTAATTGGGTCGGTGGACGTGCGGGGGTCTCTCAGTTACTAGATCGGACATCGAACATGTCATCTATGTCACACCTTAGGAGAGTAACATCATCTCTCACAAGAAGTCAGCCTCACTTTGAGGCTCGTGACTTGCACCCGACTCAGTGGGGAAGGCTTTGCCCCTCAGAAACACCTGAGGGTCAAAACTGTGGACTGGTTAAGAATGTTGCGTTGATTATCGACGTTTCTAAGGGATTTCCAGACGCCGATGTTAAATGGATGCTAAGAGACATGGATCTTTCGACTGCATCGTCAGTCCAGAGTGCCACACGTGTTTTTGTTAATGGAGATCTTGTTGGAAATCACACAAACGCACATTTGTTAGTAAAAAACATCCGTGAAAAAAGGAGATCTGGACACATATCTGATGAGGTTAACGTCCATTTCGATGAAGATATGAATGAGGTGATCATTAATTGCGATGAGGGACGCCTTAGAAGGCCTCTTCTAATTCTTAATAAAGGTAAAACAATCATGGATAGAGCATGTCTTGAAGACATCAGGAATAAAAAAGTTAAATGGAGTGACCTCTTCCGCGAAGGGATCATAGAATGGATTGATGCGGAAGAAGAAGAAGACGCGTTCATCGCTGTAGATCCGTATACAGTGCCTAAGAGATGTGAGTGCTGCGGATACACACTATCCCCTATCGATGTTGATTGGATGAATCCTGGGAAAGGAGGAAATGCGATCCTCAAATGTAAATGGTGTAAAGGTGAATTTGAGGTACCGTCCAATATCAAACCAAATCACACCCACATGGAAATCGATCCAATGGTAATTCTCGGTATTGCGGCAGGATTTGTTCCATACCCCGAACATAATTCATCGCCTCGTGTTACATTGGGTGCTGCGATGGCGAAACAAGCACTCGGGGTTTCTGCATCTAATTACCGTATCAGGCCAGATACTCGTGGACATCTTTTACATTATCCACAAGAACCAATGGTGCAAACCGAAATTATGAAATTTACGGGATATAACAACAGACCCGCAGGACAGAATTTCTGCATAGCAGTCCTTTCTTATCATGGATATAACATTGAAGATGCGCTAGTTATGAACAAAAGTTCTGTGCAGAGAGGACTAGGACGTTCTACATTTATGAGGATTTATCGTGCAGAAGAGCGTCGCTATCCAAATAGTCAGGAGGATCATTTTGAAATTCCTGAACCTGGTGTAATTGGTGCGCGTGAAGAGGCTGCATACTCATCACTTGGCGAAGAAGACGGACTTATATCGCCAGAGACCAAAATATGTGGTACTGACGTCCTTATAGGAAAGACATCACCACCAAGATTTTCTGATGAGGAAACAGATTATTTAATGAATGAAAAAGAAAAGAGGAGAGAGACATCCATTACCGTAAGGCACGGAGAGGCTGGATATGTGGATTCAGTTATGGTTACTGAATCTGAAAACGGATGCAGGCTTGCAAGAGTAAAGGTTAGAGATCAAAGAGTTCCAGAGCTCGGTGATAAATTCTGTTCAAGACATGGACAGAAAGGTGTTATCGGACGTCTTGTGCCTCAAGAAGATATGCCATTTACTATCGACGGTATAACGCCAGATCTCATTATCAACCCTCACGGTATCCCTTCGCGTATGACCATCGCCCATGTTCTTGAAATGATTGGTGGTAAAGTAGGAGCGATGGAAGGACGTACAGTCGACGGTACAGTTTTTTCGGGAGAGAGGGAAGACTCCATCCGTAATGGACTTGTTAAGAACGGATTTAAGCATACTGGTAAGGAAATCATGTATGATGGCAGAAGCGGAAAACAACTATCTGTTGATGTTTACACAGGCGTGATATTCTATGAGAAATTGCATCATATGGTTAGTGGAAAGATGCATGTCAGATCTAAGGGACCTGTACAAATTCTAACCAGACAGCCGACTGAGGGGCGCTCTAGGGGAGGAGGACTCAGATTTGGAGAAATGGAACGTGATTGTCTAATCGGTCACGGTGCTGCGATGGTTATTAAAGATCGTCTTCTTGATGAGTCTGATGGTATGCAACAGTATGTCTGTGGAAATCCTAAGTGTGGACATATCGCCATTCTCAATAATCGTGGAGAACTTTATTGTCCGGTTTGTGGGGAGCACACCAATATCCATCTTGTACAGACATCTTATGCGTTTAAATTACTGATGGACGAATTATTGTCACTGGGTGTAGTTATGAGACTTCAGTTGGAGGACTTGAGATGAACAGGAGCTCTGTAGAAAGCATTACAAAGAGAATCGGAAGTATCAGGTTCTCATGTCTTTCACCAGATGAAATTAGAAAAATGTCTGCAGTGAAAGTTATTACTGCTGATACATACGATGATGAAAACCGTCCTTACGAGAGAGGTCTTATGGACACTAGGATGGGCGTTATAGAGCCTGGAATACGCTGTAAGACCTGCGGATGCAATTCTAATGATTGTCTTGGACACTTCGGTCACATTGAACTTGCCAGGCCCGTTATACACGTCGGATTCATAAAAGATATCAAAATGCTCTTAGAGTGTACGTGTTCTAACTGCGGAAGGCTGATGCTCAATGACGATCAAATCAAATATAGCAGACAAAAACTTGGTTCTATTGAGGAGTTCGGAGGAGATGCTGCAGATATAAAACTCCTCTCTAAAAAGACCGCAAAGGATGCGTCATCTAAAGAATTTTGTCCTTATTGTGGTACTGAACGAGTCAAGATTAAACTCGATAAGCCCACAACATTCCGTGAAATTGAAGACAATCACAAACTCACGCCTCTTGAAATAAGAGAAAGATTGGAGAAAATTCCTGACGATGATCTCCGTACATTGGGAATGGATCCACATACTTGCAGGCCCGAATGGATGATTCTTACAGTACTACTAGTTCCACCCGTTACTGTCAGACCTTCTATCACGCTTGATTCCGGGGACAGATCAGAAGACGATCTAACTCACAAATTAGTCGATGTTCTTAGGATTAATGAAAGACTTAGAGAGAATCGTGATGCAGGGGCACCTCAGCTGATTGTAGAAGATCTCTGGGAACTTTTACAATACCACGTAACAACATATTTTGATAATCAAACATCTGGAATTCCGCCTGCACGACATAGATCGGGGCGTCCCCTAAAGACATTAACACAAAGACTTAAGGGTAAAGAAGGACGATTCAGATCCAATCTGTCCGGTAAGCGTGTCAACTTCTCTTCACGTACAGTTATTTCACCAGATCCTCTACTCTCGATCAATCAGATCGGTATTCCTATTTTCGCAGCTAGGGAGCTTACAGTCCCAATTCACGTCAATGACATCAATATTGAGCACACGCGACGTCTTATAAGAGGCGGTGTCGAGCCAGTCAGAGTTACTAAAATTGACAAAGATAGACTTCTTAAACTTGGAGTCAAACCTATCGGATTTAATGAAGAAACTGGAGAGACTGATAGTTCACTCTCTGACATATTTAAAAAGAGTGAGATTGATAAATTCGGAATAAGTGGAAAATATGTTCCAGGTGTCAATTATATTATCAGAAACGATGGTAGAAAGATAAGGGTTACTGACCACAACTGTTTTGAACAGTCAAATGCCATCGACACAGATTATATTGTTAACAGGCAACTTGTTGATGGAGACGTTGTATTGTTTAATAGACAACCATCACTACATAGAATGTCAATAATGGCACATCGTGCCAAAATCATGGAAGGGCGTACATTCAGATTCAATCTTTGTGTTTGTCCACCATATAATGCAGATTTTGATGGGGACGAGATGAACTTGCACGTTTTACAAAGTGAAGAAGCACGCGCAGAAGCGTGCATTCTTATGCAAGTTCAAGAAAATATTCTATCGCCCAGATATGGAGGGCCCATAATTGGTGCAATCCATGACCACATTACCGGTGCTTATTTCCTTACGCACAATAACCCGCATTTCAGTAAAGAGGAAGCAATGAACATTCTTATGAGGCTTGACGATATTGAAATTCCAAAGCCATTCAAGAATAAGAAAGGAGAAGAGTATTGGACAGGGAGACAATTATTTTCTATCGTTCTTCCCAAAGACAAAGAAAAACCATTCAATCTAAAATACAAAGCGGCAATTTGTAAAGGATGCAAAGACGGTTGTAAAAAGGAAAATTGCGAGTATGACGCATATGTTAAAATTGAAAATGGAGAACTTATCTGCGGTACTATTGATGTAAAAGGTATTGGATGTACTAAGGGAAGAATTATTGACCGTATTGCTCGCGATTATAGAGATGAGAAATATGATACGTTCAGCAACGGTATCAGGGAAAACAGGGCGGCCAGGTTTATTAATCAGGTTACAAAGCTTGCTTTGGGCATGATCATGGATCATGGATTTAGTACTGGTATTGATGATGAAGATATACCTATCGAGGCGCAATTACAGATTGAGAATCTTAATCAGGAAAAGATTGCGATTGTCGATGAACTTGTACATTCATATGAAAATGGAACCCTTCGACAAATGCCAGGACGTTCACTTGAGGAAACTCTCGAAGTCAGTGCTAAAAAGGTATTAGAGGAGGCTCGTGATGGAACTGGAGTTATTGCGGGTAACCATTTGGGTATGATGAACCCCGCCGTCATCATGGCTAAGACCGGAGCTAGAGGCAATATGCTCAATCTTTCTCAAATGGCCGGATGTGTCGGACAGCAAACTGTTCGTGGGGAGAGACTTATCAGGGGATATTGGGGGAGGACGTTACCTCACTTTGAGAAAGGAGACCTAGGAGCATTTGCGAAGGGGTTCGTTGCACATTCATATAAAGGAGGCCTATCACCTACAGAGTTCTTTTTCCATGCAATGGGGGGAAGAGAAGGGCTAGTTGATACGGCAGTCAGGACATCCAGATCTGGATATATGCAAAGAAGGTTAATTTCCGCTTTAGAAGACTTAAAACTTACGGCAGACGGATCCGTAAAAAATACTGCAGGTAGCATCATTCAGTTCAAGTATGGAGAAGATGGAAGTGATCCTACAAGGTCAGTAAAAGGGAAAAGTGTCGACCTTGATGATCTGTTCACAGAGGTCTTTGGAGAAGATGCAGATCAATTCCTTAAACTTGATACTAAAGATGTTGGCGATGATTACGGTTCAAGGGAGAAAGATGAGATGGACTTTGGTGAAGATGAAGAGATCACCGACTATGAAAACAACGATGTAGAATACGAGAGTGAGTAAAATGGCTAAAAAAGACACATTTAATGCCTTAATAGCAAGAGGTGTCGAAAAAGAGACTGTAGATAAACTTTTGATAAAGTTCAACACACTAAAGTCAATCTCGGATGCCGATGTTTCAGAGTTTGTTTCTATTGGAATTGCGGAAGACGAAGTAGCCGAAATTGTTGCGAAAATTAAAAAACGTGGCGTCAAATCATCTTCCGCTAAAAAGGAAAAATCTATTGAGAATAATCCCACCAAATTGATGTTGCCTGTTCATAAGCAACGTGAAACTTCTAAAGATGAACAAAAACTTATAGACATCTGCGAGGAGAAAGGAGTTTGGCTTCCCTTAAAAATTATCACAGGCATAGCCGCAAGGATTAAAGACAAAAATGTTCCTGAAAGCAAGATCAATGAATTAATCAATGTAGCGTCCAGAATGTATGAGTCGCATGTTATGGATTCCAACGAATCTGTGGGTATTATGGCTGCACAATCTATTGGAGAACCAGGTACACAGATGAATATGCGTACATTCCACTATGCTGGAGTTGCTAATATAAACGTTACACAAGGGTTGCCTAGGTTAATCGAGATCGTTGATGCTCGCAGATCCCCCAGTACACCCTCAATGATCATTCCACTTAAAACAGAAATTACTGAGAATGGAAAAATTATTCAAGTGGATGAAGGTATTGCACGCCATATATGTTATAATATAGAAATGACAACTTTGATGGACATCGCGACAATTGTCACCGATATTGCGAATATGAAACTTATTCTCGAGTTTGACAAGCGTAAAATGGACGATCGCGGGATAACTCTTGAAGACGTACATAGTAAGCTTGTGAAGATTAAAGCTCTTCACAACCTAGTAGAAATTAATGATTACAACATCGTCATTACGTCTGATGAGGTCTCTTATAAAAAACTTCAGCAGATATACGATATAACAAAAACAGCCAAGATCAAAGGAATAGCGGGCATTAAAAGAGCAGTCATCAACAAGGACGGAAATCTATGGTCGGTCATCACAGAAGGAAGTAATCTTAAAGATGTTTTAGAAGTCAATGGAGTCGACGCTACAAAGGTGAAAACTAATAGTATCCTAGAGATTGCAGATGTACTCGGAATAGAGGCTGCAAGAAATTCGATTATTAATGAAGCATGCGGAACACTTTCTGAAGCTGGTCTTGATGTGGATATTAGACACATCATGCTCGTTGCCGATCTAATGACTAATGATGGTCAGGTTAAAGCGATTGGGAGACATGGTATATCCGGAAAAAAGCCAAGTGTACTCGCAAGGGCAGCGTTCGAGATTACAGCGCCACATCTGTTACATGCCGCTATGAATGGAGAAATAGATCGCCTTGAAGGAGTGGCAGAAAATATCATAGTTGGTCAACCGGTGACGCTTGGAACCGGTGCAGTAAATCTTATTTACACACCAAAGAAAAAGGGTGATAAAGAATGATAGA
>JAKSHX010000018.1 GCA_024399155.1 archaeon | reverse complement strand
AAATAATCGCAGTTGTAAATGTATGTCCACCCACGATTCACACACGTCACTTACACTTAATGAATCTCGCTTTCCACTTGTTACTTCCATTTTCGATATGCAATATTTTTATATAGTCACGTAGTCGCATCGCTAAGTGCAGAGGTTACCGAGCCTGGTTAAAGGTGCTAGATTCAGGGTCTAGTCGTTAGTCGTTCAAGGGTTCAAATCCCTTCCTCTGCACCACTTTAGTTTTCAATTCAAATGTTATATAAATTTTATATAATCGAAGAATAACAATTATATATGACACAATTCTCGACGCTTTGTATATAAACCAGTCACGTGGCACTTTTTCAATAAAATTTTAATTTTAGAAATTTTTAGATAAGTTTTTACACTTTTCATAAAGTAGAATAATACTTGAAGTAAAGAGCAACATTTTCAATGTCAGTCTGAATGACAGTGTTATTATTTTTATCATTTCATTTGACACTAAGTGATTCGATATCAACACATAACAACTAAATTATGAAAATTGACGAAGTGTTTCAGAATGACATGTTTATGTCCGCAAATTATTATTTAAATAAAATATACGGCGACTTGTGTCTTTGATTTTGGTAAGATATTGTGAAATGGGTTTAAAGAGTACACCAATTCGGAGAAGATTCCAAAGTATACTGAAAAATAACATGTTAACGATGTTAGCCACCGATAATGTTGAAGCAATAATAAGCTATAAAGACGCCCGTTATTTTATTGAAACCGATCACATTGAAAAGTGTGTCAAATCAATAAAAAAGATTTTTGGAGTGGCATCTTTGTCCGTGGTCGATGAATGTACATCTGATATGAATGACATATGCAAAACAATTGCGGAGTATTCTGTTAATCGTATTTTAGACGGAGAATCATTTGCTGTTAAGGCAAGGCGTGAGGGAACCCACCCATATACAAGCATTGACATCGGTAGAGAAGCAGGTTCTGCGATACTCGAAAAGAATAAAGGAATGAATATTAAAGTGAACCTTACAAACCCGGATAAAAAGTTTTACGTAGAAGTCAGAGACAACAAAGCTTACGTGTTTAATAGATACATCTCGTGTCCTGGGGGACTTCCTCTCGGAAGTCAAGGAAAAATCTCTGCAGAAGTGTATGACAAGCGTGGGGTGGTATCTGCATGGATGATGATGAAGCGTGGATGCAAATTAGTCGTCCATGGAGACTATGACTTAAATTTGCTCAAAATGTATGACAATACGTTAAAACTATGTTCTGATTCGAAAAATACCAAATCTAAAGAAACACTTGGCAGGGTAGTGGGTACATCACTAGACAATCTAGACATTGCAAAAATCTCTGACTACAGTACTCCAACATATTTTCCAACCATTGGAATGACAGATGCAAACGTAGACGAACTATACAGGCGTATTCAGAAGTCGGATTTCGACTAAAAATAATGTTAAATGCCACCACATGGGTGGCATATGAGGGATATTACTTGGCCCTTCTACCCTTTGACCTAACCGATGGCCTGCACTTTTCAGCGCCTTTTCCAGTAGTACTCATGCCACGACCCCTTTGACCAGCTGCAGTCTTGCCGCGATACACACGTCTTCTATGAGTATTGTAGCATATCCAATTAATTTTGGGGTCAGATTGGATAACGGGATGACTGGGATCAATAAGAATAATTTCATACCACTCGTATTGACCATCAGCTCCTACCCAGTATGAATTGAGAACTTCAAGATTAGGAAATCTTTTCTGAGCCCTCTCCTCAGCAATTCTTTGCATGCTCTTTCCAACGGTTATTTGGAGGATACCTTTTCTTTTAGCTCTTCTTCCTCCTTTAATTCTTCTTTTTCCAAATGATCCTTTTCTAACTCTTCCTCTGACGAGAACAAACCCTTGTTTCGCTTTATAACCGACGTTTCTTGCCTTATCGAGCCTAGTAGGTCTTTCGATTCGAACAAAATTTTCTTCTCTTCGCCATGCAACTCTTCTATCTTTGTTAAGTTCCTTGAGATAACTATCAGAAGGAGTTTTCCAAGCATCTGCAATATAAGAGTACATGCTCTTACCACTAACAGTTTTGATTTCTTGTTCTGTCTCTTCGGACATTTTAATCACCCATCCGGATTCGCCATTACAGGTACATTTCCGTCGGGACACAAATCCCGCAACAATCGGTACCAATGATTTACATTTAAAGATACCGTTTTATTGTGCGTATATGTTTACAAGAAATCTGTTAGTTTCATGTTTTTACTTTTGCAAGTGTGAGTTTGCACGGTAGTTTCACTTTTAGGTACCTTCGATGTACCATCAAATATGTTGTCAAACAGGGTTGATTGGTGACGCCCTGTCATAATATCTTCTTCCCCCCATCCAAAAACCTCAGTAATCCTAGAGGCCATTTGAGATATGCGTTTAGCATAGTATTTATAATCCGGTTTACCTCGGAACTCCACGCCGCCGACATACGGTTCAACCTTCTGTGGGGTGCTATTAGAATCCGTTACAATCCAGGAAACCTTCATTCCTGGGATGAAATCATAACCCATGTCGGTTAGTTTTCTTGCTGCCTGGACATTTGCCATGCTATCGGGATTTTCGTATGCATCAAGACCTTTACATGTGCGTGATATTACCAATTCTGAAATAGGGATTTTGCCAGCCAGAGTATCTTGGACAGTTTTCTTTGCAAGTGCTAAAGCTTCATCATTTTTCTCTTCGAGAATATAGTCAAATAACTTTATGAGCAGTTTACTTTGAAGGTCAAAAGAATCAGAGCGTCTGATTTCATATCCTCTAACAAGTAATTCTTCTTCTCTTTTTGGCCATATAATTTTTCCGACATACCTTTTCTTTTTGCCATGGGAAAACAACGGCTCAAGAATTTTTTCAAATTCTAGTGTTCTACCCTCCTTAGAAAAGCGCTCTGCCATTTCATTTCCAAATTTTACAGAACTATCCAGATCACCGTATGGAGATTTCATAAAAACCGAGTCGGTGTCTGAATAGATCACAGAAATACCCTCACTTTCGATTTCTTCGATTATTCCTCTGATAGCATCTCTTGCAAACGCCGTGATAGATGAACCAATATTTTTGTCAGTGAATCTATAGAATGATGATGCAAACACGCCGTAGAATGTATTCATAAGAACTTTTACAGCAGCTTGAAGACCGTCCAAATAACTACGTTCAGATTCATCTTGAGTTTTCCTCATCAATGCTTTTATTGAATCTCTTTTCTGCATTAATTCCTCAAGTATCGTTGGTAGTATGCCAATTCTTTTTTCTTTAGACACATATCTGATACCATTAGGGCTGGCAATTTCCCCTCCGTTAGAGAGTGTTGTAAAACAAATATTTTTTTCTATGATAAGTGAAGGATACATCGACTTAAAGTCAAGAACACAAACCCAGTGATACAGGCCAGGATTCATAGTATGGACGTAACCCCCCTCAATCTGCTCTGTCTGTGTGTACTTCCCATTTAATGGAACGCCTATCTTTTGTTTGTCCGCTTTGCGTATAAGTAGAGAATCTACTAAGGTGGATGTACCAGATATCAAAACGTCTTCTACAGGAAGCATAGATACTGTAGCAAGGTCTATACTTTTTCTAACAGTCCCAACCTTATTCAAAATTTTAAGTGCTAATTCTGCATCTTTGATACAATATTCTATTACTTTATCCCTGTTTTTTGACCATTCCTCATCCATGTGTTTTGGGTCAACGTCTAATTTAGTCTCCCCCAATAATTGCATTGAAATGGCATTCAATGTCTCCTGCTTGGGTTTAATTGCTATTTTTGCTGCCCACCAAGCGTCAACGATCAGACGTCCCTTGACTTTCCAGAATCTACTGTTGACCGTTCTAGGAGGGCCATAATCCCTTCCCCACTTCAGATCTCTATCGATTTTGTGATATTCACTCCTTTCGATTAATTTTTTAATATCATAATTGTTGATGTTATACCCTGTTATAACGTCAGGATCTTCCTCCCGTATAAGGTCTGAAAAATTCTTTAATATATCTGGCTCTGATCCAGTAATAGATTTACATTTTTTGATCTTCTCATTTTCAGATACTACAAAGCATATCGTAAAAATAGAATCGTGGAGAACGCTATTTTCTATATCAAAAGATAAGAATTTCAGATTTGGATTGAATGAATCTATATTTTCAAACGTTTCCATTTCAACTATGAGATCAGTTGTATAATTTTTTTCGATTTCTTTACCGGTAACACGGATACATGAACCCATGTTCATATCATAGATATATCTAAAGTGAAATGGGATGTCTGCAGCCAGTACACTATAGCCCCCCCCTTTTAATTTATTTCGATAGTCTGGCACCGTCCACGGATACTTTATAGTAACTTTGAGAACGTCGTGCATATCGCCTTTGTAAAATAATTTATCGACGGTAACGTTGACAACATTATCATCCTTTTTCATTCTCATTTCGAGATCAGATCTTGGGTCCACCACGTAAAAGTAAGGACGGAACCCATAACACAGAACGGTAATGGATTTTTCGTCTTTAGTTTTTCCAAAAAGTTCTACAGTAACACCGTCACCGTCTTGACAATACGAAGCACTCAATAGTCTAACGTCCCACGTACCCATGTTATCACCGATTGGCAATAATTTTTATGACATCACCGTTGAGGAGTTTATAATCAGCTCCGATGGTACGTTTAGTCTTCACGTTTATCGCCTTAATAAACTTATTTCCAAGATCACTGTGTACTTTGTAAGCAAGATCTTTTGCTGTGAAGCCTTTTGGGACCAAATAGGCATCTGGGAGCACTCTCCCAAAATGGTCTGTGTACTTGTTCTCATCTTCAACTGGATATACAGTGATGAGGTTCAGTACTTCGAATGCAACTTTTTCAAGACATGTTTGTATCCCGGTTCCATTATATTCTTCCATATTTTTTTTCATATAATTAAGGGCGTTTTTTTGTGCATCGCTGAGTTTTACATTCTCACATATTCTAAAAGATCTTTCTCCGGGAATATACTCTACTATTTTGGCATTATTTGCTTTTTTAAGTGCTAGTTCAGTCTCAGCCATAGTTATGATAGAGGTATCTCCCATTGCTTCAACCAATTTTATGTTACTTTTGGGCGCTATGTCTGCTTTGTTCATGGCAATTATCATTGGTTTACTATATTCTCTAATTTTTTTTGCAAGTGCTAGCATCACGTCGTCATTCCATTCCGTAAGGTCTTCTGGAAAAGATGTGGTTTTCAGCGCTGCTTTGATATGTGTTTCTGTAATGTTTAATCCAGCAAGTCTTTCATGAAGTATTGTCTCAGGATTTGCGCCCGTCATTCTGGCAGTACGAGCTATTTTATTAAATCCATTATTGATGATGTCCTTAATCCACATTTCAATTTCTTTTTTTAAAAATTTAACATCTTCTCTTGGATCATACTCCCCAGGTTTTCCAAGCACACCTTCTATATTGGTAGATCCGCTGACATCAATAACATTGATAAGAGCATCGGCCTGTCTAAGATCATCCAAAAATTGATTCCCCAATCCTTTTCCTTGCCACGCATCAGGTACTAGTCCAGCAACATCTAAAAGTTCTATAGGAATCATTCTGATTCCATTTATGCAACTAGAATTGTGCGGTGTACATTGGACCCCTAATTCTTTGCATGGACATGCAGATCTGACATATCCAATCCCTTTATTAGCAACTATTGTTGTAAATGGGTAATTCGCAATTTCAACTGGTGCCATTGTAGCCGCTCCAAAAAATGTTGTTTTTCCAACATTTGGTTTTCCAACTATTCCAATCTGCATGCGATCAAACCGATAATGCAATCTAATGGTATCAATATTGTGGGTGTAATGAAATTTTAGATTGTTACGATCAATGTGGCATCTGCACAATATAACTATCTAGAATATAAAAAATGAAAATAACAAATGTGAATCGTGATGATGCCCACATTCGCCACACCCTACGGGCACGATTTTACCAACTCAAATATATCATCAGATAACTGTCCAATTTCTTCTGGAGAAAGGGTCTCTATCCTATTATTTAAAATAGGCAAATTGACACCTTTTGGGATTATTCCTGCCAATTTTAGTGATGTTCCAATCTTTTTTCTTCTATGATTGAAAGAAGTCTCAACGATTTTAAAGAACATATCCTCATCAAGTACTTTGAACGGAGACGGTCTTGGAACGATCTCTACCAAGGCAGAATCTACTTTTGGTTTTGGATTAAATTTAGATGCAGGTATAGTTTCAAGAATACGGCAGTCAGCCTTGTAATATATGCCAACCGTTAGCCTAGAATAGCTAGGAAGGCCAACATCTGCGACCATACGTTCGGCAAACTCTTTTTGTACCATTATTACGGCCCTCTTGAATTTGTGTTCAAGTAACTTAAATATTATCGGAGTGGATACACTGTAAGGTAGATTACTTACGAATTTATCAAAGGGAGGAAAATCGATTTTTACTGCATCCCCCCTGATGAGTGTAATGTTCTTTCCATATATTCGACTTATATAATCGGCTAACGCTTCGTCTAATTCTATACAGGTTACGTTTTCAGATTTTTTTATAAGAATATTTGTCAATATTCCTAACCCTGGCCCAATTTCTAAGACTCTGTCCTTCGGGACTATGTCCGCGTAATCAACGTGACGTTGCGCCACATATTCATCGGTAAGAAAGTTCTGACCCTTACTTTTTTTAGGGATTATGCCAACGCCACTTATGATGCTAGAAATCTCCTCGTTCATCTTGTAATAAAGAGGTAATGCCTTCTCTCCTTGGCGGATATTTCTAGAACAATACGGTCTGCAATTGACTTTACAGGGTCTTTGAGTAGAGGCACCCTTGTTCTGAGATCTTCGAAATCCTTGAATAAACTCACTTTCCTTGCATTAATGATCTCGGTTACAGTCTTTTTGCCAAGCCCAGGGAGTTCCTCAAGAAGGTGCTTTTTAATTGTTAAAGGTCCAGCCTCATTATAGAATTTAATAAATCTTTCTTGATTCTCTTCAACAATGCCCCTGACTACAAACACGAGTTCCTTGGCTGCAGCGCTAGTAAGTTCACCGTAGTCAACTCGCCTCTTAACATGATCAATTTCCTTACGAAGATGAAGATCCTTTCCGATGTAAACTTTGTCATCTAAAGAAATCTGTACATTAGGCTTCGGCATAAGCTCGAAAAGTTTAAATTCACTACTACCCACAGCGTAGCATATTGGATCCTTATTCCTGAAAGTCTGACCATTTGGCAGGTAATCCAGAATGTACGCATATTCTTCCATTTTAATTCATCCTTCAGAGGTGGGGATTAAATATACTTGGAAACGATTTCAATAATCCCATCAGCTAAGTGGGTTTCTTCGACATTTATACTTCTTTCTTTATGAAAGATAGCACGTACGTCATTTTTATATTGTGGAAGTATGTCTGCAATTTTAGAAACGAGATGCTCAGGTATCCTATATTCGACACCTTTAACCTCGACTTTTAACTCTCTTATCTCGTTGATAAGAGAGATCATTTGCTCCTTGGAAAGGTGGGAGTTTTTTTTGGCGTGTTCCATCGCCGATCTCTGAACAGCGTTGAATTCAACTCCCATAGCAATCCTCCTCTCATTTTCTTGAGAGAGAAGCTCATCCACCTCAGATAATGGCACATACCGCTCCGGCATACAGGCCACCTTAACTGACAGTCTTCACGAGGTGCTCTGGACGAGCAACTACCATCTTAGCCTTGTTTCCCGACTTTACACAGACCTCATACGCTGCTCCCCTGCGACCTGCAACAGTCCCAGTAAGTCCATGAAATCTAGAAAAAGGCATACCTTTGTGCACACTAGGATCGATGATGATGTTAACTCTCTCACCACTCTCAAATACCTGAAATTTCCTCGTGATCGGTGGGAGCCCGCGCGCCCTTGGCTTTTTCTTTAAGAGCTGACGAGTCTTTGTCCGTGTCCCTCTAGATGCTTGCATTTGATCCCTCGTTAATTGCTATTACGTCCAACGTTTCCACGGTACACGCTATACCGATTGCATCGGAGAAATTTGGATTCGTCCTTCCTTCATCACCCGAAATAAACTCTTTGACATACGTCCCGGACTCAGTCTCAAGCGTCAATTCAAAGGTATTATCCCCGACATTTATTGCTTTAACCCAATAGACCATCCTCCTCCTCACGAGGTCAGCACGCCGGTGCTTGACGCGCTGAGGGGTCCGTTGACTTAAGCACACGTTCTTGAACGATGAAGCCACACCATTAATTGCATCTTTATTAACTTTACTCTTAGCCCTCACAATTACACTGTATATCTTGGTCGGCGTGGCGTTTTTAGTCTTTTGTACCATCTCTCGTTGAACAAATTTTAAAGAGTGATACTGCGCCAATCCTGATTGGTTAGCTCTAGATTCCAATTCGTTAAGGTCGATTTTGCGAATACGTGGTTGACTAACTTCCAAAACGAAAGGTCTCCCCCCACCGAGACAACGTGCATCTATATCCTCTCTTCCCATACCATGAAAAAAATGTTCCTTACCACCAGTCATTTCAAGAGCTATATTACCTATAATTTCTTGTACAGACGTTTTATACATTTTACCAGTATTATTGCATCTAGAACATCCTTTTCCATGGCAAACTCTACAAGGCCAAACGGTTTGTGGAATTTCGCGGCTAAATTTGTTATAACGCCCATAGATGAATATAGGCGAACAATCTAACATAACATCTGCGAAGCGAGTGTCTACGCATGCGACTACTTGTGGTGATTTAAATTCCACTGAACGATGAATCATAGAAAGCACTAGTTTACCTATTTCTCGATTGAGCTCATTTTTTATGCTTTCACAATTTTCAAGTTTAAAACTTTCTTGAATATTTTTTTCTTTATTCACTATTTCAGGTTCCACTCGCGAACCAATCAAAAAATTATCCGACTCTATCGAACTGATTGCCTCTGCCGCAACTTCGGAATACCGTCTGAGCATGTCAAAAATATCTTCACAAATAGGACACGGTTTATCTATTCGGCTTTCATACCCGTGCTTATTCAATTCTTCTCTTATAAGAAATCCCCGCAGATCATTAGTCATTCCTGTGCCACATTTGGCAAATTGCCTGCCTAAGCAGCGATCGCAAATACGCATGTCTGCAATTTTTTTCGCTTTTTCTAACATTTCCAGATCAAAATCCATATTATCATCTAAATGTCAAAACCCATTTCAATAATCTTAAGTCTGGATCTTTGGTTTTCAAGGTAGCGATACACAGTGTTATGCTCACTACCGTTAAGAAGAAGCTCTATAGCGTGCATTGCGATAGGTAAATTTACCGAATTTCCTATTATGGCAACTGTATTACCATATATAGTAATCGAAACACCGGTAAGGTCTTCAATATATCGACGAGCCTTACCGTTTTTACCAATAACTCTCCCTTTAATCCTTGGGAGTTGATTACTTTTGCCACCGATGAATTCTTTTAAATCTATAACCTCTAGGTACTCATCGTCATCAAATAGTTTAGTGGCACGTTCTGGAGAAAACCCTCTTCCTATCGCTTTTATAACGTTGGTGATACTGAGCACCATAAGGGGATCCGCAGTTATTTCCTCATCATGGATAACAACTTCACCCTCTGCACTTATATCCAATTTTATTCCGGAAACCTCTTGAAGCATTTTTTTTGTTTTTCCTTTGTTGCCGATAATTGCCCCAACTCTGTCATGTGGTATCCTGACGGATCTCATCTTTACCATCCTCCCCCAATACTTTCAGAATTAGTTCATTATTGTCCATAACATCAACATCTCTACTTTTGAAAAAACGGTTAAGGTTTGTTATATCTCTGATAAGGAATGTCTTAGCGTTGAAATGATCAGCAGTTAACGTTTGTCCGCAGTCTATCAGTACAGGTTCATCTTTCAACATCAATATGTTGTACTCACTTAGATCACCGTGGACGAGGTGGGCTTTTTTATAACCATCTACTATAAATGAGACTATTTTTCTATATACTAAATTAGGATTTTTCATTATGGCATCCTTAAGTTGCGGTGCAGGACCACTTTCATCACCAATGTATTCCATAAGGAGACAATTTTTATCAAACTTTATCGCTTTTGGCACACGGACGCCGCTTTCTGTATACCTTCTAAGATTACGATATTCCTTGTCAGTCCATGCGTAGATTATTTTTCTCCGATTGCCAATTATATTCTTGAACCTCGGGTCACCGTCAATATATTTTGTAATTCTCTTAAACGTTGATGTAGACGTTCTATAGATTTTCAATGCAAGTGGTTCCCCATCTTTATTTGTGACATAAAACACATTTCCCTCTTTACCAGTTGATATGGGGTAATGTACAGAACTGATGTACTTGGAAGTCATGAAGTCATATATCACCATCAAAGTCTTTCTATCAAAAACTTCACAATAAGTCTGTTTCTCATCACCAGTCTTGTTAGTCTTAATAGCGTCCGCATATTTTTCAAAATATGCACACGTCTCATCGTATGATGACATACGACCCCTCACTCAAAAGATATCAAGATTTTTTGGAACTTTATTTTTCTTACTGAGATTAACGGCTTGAGTTTTAGTATAACGAAATCTTACGTCACATTTATCAGGTTGAAAATCCCAGACCGAGACAATCAGAAGATCCCCTTCTCTGATCCACATTCTTTTCTTTATTTTACCAGGAACTCTTCCCACTCTAGACGTGTTGTCTTCACACATAACTCTGATCTTGGACGCTCCGAGCAACTGGTCCGCTACACCGAATATCTCTCCCTCTTTAACATTCGGAAGACGCACGCGTGTCACGTCTTCGTCGGGATTTTCTACCGGTTCATTGCTCATTTCAATATCCTCGTAACGAGGTTTCATTAAAGAACTAATATTTAAAAGAAATTATATTTACAGCGAATACTCTGCCAAACACTTTTAAACGGGTTGTAACATAGCCGCCCGATACGTTTGCTCATGTAGTGTAGCGGCCAATCATTCGGCCCTTTCGAGGCCGACACTCGGGTTCAAATCCCGACATGAGCACCACGATTATCATTACAATCATACATTCGCCACATCTCGCTGGCATACCTACACACAAAATCATTCTAAGTGCTTTAAATACTGACATGCCAAAACCTTGTTACATAGCCACTACTGTAGCATTCACGCCATCTTTAGTTGTGAGGCTTTATCAAAACTCATTGGAACTGTGACTTCGCCGAGATTATATTTTTGGAATCGATAGGCAAAGTAAAGTAGGAATATCACTCAACCACAGACAACAAAATTTTTACGATTTTGATTTTTTTTCCTATACATCTCACTATCTCTAGCTATCGCATCCACGTTATAATCATCCACAATTTTAACAATTGGAAGCTTTGCAGGAAAGATTTCAAGCATTCTATCCATTAAATTTCTGTCAGAGCATTTACAAGATTTAAGATAATCTTTATTCCAATTATTGATAATATCAGCAACTGCTTGGATACCTTCGTTGTAAAATTCACCCACAAGAACATCCAAAACAATGGTGTTGCTGCTCACAACGGCAACGTTACATCCACGTACCGCATACTCAGAACCATTGAAAGATATTGCAAGGCCCCCATCATTGTTGATAATATCTAGAGATCGATAATCATCAACATCAGACCCAATAAACACAGTATTTTCGAATTCGATGGAAGTCTTCTTTTTAATCTCCATCATTGTACAAACCTTTTCATTGACATTGACAGAGAACACATCCTCAAAAAATGACCAAGTTTCCATCTCGATAATTTCTTCCACAATTTTATTCATTGTATCGACAATTTTGACATCGTCATTATGAAGATACTCTAAACCGGTAAAAGAATAGTTGATATCTGGAATTTTTAGTGATGCAATTTTGTTGGATAATTCTCTAAGTCTTTTGTTTTCCTGCTTATTTGTACAATCACTATCGAATACTATCTTGCTGCATGTTACCATTTCCATTGGAACGTTTAAAGAATCACATATTGCCATTACGTGGTGTTCATAGGAATCAGTTGTGATGAATGTAGGGAGAAGATTTTGGAGATATCCCATCGTAGTACGTGCACCAGACATCACTTTAAGATCCTTTTTAGCAAAATTATACGCATAATGATCTGTGACACCAAACGCCTTTAAAAAAGGAGTAATGATTTTTACCGCTTGTACAGGCTTCTCTTCTCTTAAAGCGAATGTTGTAAGGTCCTCATACCTCGAAATAACATCAAAAAATTTTCCACCGTTGCGAATCATCTTCGTGCAGAGATTTTTAACATAGTTATTACACGTAAAAACTCCGTCACAATCTAGTATCAGTTGATTATCCTCAATGAATCCCAACTCTTCCATTAGGTCATATTCCATTATTCTACACCTGCAATACGGTCAATCTCCATGGAAAGATCACATGGGCGGTTAAGACAGATATTGTCTTTATACAATCTCCTATTTTTAACGACAATATCGCCATCAGATAATCGTTTTATTGTCTCGACGATCAACGGGAGTTCACGTTTTACTCCATCTTCCCTTATCTTACGAAACAGTGAGTTTTTAGGACCTTCATCTTTGATTATATCATCCAAAGTTTTTATCTTAAGTTTATCGTTGATTTCTTTCCACAATATGTCATAATCTCCACCAACTATAGGAAATTCGCAGTATGTAATCGGGGTTCCACGGTCCCACTCAGAAGTGACACTATGCATCATCGCACCCTGTTTACACTTTTTTTCGCGAATGAGTTGCCAGATAACTTCTGACCATGTACCTTTGGGGCCATCAGGCAACGCCGGATGCAGATTTATGAAGTTGTACTGCATGCAGGTTACATCATCAATCCAAAGCATGTATCCAGCAAGAATTCCAACATCAAATTTTTTGTCAGCGATTTTTTTCCTAATTTCTTCACCATATTCGCTTCTCCACCTTTTCTTATCGATATTCCAAAGATTCGGCTTGAATGACTTCCATGAGATAGTTATCAATGGTATTCCATAATCTTTGACCATGTCAAAAAATTGAGATCTCTGTTCCTTTCTCGGATTAGGCTCTTCAGTGTTATCCCAGTTGCAAAATACGAATGGCAACTCTATGTCAAGCAACCCTGCTTCCTTTTTTTCCATAACTTCACGAAGCAAATTGCGCGATCCTGAACCTCGTCCAGTAGAAAACCATCCAAGCTTGAGCATGTTTACTAATCCTTTTTTCAAATATTTATACGTCGAATATTGCGGTCACAGCAGGTATGTCTCTATCAACAGACAACATATGATATGTTATCGCTTTGATTTCAGACTTAGCACGATGTTTTCTTTTGTTTAAGTGTTCACCCTTTGATCTGCACTTAACTGTGTCATTTTTGATCGTAACCTTAAAATCATTGAATACTAACGATTCAGTATCCATGACGAACAGTAATTCTGAGAGAAATGAATACAATTTTTCCTCATCGTTACTAGCAGAGACTTCAATATTGTACTCTACAGAGTGTTCTATGTTTTTTGTATCAACCATCTGATCAAACATGGCATACGCCATATTTTCAAAACATTCGCACAGATCTTTTCCAGTACATCTAATCATCACATCTGCCATATGATCAAGCACTTCGTATTTCATAGCTGACTACTGGCAGCTAGTATGTCGCTTTGTAATATATGTTTTGTATCTGTCTAAAAGTTATTATTAAGAGATGAAATTACTCCGCTATGCGTATTACGATTGTTGGCTGTGGCGCTATTGGTAGTAAACTAGCTAAGGCCGCGGATGAAATGGAAGAGGTAAAAAGAATATACCTCATTGACTCAAAAGTTGAAATCGCAACTAAAATAGCCGAAAACCTCCAGAAAGCAATTGTTGTTAATTCTGTTGAAGAGGAATTGTATCATTGTGACCTTGTCATAGAAGCCGCATCACAGACTGCTGCAAAAGACATCATAAATAAAACAATTGGACGCGGGGTGGATATTATGATAATGTCAGTTGGGGCTTTAGTAGACGACGATTTTAGAAAGATGGTTTATAATAAAGCGAAGAACTGCGACTCACGTATATTCATTCCATCAGGAGCATTGTTCGGAACGGATGGCCTTAGGGCTGCGTCACAAGATGAACTTTCTGCTGTAGAGCTTATATCAACCAGCGGATCAAAATCGCTGGCACATGTTGATTATTTTAAAGACAATAATATTGACATTAATCAAATCAAAGAAAGGAAAGTAGTGTACAGTGGCACCGCAAGGGAGGCCGTTAAACTCTTCCCGCAGAATGTGAATATTGCAGCTACCATTGCTATTCTTGGAGTCGGATTTGACAAAACTATCGTTACTATTGTGTTTGATCCCAATGCAGATACAAACTCACACGAGTTAATTGTTAAGGGAGCATTCGGTTCGTCATATAGTCGCACGTCTAATGTCCCTGCTTTAAGCACTCCCAGTACATCGTACCTTTCGTCACTATCGGCAATTGCGACGTTGAAACGTATTATAAGAAACGAGTGGGCAGGGATTTAAATACATGGATAGTAGCAGAGTAGAAAGGCTCTTTGATAATGTCAAAGACGTCGATTGTATACTGATAATGAACGGTGGTGAGCCGTTCCTGGACTCCTCATTTCAATATATCACTGGACTGACATCAGGTGTGTTTGAGTATGCAATAGCACTCGTGTCGCCTGATGGTTCTGTAAATGTACTAGTAAACCAACTTGAGGAAAAAGCAATAAAATCATCATGCGTCAACACACACGTCTACCGAAACAAGGGTGAATATCAATCCATAATAAAAGAACTTTTAAGTGATATCAAGAAAGCTGGAATTAACGCACCATTTACGACATACTCAAACGTCGAGAACTTAAAGAAGATAAAAGATATTGAGATTGTGGATGTAAGTAACGCTATAAGTGCCACCATGGCAGTAAAAGACAAGAAAGAGATCAAAGCGATCAAGAATGCATGCAGAGTCACATCCAATGTAGCAAAGAAACTTCCCGAAATAATACATAGCAGCGTGTCTGAGAAAGAGGTCGCAGCAGAGATCGATATCATGATGCGCAAATCAGGAGGCACAGGCAACGCATTTGATACAATAGTAGCTTTTGGTCCAAATGCTGCAGAATGCCATCATAAACCAAGTTCTTATAAACTAAAAAATGGTGACGTGGCACTATTTGACTTTGGTTCAAAGTACAATATGTATTGTTCAGATCTCACCAGGACAATATTTTTTAAAGAATCAAATGAGAAACTAAAAAAAGCATATGGGATAGTAAGAAAAGCGCAATTAGCGGGAATTAAAAGCATACGTGATGGCGTGAAAGCTAGTGATGTAGATCTTATCGCCCGTAAAATAATCAACGACTCTGAGTTTAAAGATTCATTCATTCATTCATTCGGACATGGTATAGGGATGGATGTTCATCAGCCCATATATGTGTCACCAAATTCAGAGCAGATACTACACGCTGGTAATGTGATATCAGCAGAGCCAGGGGTTTATATCCCGGGTGTCGGGGGAATTAGAATAGAAGACACGATTCTTGTCACAGAAAACGGATATAAAGTTCTTACAAATTATGATCATTCATATACACTGGTTCAATGATAATTTTTTGTCTATCTCCAGCGTACTCAAGACCATCAAATTCACCTTTCAGTTTACCAATCTTGACGACGGGATATCTCGAAACTGGTCTTTCATCATCTTTACTTAAAGGAGTGGGGCCGAAAAAAATGCAAAACGCACCAGCTTTTGGCCAGTATGCTATATCTCCTTTATCAAGAACAGTCACACAATTTTTTTCTGATATTTCTGAATTAAGAGGGAATTCAAAGAAAATCTCGTCTCCAAGCATGTTAATATAATTACTGAATGGAAGTGCTAGCCAAATCTCATTTGATATATCTGAATCGTCAATTTCAGCTTCATAAACGCCATTTCTGGTCCTTATAAGAATATCCTTCAAACCGCCCCCTCCTTGTTAAAAAGAATTTCTTCAACTTTTCATACATCTCGCTTAATTTTTAATTTTCAAGACGTTTATAAATGTAATCTCTTACTTATAAGCATACTCAGTGTAACAAAATCTTTTACCTCTAACAACTTAGTGCTTAACTAATTGATCCCACTGTCCGCTGCATACCGTATATTGCAAAGCAGGAATGCCATTCCAGACGTGGCGGTTGCACTTTTATTTTTATCTAACATCATCGTTTTAATGTGTCAGAAGATCCAAAAAAACACAAAACAACTTTAATCGGAAAATCGACAGCGAGAAGGAGTCAACCATAGCCAGTTCCGGATTATAGATATTGTTGACTATAATGCACCAAGATAAAAAAATAACAGCAACATCAAATCAGTAGTGATAGGTGGTGATATAACATTCATCGAAAGTTACGCATTCCAGACTTTAAGAGTCTTGAATCTGACGCCGCACTTAACTCTGTAGAAAATATCGGTAATCATACATTCGCTGACTGTATCTCACTTAAAACTGTAGATATGTCATACGGTAAAATATCACACAGGATACATTCAAAAATTGTCCAGTTGTGTTTAAAATTACTTACGTTGCCGATGGTGAAAACACAGGCAATTCAGCTATGTATGCTGATGACGAAAAACTATTCTAAAAAACCCAACCAGGGAAAGACATAGATTTACTGTTAGCACACCAATCAAGAATCTAATAACAAAATTGAACCCGCCCCTACAACTCTTACGAAAATATAACGCTTTACGCTAAGCCTGTAGAAGAGGCGGCAGATCCGGGTGCAGATCAGAGTAAAACTCAACCGGTAACTCAAGCAAAAGAGAATGAAGATAATATTTTGCCGGAAGGCATTATAGCGTTGATTGCGGCGATCGTTGCAATTTCGGTTGTTGCAATAGCGTGTATCACCAAATTCTGTACAAAATAAACATAAAATGTCATCAGGCAACATTTAATGTATTACAGATAACACTTACCGTTTCTGTCAATTGTTTCCGACATTTCTCCGAAGCTTACACCTGTCGCACTTTCAATAATTTGTATATCAGTGATAACCACCAAGAGAAAAACAATAAGCCAATAAAC
>JAKSHX010000176.1 GCA_024399155.1 archaeon | reverse complement strand
TCACAAACCAAGGAACAATCTGTGCATGGCGAAAGAAATATATTACCGGTGGTACACAAGCTCTGTTTCAGAAACAAGGCAGGCGTTCAAAAATGCCAAAGAAAAGTTTAATACCAAACAAGCCAAGAGAAGAATGGACTAAAGATGAAGAACTGGCTTATCTTCGCATGGAGAATGAATACCTAAAAAAATTAACTGCCTTAATTCAGGAAGACAAACAACGGGAAGAAGACTCAAAGAACAAAAAATCAGAGTCATCAAAGAATTAAGGCAGGATTACTCCGTTGCAGATTTAGCAAGACTTACAGGATTACCGCGAAGTTCATTTTATTATGCAGAAAAACATCCCCACAAAGAAAAATATCAGCAGGAACGGGAATTGGTTCAGCAGATATATCATGAAAATAAAGGACGGTACGGTTACAGAAGAATTACTCTTGCGTTCAGAAATCGTGGCTTAAATACAAATCACAAAGTCATTCAAAAGCTTATGCATGAAGAACATATTGTCTGTCAGGTAAGGCTTCACAGATATAATTCATACAAAGGTCAGGTTGGTAAAATTGCAAAGAACTTATTGCTGGTGGGACCAAAGCGAAAGAAAAAGCGGGATTTTTCCACAACAAAGTCAAATCAGAAATGGGTCACAGATGTAACTCAATTCAACATAATGGGCAAAAAACTTTATCTTTCTCCAATTCTTGATTTGCATGACCAGTCCCTCATAAGCTGGAACCTTTCTGAAAGTCCAAACTTTGCTCAAACAATGGATATGCTTGATAAAGCTTTCGAAAAAATCCCTGACGGAACAAATCTTATCCTTCATTCTGATCAGGGCTGGCAGTATCAGATGTATGAATATCAACAGAGATTGAAAGATAAAGGAATACGGCAAAGCATGTCACGAAAAGCAAACTGCCTAGATAATTCAGTTATGGAAAATTTCTTTGGATTATTAAAATCAGAATTACTTTACTTAAAGCATTTTGATTCTGTTGAACA
>JAKSHX010000175.1 GCA_024399155.1 archaeon | reverse complement strand
TTTGTATATCAGTGATAACCACCAAGAGAAAAACAATAAGCCAATAAACACTGCATTGCTCAATAATACGATCTTTGAGTCACCACCTGCAACAAATATAAAAATGTATTTAAACACACAATTCGCTACACACGTACGAACTACAAAGCGGGCATTCTATCCGGAACGTTAACGATTGCGTTTTTGTTTTCATTCAGTGTTACTTGTCTTGATGTGTCAGGGGATTCGAATGGAACACACAGCAACCTCGGTTGGGAATTCAATGATGGAAAGTTAACAATAACCAGTTCCGAAAGTATGAACGATTTTATTGATGAGTATGCAGAAAAATGGGGAAATAATGACATAAGATCGGTGGAAATAGGTGAAGGTGTCACATCCATCGGAAAATACGCATTTACACATCTCAGAAATCTTGAATCTATCACTATACCCAATTCTGTGGAAACTATCGACGACTGTGCATTTGCCTACTGCACTTCACTTGAATCTATCACTATACCCAATTCTGTAAAAACTATCGGCGACTGTGTGTTCCTTGGATGTAACAACCTCAAATCTATCACTATACCCAATTCTGTAAAAACTATCGGCGACTTTGCATTCTCTGGATGTAACAACCTCAAATCTATCACTATACCCAATTCTGTAAAAACTATCGGCGACTTTGCATTCTTTGGGTGTCATAACCTTAAATCCATCACTATACCCAATTCTGTGGAAAGAATCGGTATTAATGCATTCGCTTGCTGTACTTTACTTAAATCTATTAAAATACCCAATTCTGTGGAGGCCATCGGTGACCATGCATTCTTCGGATGTCATGATCTTAAATCTGTCACTGTGCCCAATTCCGTAAAAATTATCGGTGATTATGCATTCACTGGATGTGTTTCACTCAACTCTGTCAAAATACCTGATTCTGCAAAAATCGGCATTCATGCATTTGGTTACTACACTACAGTTAATATTAGTACACTCAATTCCCCAAATACGCCAAATC
>JAKSHX010000174.1 GCA_024399155.1 archaeon | reverse complement strand
GCAAAACCGCATTGCTCAATTTCCATGATAAAACCAATGGCGTGTCCCGACTTGCCACAACCGAAACATTTGTATATTCCCTTTGAAGGAGATACAGTGAAGGACCCCGTCTTTTCATTGTGGAAAGGACAAAGGCCAATCATGTTCGCTCCTCTTTTCTTAAGGGACACATAATCACCAACCACCTCTTCTATCTTGGCGGCTTCAAACACACGTTCAACCGTCTCTTTGGGTATCATATAAGCCATAAGCAAATTAATTATCCGATTGCCACAAATAGATTCCTAATTTCACATACCATTGGTCTTCTCTTCCGCGAGTGGGGCGACTGGTGTAATCCACTTCGTCAAAGTTCTTGATGACATACGGATTAACAATTCCGAAATCATATCCGCCGCGGATATAATAACGGTCATATTGGAACCCGGCTCCCACACCCCAAGTAGCATTGAGTCGTTTATAGGTTTTTAAGAGGTCTTCACTGTTATAGTCGCCAATCGTTTGAATGGTTTTTCCTTTCGTCTCTTGATCAAAATACTTTACCCACTCGGTCTCGTGACGGGATAAGTTGCATTGAATAGTAGGTCCTGTATAAAGAATGATATACGTGTTTTGTGCTACCGCAAATTTATACTGCCAATCGCAAGCGATTTCCAAGGCGTGTAAGTCATAACGAGAGCGATATTTGGGATAGTCCGGCACTTGGTTTGGTTCCTTCTTCCACTGCGTTGTTCCACCGCCATAGGTATAGTTGAGGGCTAAATAGGCACCAAAGCCTTTGATGATATTACCCTCAAAAACGAATCCGATCTTACCGCCATTGAGGGGCACTTTGCCTAAATCGTCATTTGAGGGGGAGTTACAACGATAGATAGACTGACTAAAGCCGAGTTGTAAACCAATCGAACAAGCATTGTCTTGTGCGAAAATCATAAGAGCGCTAACTAAAAGCGCTAATGTCAATGTAATCTTTTTCATTATTTTTTTATAGTTTCATTACTGTTTT
>JAKSHX010000173.1 GCA_024399155.1 archaeon | reverse complement strand
TCCTTACATTATTCCGCTATTTTTAAGCCATTTCTCTACAGTAGCTTTCGAATCAGCTGCCTGACTTCCTGTTATAGAAAGTCCCTTCTTAAGACTTGCACCATTAGCATACTTTTTAACATCGCTTTCACTTGAACCCATTCCACTTCCTTCATTAGTACACAGAGGAAGGATTGTTTTTCCAGTAAAATCATAAGCCTCAAGGAAGGTAGCCACCGCCATTGGAATAGTTCCCCAGTAGTTAGGATATGCAAGAATAATTGTGTCATACTGATTAATACTATCTGGCATGCTTACAAGCTCAGGTCGTGCGTTTTCTTTTAAATCCTTCTTAGCCTCATCAATACAAGTCATATACTCTTTGGCATATGGATTTTTCATTTCAATCTTAAAGGTATCTGCCGTAATCAATTCACTAATTTTTTGGCAAACAATCTCGGTATTTCCCACCTCTACATATCGCATCGTGCCACCAAAATAATTCTCATCTGCTCTTGAAAAAAAGACTATTAATACTGCCATTACAAAATCTCTCCCTTCTTAGTCCAGGTAAGCTTTCCTGTTTTGATTGCTTCCTCATAGCGCTCAATCTTGTAGGAAAGTCTGCTCATAGTTTCTTCAATCTGCTCTTTTTGCCTTGCTAATACTTCCATCTGTGAGTTAAGCAATTCAAGTCTTGCCGGAATTGTCTCATCTCCCTTTTGAAATAATGCAAGATATTCAATCATAGCCTCTACAGGCAGTCCTGAATTTCTCATACAGATTGCAAGTTCCACCCAACGAAGGTCTTCTTCCTGATAATCTCTAATACCACCCGCAGTTCTTGTGACCTCAGGAATCATCTTCACACGCTCATAGTATCTAAGCGTATCCTGCGAAATATTATATTTTTCAGAAACTTCTTTAATTGTCATAATGACCTCCATTGTTTTTCTTGTATTGACAGTTTACAACTTGGAGTTAACTCCAAGTCAAGAGTTTTTTATAAGGCCAGAAATTATATCTGACCTTAATACGGAAATTTCAATTT
>JAKSHX010000172.1 GCA_024399155.1 archaeon | reverse complement strand
AGAGATGTGGATTTCAAAAAACTTGCTGATATAACACATGGATATGCAGGTGCAGATATCTCAGCCCTTACCAAAGAAGCCGCGATGGCCGCTCTCCGTAGAATACTACCAGACGTAAACCTCGAGTCTGAAGAAATTCCAATTGATGTGTTGAATAAAATTAACGTTACTAAAGAAGATTTTCGCATTGCACTGAAGGATGTGCAACCTTCAACAATGAGAGAGGTCTTTGTGGAAAAACCTAATGTAAAATGGAACGACATAGGGGCATTAGAAAATGCTAAACAAGAATTGAAAGAAGCTGTAGAATGGCCCCTTAAATATCCAAAAATATTCGAACATATGAACGCTAAACCCCCAAAGGGTATCTTACTTTATGGTCCACCGGGCACTGGTAAAACAATGCTTGCGAAAGCGGTAGCAACAGAATCAGAGGCAAACTTTATCGCTATAAAGGGACCTGAGTTTCTTAACAAATGGGTTGGAGAATCTGAAAAAGCAGTGAGAGAAACGTTCAGAAAGGCAAAACAAGCATCACCATGTGTAATTTTCATAGATGAAATTGATTCTATTACTCCTCAAAGGGGTACTGAAATTAATGATCATGTGACAGAAAGAGTAGTTTCTCAAATGCTCACGGAAATGGATGGACTAGAAGTGTTGAACAATGTTGTCGTCATCGCTACGACAAATCGACCAGATATAATGGATCCGGCGTTACTCAGACCGGGAAGGTTTGACAAGAGTATTTATATTGGGCTTCCCGATAAAAAATCTAGAGAAAAGATATTTGGGATTCATGTTGCCAATAAACCACTGGCAGAAGATGTTGACGTCATATTACTTGCCACCGAGACTGAAAATTGTACTGGGGCAGATATTGCTGCAATCTGTAACGAAGCGGTGATGAACGCTGTAAGAAATCTAATTAAATCTGATGCGCTAGATGATAAAGAAATAAACAAATGCAAAGTTTGCATGGACGATTTTCGTAAAGCTTTGAGTAAAGTGGGACCTGATTCTAGGAAAAAACTAAAACAGTACGGAAATGA
>JAKSHX010000171.1 GCA_024399155.1 archaeon | reverse complement strand
GATTATCAACGAAAGGTCGAGGTCCTGACTACTCGGATGAATCAGGAGGCTGAACGTCAGCAAAGAGAGGATGCAATCAAAAAAGCTAAAGAAGAGGAAAATAATGAGAGGCTTTCTACAGCATGGCAGCGGCATGAACAAGATGTTTCCGAGACAATTCAAGAGATTGCGAAAAAAGATGGGATCGAAAAAGGCGACTATCCTTATCCAGGAAAACCTGATAACGCCCTACTTATAGGCGACTTATATACTATCTTTGATGCGAAGAGCCCTAAAAATCCTGAGGATTTAAAAAATTTTCCAAGCTATCTAAAGGAACAGGCTGAAGGAATGAAAAAATATTGCCAGAAAGAAAAAGTAAGAAACATTGCTTTCTTAGTTGTTCCGTCATCTACTATCGAGAGCCTTGATACCTTTATGTATCAGCTTGCCTCATACACAGTATATATAATCACTCGTGAAGCATTACATCCGATTCTCCAGATGCTTAAATATCTTGAAGCGTATAAATTTACAGATCAACTGTCTCCAGAAGATCGCGACAAACTTTGCTGTTTTATCGGGAAACTCACGTACACAACAAAAAGAAAGATTCAGATTGATACTTACTTCTCCAAAGAACTTATTACCTCTCTCAAAAATATTGATACCTTGCCAAATTACATTGGTGAAAATATCGACAAGTATGAGCGAACTGAAAAACTCAATCCTCCAATGGACCAAAGGCGGAAAATAATCCAAATAAAAGACATTGCATCTGATATCAAAAAGGTTGAAAATGAGATACTCAGTTGGTCTGTGTTGGATACCAAGACAGATGATCCTGACATCACTCCTCCTCGCCCTAGGGAGGGGGCTGATATAAAACCAGCAGAAGACTTGATACAGGGACAGAAATCAGATTAGACAGCTCTGATGAGATGTGTGCAATAATCTGGCAAGTGGCAAAGCTGCTAATATGTGGAGGGGTGGCGATCCTTGTATGCATCTGCATAGCATACGTGGTATTATCCATACTACTCTAATGCATCCGTCTCAATTCCGGCTATTGCGTCTAATTA
>JAKSHX010000170.1 GCA_024399155.1 archaeon | reverse complement strand
CTTAGATTTAGAACCCACTGTTGTTGATGAAGTCAGAACTGGTACTTATAGACAATTATTCCATCCAGAACAATTAATTTCTGGTAAAGAAGATGCTGCCAACAACTATGCCAGAGGATACTGCACCATTGGTAAAGAAATCATTGATCTTGCTCTTGACAGAATCAGAAAATTAGCTGACAACTGCACTGGTCTTCAAGGATTCTTAGTATTCAATGCCGTTGGTGGTGGTACTGGTTCTGGTCTTGGATCTCTTTTACTCGAAAGACTTTCAGTAGATTATGGTAAAAAATCAAAATTAGGATTTACTGTATATCCTTCTCCTCAAATTTCCAATGCTGTTGTTGAACCCTATAACTCAATTCTTTCAACTCACTCTCTTTTAGAACATACTGATGTTGCTGTAATGCTTGATAATGAAGCTATTTATGACATTTGCAGAAGACAACTTGACATTGAAAGACCAACTTATACTAATCTTAACAGACTTATTGCTCAAGTTATTTCATCTCTTACTGCTTCTTTAAGATTTGACGGTGCTCTTAATGTAGATATGACTGAATTCCAAACTAACTTAGTACCCTATCCACGTATTCACTTTATGCTTTCTTCTTATGCTCCAATTATTTCTGCTGAAAAAGCTTATCATGAACAATTATCTGTAGCTGAAATTACTAACTCAGCTTTCGAACCAGCTTCAATGATGGCTAAATGTGACCCAAGACACGGTAAATATATGGCTTGCTGTATGATGTATAGAGGAGATGTTGTACCAAAAGACGTCAACGCTTCTGTTGCTACTATCAAAACAAAAAGAACTATTCAATTCGTCGATTGGTGCCCAACTGGTTTCAAATGTGGTATTAACTATCAACCACCCACTGTCGTACCTGGTGGTGATCTTGCTAAAGTTATGAGAGCTGTATGCATGATTTCCAACTCTACTGCCATTGCTGAAGTCTTCTCAAGACTTGATCATAAATTCGATTTAATGTATACTAAAAGAGCCTTTGTTCATTGGTTCGTCGGTGAAGGTATGGAAGAAGGTGAATTCCAAGAAGCTAGAGAAGATC
>JAKSHX010000169.1 GCA_024399155.1 archaeon | reverse complement strand
AAACTCAACGAAGACTTGTTTTTTTTACAATAGTACATTGATTGTACATAGTTTCGGTCTTGGTATAATAAAATTACAAAATAAATCTGCAGTTTATTTATGAAATTTTTAAGGATAAATAAAGGAGCATACAGATTATGAACAACAATTTAGGATTGAATATCAAGAACTATAGAAAAAATAAGGGATTTACACAAGAAGAATTAGCAGGGATGTTAGGTGTAACACCACAAGCTATCAGCCGATGGGAATCAGAAGCAGGGCTTCCAGATGTGTCTATGATTGTTCCAATAGCACAGGCATTAAATATTACAACAGATATGTTGCTTGGATATAGTGTATCAAGGCAGGATGATTATCTTGCAACTAGATTAAGAGAACAAATAAACGCGATGTGGGACATTTCAGATACAAGAGGAAGTGCTCTGAAGTGTACAGAGTTTTTGGCTGAAGAGGCAAATAAGAATCCTATGAACTTTGAAATAGGTCTTATGTATGTTGAGGAAGCGGCAGGACTAAGTTACTATATTGATATGGAGGGGATGCTTTCAGATGATCCTAAAAGAGCAGATGCTATTCTAGCAGATGCTATTAAGAAGGGCGTAAATGTTATTCGATATGCAAGTGAAAAAAGAATGATAGAAAAGGCTCATTATGCGCTTGCATGGATATATATTCATAAGAAGGATTTTGCAAATGCAAGAGAACACATTAATGTATTGCCTAGTCTTGAGTTTACAAGAATAAAGGAACTGCTCATTTCAGAACTAGCATTTTTCGAAAATGGTTTTGAAGAAATGAAGGATAGCTTTGTTTCCACCAACAAGATGTTATGCAATGTTTTAGTAAGTCAATTACACTGCATTGCTGAAAATTATGCATACTGGGGTGACAAGGACGAGGCAGTCAAAAATCTTAACTGGTGTGAGAGCGTGGCAAGCGCATTTGAAACAATTCCAGAATATACTGGCGATAGAATGAAATGGTTCTGGAAGAAATTAAATCATAACATGATGATTACATACGAAAGAGCTGGAGAGAAAGACAAGGCAAATGAAATCTGTGAGAAATATTTGAA
>JAKSHX010000017.1 GCA_024399155.1 archaeon | reverse complement strand
AGATCTATTTTTTGAAGCACGAAAACAATCCTTTTTTAAGATTGTTTCCATCAAATTTCTTTTTGATAAGTCTAGTCAAAGCATCCTTGGCGAGAATATTAGCAGGATTTAATTTTACAGCTTTTTCAAGATGTTCTCTTCCCTTAACAAAATTTTTTAGATCTTTAATTAAAAGTATCGCATAATTCAGATGATAATCAGCGTTATTCGGTTTTAAAGATATTGCTTTTTCATACATTTCAGCAGCCCTCTTAAAATCAATGAGCTGCATTTTACAAAATATAGCGTAATTATTCAGAATATCAGCATCATTAGGACAGTGCTCTATAAGATATTTGTATAACTCTTCAGTTTCCTTGTTATATCTTTTATTCTTCTTCAGTACTGTGACAAGACATTTTCTTGCATCAATATTGTCCGGATCGAAATCGATTATAGCATACAGTTGTAATAACCCATAACTGTCTTTTTTCATCGAGAAAGCAATTTGAGAAGCGAACATTCTAATTTTAATGTTATACGGATCAATAAGAAGGTACTTTTCTAAAGTGTCCAAAGCACCTTGGAAATTCCCAGCATCTTTTTGTTTTTTCGCTTTTTTTATAGCCTCAAACTCTTGATTCTCCATGTTTATCAATTATTATTACAATTATCCCCACATATTCAGGCAAATATTTATTTTGCGTTTGTTCTGAGTGGACAAAAATTTAAACAAATGCACTCAACAATTTGAAAAACAGATAAAAAATTATTGAAGGCAAAGCCGCAATGTGGCAATTTACACTAAAACGATCTAAATATTTTATAGATGAAATTACCTACATCCCAACCAAGGAAAAATACAATTTTAAAGTTTTTAACGTTAGTTAGAAGTGTATATTGAGCTTTAATTATGAAACGAAAATTGTTTGTAAAAGAATAACAAAAATTTTTGAAGAAATGAACATCAAGACATAAATTTTTATTTTTAGTCATCATCTCCCCAACCTTTTTCTTCAAACATATTTGATTAGTTATGCATATGAGTAAATTAAAATATAGTCCTCGTATACCCTGTAAAGGACATGTTGGCGCGATAGGGGATATTGATCGATTTGACACGTTCCCCCTTAAGATTGGAGAATGGAACATGGAAAAAGGCACTGTGAAAGAATCTGTAACGACCATTGATGAGTGGATAGAGAAGCAGACGTTCAATACCACTGATGACATTAAGATACCTGAAAAGATGGCCGATCAGGTCATTGGTCAGGATCGTGCGGTAGAGGTCATCAAAAAGGCGGCAATGCAGAGAAGACACGTGATGCTAATAGGTAAACCTGGAACCGGAAAATCGATGCTGGCCAAATCAATGGTAGAATATCTACCTAAAGATGAACTTGAAGATATAATTGCTTACAATAATCCAGAAGAATCTAATGAGCCCAGAATACGATTTGCGCCTGCAGGGAAAGGTAAAATCATAGTCGCAGAACAGAAAATGCGCGCGACAGCACAAAAGAATCAAAAAAATTTTTTGATCTTCTGCCTCATATTTGGTACAGTCGCTATTGGCGCAATTCATGCTACATTAACTGGAAATATGGTACTTCTTTGGCTTGCGACTTTTGTATCAATAATACTGATAATGTCAAGAACCTTCATCAACAAGGAAATAAAAATGGTACCGAAGCTCTTGATAAAGCACGAATCATCGGATATGCCACCATTCATAGATGCTACAGGTGCACATTCAGGTGCTCTTTTCGGGGATGTCAGACACGACCCATTTCAGTCTGGGGGACTGGAGACGCCGGCTCATGAGAGGCTTGAGGCCGGAGCAATTCATAAAGCAAATAAAGGCGTTTTGTACATAGACGAGATCGGCACACTCAGAATAGAATCACAACAGGCAATACTCACAGTGATGCAAGAAAAGAAAATGAGTATTACTGGGCAAAGTGAAAGATCCTCCGGTTCTGTAGTTAAAAGCGAGCCTGTACCAGCAGATTTCATTTTAGTCTGTGCAGGAAATTTAGATGCCATAAGAGGGATGCATCCTGCACTCAGATCTAGAGTTAGAGGAAATGGATACGAAGTTTACATGGAGAGTGATATGGACGATAACGATAATAACCGCACAAATATCGTCAGGTTTATTGCTCAGGAAATCAAAAAAGACGGTAACATTTTACCATTTGATAAATACGCTACTGGGGAAATAATTAAAGAAGCTCAACGTCGCTCCGGAACAAAAGGTAAACTTACATTAAGACTCAGAGAACTTGGAGGAATCATTCGTGCATCAGGTGATGTTGCAATACAAAAAGGAAAGAAAATTGTACACATCGAAGATGTAATCGAAGCGAAAAAAATAGCATGTACTGTGGAACAGCAAATCACGGATCGTATTACTGAACGCAGTAAAAGATACAAATTATTTAGTACAGAAGGCTCTAAAGTAGGGGTGATCAACGGACTTGCGGTACTGAATAGCAATTCCGATATGGCTGAATACTCCGGTAAAATGCTTCCCATCGTAGCAGAAGTTACACCATCTCAAAACAAAAAATCTGGACATGTTATCGCTACTGGAAAACTTGGTGAAATTGCGGAAGAGGCCGTGAAAAACATATCTGCAGTGATCAAAAAATACACTTTAACTGACATCACGAATTCTGACATTCACATACAATTCATCGGAACATATGATGGCGTTGAGGGTGACAGTGCATCAATTACCATCGCAACCGCCGTAATATCTGCACTTGAGAATATTCCTATCGACCAAACAGTAGCGATGACTGGAAGTCTAAGTATTCGTGGAAAGGTTCTTCCCATCGGCGGTGTCACGGCAAAATTGGAAGCGGCAGCGCAGGCAGGTATTAAGAAAGCAATCATTCCAAAAGACAATGTTCAAGATGTTATGATCGATGTAAAATATTATGAGACAATGGAAATATATGCCGTAGAAACACTTCGCGACGTTTTAGAGCACGCATTCATCGATTGTCCTAGGAAACAGAACTATCTTGATAAATTGCTTCCATTGAATGAAAGCGGTATGTCCACGGCTGTAAAGTTGAAATACCCTACGGTGTCTCCCAAAAAACTTGAAGATTTCTCGAATGATGTATCAACCACAACGGGATCCGAATCAAAATCTGTATTTGATACGCCACCTGTCCTTAATAAAAGGCTTACAACCATCTCTTTGTAAATATATGTTGTACCATGCGATTCAAAATAGATAGCGCCCTCGTGATAGGGAGATTTCAACCGTTTCACAACGGACACCTCGAAGTAATCAAAAAAGTTATTGCCGAGTGTGGACGTGTGATTATTGGCATTGGCAGCGCTCAATATTCCCATACCAGTGACAATCCATTCACGGCCGGAGAAAGATATCTCATGATATCAGAAACGCTGAAGGTCGAATGTATAGCTAACGCCCTTATTGTTCCGATAGAAGATCTGAATAGGTATTCTTTGTGGGTGTCTCATGTAGTATCAATCTGTCCACCGTTTTCTGTGGTGTATTCAAATAATAATGTAACCAGGAGATTATTTTGCGAGTCAGGGTATAAAGTTAAAGCATTACCGTTGTATAACAGGTCAGTATTTTCTGGAACTGAAGTCAGGAGAAGACTTATTATGAATGAGGATTGGGAATCATTAGTTCCAAAACCGGTAGTTAAGATTATCAAAGATATTGATGGACATGGCAGGATAAAAGAGATCGTAGGTGATTTTCCTGACGATATCAAAAGTTAAACTTATCTCTGAACTTATGAGTAAGAAGGGACTAAAACTGTCACTAGCGGAATCGTGTACAGGCGGAATGATCAGTTCTATAATTACATCTATAAGCGGGTCATCCTTATTTTTTCTGGGTTCAGCTGTAACATATTCTAACGAATCTAAAGAGAAAGTGCTTGGCGTATCGCATGACACATTGACAATATATGGTGCTGTAAGTTCTGAAACTTCAATAGAAATGGCCAAAGGTTCATTGAAAATTTATGGATCTGATATCGCTGCGTCGGTAACAGGTATATCAGGACCAAGCGGAGGTACTAAAGAGAAACCCGTCGGCACTGTCTGGATAGCTGTGACCGATGGTGTCACTGTGGTATCATACGAAAACCATTTCAAAGGTTCAAGAGACAAAATCAGAAAACAATCAGTTGATGCATTATTAACACATATCATAGAAATGATAGAGAATAGATAATGAATAGATTTGAAAGACAAATACCGGTGTTCGGCCAGAAAGGACAAAAAGAAATACTCAATTCTAGCGTTGCTGTTATTGGTTGCGGAGGTCTCGGATGCAATGTTATTACACAATTGGCACTTGCAGGCGTGGGGCACTTAATTATTGTAGATTTTGATACAATATCAGAATCTGATTTAAACAGACAGTTTGTTCATTCTGGAAAGTGTGGAAAAAAGACCAAGAGCATGAAAGAGTGGGTATCAAAGATATCGTCTGAGAGTGAAATTATAGTATTTGATGAGAGGATTTGCCGTGATAATACTGCAAATATAATTGCTAAAGCAGATATTGTCGTAGATTGTACTGACAATAATGATTCAAGACTAATCCTAAATGACATAATTCTTCAAAATAATATCCCAATGGTATATGGTGCAGCAGAAGAAATGTTTGGTCAAATTACTGTAGTAATTCCAGGGAAGACGCCTTGTCTGGGATGTTTTTTAGGAAATGACACAAACTCTTCACCGTCAGTTGGAGCATGTGTTTCGGTTATTGGTTCCCTACAAGCCATGGAGGCATTAAAGCTAATCACCGGTAAAGGGAATATTCTCAAAGGTCGTCTTCTCACCGTTAATATGGAAAAAAACATCTTCGAAATAGTCGATATCAAAAGAAGGAAAAATTGCGCCCATTGCCAGACGTATTTTTATTAACTTACACAAGCACTCGCAAAACCATATCAAAGTTTTCATACGAGTTAGTTACTCCACCCCTGTTTCGGAGTTGTTTTAATATATTTTAGAACTTCTCCATCCTCATCGGTCCACGCGGGAGTGTGACCACCCAAAATATACTTTTTATACCAAGATTCTGCATCAGACATGTATTTTGACATGTTCAATTTGTCCTTTACTATAATGTATGTATTCTCTTCAGAGGGTTTCCATAAATTGGGGTGGACGAAATCATCAGGATCTTTTAAAAACCCAACCACAAATACTATTTTATCAAGATTTGCAAGCTCTGCATAAAGTGATGCTTGGAGCATATATGTCATCGGAACATTGGTAAATCCTCCATCACCATCCTCCCACACCGCCCTGTTGTGAGAGGTTTTTATTTCAAGGACAGCTTTTCTCTTATTGCTTACAAGTACATACCCGTCAACTAATCCGCCAAATAGCTTATTATCGTGAAAATGGTCATATTGACATCTTTCTTTCTCTACAGGTTCTTCAACTTTCACTCTGGTATCACCAGAAATCTCTAATGGACCAGAAAGAAATTTTGTGGCGCTGTGTCCGATATAATTTCTTAGTACCGGCTCGAGAATATTCCCTGCACAAATATACTTGTCGGGTTTATCCCCAGGATATATTCCGGCTATTTCGCATGCCACTTTAAAGGGAGTAGAAAACTCACTGTAGCCTAAAATACTGCCTATTCTCGTCCCTGTAATCTTTTTCGGTTTCCAAGTTTCGAAATATACGATTTTTTCATCATCATCAATTTCAACGATATTTCGTCTTCCATCAAAAACCATTAAATCACTTCCCTTTTAGATTTTTCCCGCATTCTGAATACATTTAGTCAGTACCGAGTATGCAACAATTATATCACTCTCTTTTACTATGAACACAGTATCAGTATGACAACTAACAGTTTCTTCGATATTGATTCCTGAATCAGAAAGATTCGTGATTAAATAAGACATCACACCACTTGTTTCTACAATTTTCTCAGGTGATTTTACTACAATTTCTACAAGGTCATCTTTAATCTTTATGATGTTAAATCTGCACACAGTATCGATTATACGCTCCTTGAGTGTTTTATCAGTGATAATCGTAACAGCTGATGCAGATTGTACAATATGCATGACTGACTCTTCGTTCCAAAGATCGTTGAAAAGATTATCTATCTTGTGTAACACTGTCCAACTATTTTTGACCGTGATGATACACGTTTTGTTTCTCATCTCCAGACGGCTATCTTTGAGGATTTTTAAGATACTCCTTTCATGATCAGCTCCTCCCACCTTATTTGCGTATCTTCTACAAGCGATCATGACTGCCTCTGTATTGTCGAGATTAAGGTCTTTCGCTATTATCCTTGCCAATGAAGAATAATTTACAAGTCCCTTAGACACACAATCTCTGATACTCGGGTGTGCGTTGATATAAGTTCTTGTTTTTTCAGCGAGACTTCCTTTTACGGAACTTCCAACCATGAAGTGTAGTATCATCGTCTATGTATTATAGAGTGTTGTAAATCAAACAAAAAGTTCGAAATAGTTTGAATAAGAGCAAATAGTCCTACAAAAACCGCTTTAGTAGATCAATAAACCTATCCACTTCATTTTTATTTATGATAAGTGGAGGTATCAGACGTACAACGTTACCGTGACACACATTAACAAGAACGCCATTGTCACGACAAAATCTTTGGAAATCTAATGCCCTAGACTTCATTTCGATACCTATTATAAGTCCATACCCACGTATTTCGGTTATTTCAGGAGATTCAATCTCAGATATGGAGTTTTTAATATATTTACCCATTTCATAGGAATTTTCAACCAATCTTTCTTCTTTCATGATGTCGATAGTTGTTTTCACCGCAGTACATACAAGTGGAGTCCCTCCAAATGTCGTTCCGTGAGTACCAGGGGTCATGACTTTAGACACATTATCTGTTGTAACAACAGCTCCTACAGGGACCCCCCCACCCAATGCCTTCGCTAAAGATATAATGTCTGGTATTACCCCAAAGTTCTCAATGCCAAACCATTTTCCAGTACGCCCCATCCCTGTCTGCACTTCATCCACAATCATTAATGCACAATTATCTGTGCAGAGGTCACGGACAGTTTTAAAAAATTCTATTGATACGGTTTTAACACCGCCTTCTCCCTGCACAGGTTCAATTATCACCGCGGCAGTTTGTTTGTCAATTTTTTCCTTTATTGAATCGCAAGATCCATATTCAAAATAATCAAAACAATTGCCAATAAGCGGCTGGAACGTATTTTGATACTTTGTTTGTCCGGTAGCACCCAATGCACCTGCTGTGCGTCCATGGAAAGAATTTAGTGCAGAGAGAACTTTTTTCTTACCAGTGTAACGAATTGCCGTTTTCAATGCACCTTCATTTGCCTCTGCACCACTATTTACAAATAAAACACGGTTCATGTCGCCGGGCGTAACAGTTGCTAAAGCCTCGCCGGCTAGTGCTTGTTCTTTCACGGTATATAGATTCGATACGTGTGTTAAACTGGCTATTTGATTTTGAACCGCTTTTACCCATTTTGGATGAGAGTATCCAATTGAGTTAACCGCTATGCCTGCCACAAGATCAAGATATTTATTACCATCAGTGTCGTACAGATACATGCCTTCGCCGTGTTCAAACGACAATGGAATGCGATTATAGTTTTGAAAAAGGTATTTTTTGTCTTTTTCGTCGATTTCTTCAAATTTCATGATTTCACTTTATAATTGTCGTTCCATGTTCACTATTCTTCATTATGTCGGATACTATCGAGTATGGGTCCATTCCATTTACCATGCGCACCTTTGCTACACCGGCATCCAGTGCTTTTCTACACGCTTCCACTTTAGGGATCATTCCTCCTGAAATAGTACCGTCAGATATCAGCGCATCTACCTGTGCTAAAGTGAGTAGACTTTGTTTGCTTGATGGATCGTGTATGTTTAACATAATTCCTGGTACATCTGTTATTTGGACCATTTCTCTGCATTTAATCTCTGCAGCTATGTTTGATGCCATACTATCGGCATTAATGTTTAAATGTCTTCCATCTTCATCCGCCCCTATTGGATAAATCACTGGCGTTATGCCTTGAGCCAAAAGATTGTAAATTATTTCGGTATTAGTTGACACTACTTCACCTACATTTTGTAAATCTATAGCTACACTGGCACCATCCTCGATCGTCGTATATGGCGCCTTTTTTTTGCATACGGTGACAGTATATCCAGGGACGCACACCGCGTGTACGTTTGATTGAGTTAATGATTTTACTACGTTCGTATTGACACTCTTGATTGTCTCTTCTACTATTTTCATTGTAGCATCATCTGTGATCCTAAGTCCATCGACCTTTTTCGGTGTAATGCCATTCTTTTTCAAAGCCATGTTTATTTCAGGACCTCCACCATGAACTAACACAACCATAGCACCATTTTTTATCAATTCAGAGATCTCCTCAGACAACCGGTCCAAATTCTTCTTATCATTAATTGTGTTGCCTCCGAGCTTCAATAGAAAAATATCTTTCATTTAACCACTCTATGTGGCATATTCTGCATTAATCCGAACATAATCGTATGTAAGATCACAGCCCCATCCAGTTGCAGACCAATCTCCAACCGCCAAATCTACGATTATTGTGACTTCTTTGTTATCCATCGCCATGCGTACGACTTCTACTGATCTTTCATCTTGGAAGACAGGCGCCCCAGAATCTAGTATGGGGACTTCCACGTTTCCTCCTTTGATCGTAAGACGCACGTTATCAAGGTTAAATTTACATCCACTGTTGCCAAGAGCCATCATAATGCGACCATAATTGGGGTCCGACCCAAATATTGCTGATTTGACTAATGGGGAATTAATAATAGTTTTGACAGCCTTGCGCGCATCATCTTTGCATTCTGCACCAATGACTTGAACTTGGATAAGTTTACTTGCACCTTCTCCATCTTTAGCAATAGAGTGTGCAATGTTATTCATTACAAATTGCAACGCGGCTATGAATTCTGGATCATCGTCTGCACATTTACTGCTAGAGCGCCCATTGGCAAGGAGTATGCAAGTATCATTTGTCGACTGATCACCGTCTACAGAAACCATGTTTATACTGTCATCTAGGATATTTTGCCATTTTTCCCTAAAATTGGTGGATAGTGTGGCATCGGTTGTAACCAAGCTGAGTGTAGTCCCATGAAGTACCCTCATATGAGGTTCTATCATCCCGCTCCCTTTGGATATTGCTCCAATATACACTAAGGTGCCGTCTGTTAGACGTACACGTACCGCGCACTCTTTTTTGGTAGTATCTGTGGTCATCATCGATTCTGCAAAAAGGTCATCTGCTTCTCTACTACTTTCTAATGATAAAGTAGCTTTACTGATGCCATACTTAATTTTGTGCATATCCATAAAGCGCCCGATAAGCCCAGTGGACATTACACCTACCATTTTTGGATCTATTCCTAATCCTGTAGCAACAGCATTTTTCATTGCTATCGCATCTTCGATACCACGACATCCCGTTAATGCATTAGCGTTACCACTATTAACCACCACTGCCTGCAATTTCGGTGAATTTTCTTTCATCATAACTTGCACAGGTGCAGCTTTTACCGCGTTACTTGTGTACCCGACACATGCTGTTGCTGGCACATCAGAATAAAGTAATCCAAGGTCCAAAGATCGATATTTTACACCACTATGCACTCCGGCGGCTTTGAATCCTTGAGGGGTGGTCACTCCTCCGTCGATTACCTCTGCCATATTTACACTCCAAGACCGGGTAAATCAAGTCCGGATGATTCATTGAGTCCAAGCATCAAATTCATATTCTGAATCGCTTGTCCAGATGCCCCTTTTACCAAGTTATCTATTACTCCAAATGCTACAATTTTTTTATCGATGATTCTGAAGCTTATCTGAACATGATTCGACCCTACAACCGCACGTATTGACGCCTCATTTGTTATATGGATAAATTTTTCTTTTCCGTATTGGTCTTCATAAATTGATTGAATATCTTCTTTTGTAAGATTTTTCTTGAGTCTCATATAACATGTAGACAGTATACCGCGTATGATTGGCAGAAGGTGAGGTACAAACGTTATTTTAGGATCATTATGTGAGAATGCTTTCAACACCATCTCTATTTCTGGTGTATGGCGATGAGTGCCAATCTCATATGGTATTATCGATTCACCACAAAATGCGTGATGTGTACGTGCTGACGGAGTAATTCCTGCACCTGATGTCCCACTTTTTGCGTCGATATCAATATCCATTTCAACTACGTCCGCTTTCATCAATGGAGCACATACAAGAATTACTGCAGTCGCATAACAGCCAGGATTAGCGACCAGATTGGCACCCCTGATATTATTACGGAATAACTCTGGAAGGCCATAAACAGCCTTTCGTAGATTATCAATATCAGTGTGATCATGTCCGTACCATTTCCTATACGTTTGGACATCATGCATGCGGTAGTCCCCTGATAGATCAATGCATTTTATTCCCCTTTCCATTAGTTGAGGGATTTCTTTCATCGCTGCACCATGCGGAGTAGCGATAAAGGCAAGATCAACATCATAATCTACGGTTTTAGTGAAGCATAAGTTCGTATATCCATTAAGAAACGAATGTACGCTACTAACACTTTCCCCGGAACTTTGACGAGAGGTCATGGATGTAATTTCAACATCTGGATGGGTGCAAAGAAGACGTGCAAGCTCACCGCCAGTATATCCTGTACCCCCGATAATTCCTACCTTGTACATTGTGATTCCCTCATTATAAATCGGGTGGGATGTACAAACAATCTAAGATAAATATATTGTCAATTATTAAACACTTGATGTCGTATTTTAAGCTTTTAAATGTTACTTCAAATCGATAACATTAAATGTTCAGATAAAACAAATGCATCGGCCACATGTGCCAGGCGTATAGGTAGACCACTTGTCTATAATGATACACTTCATCCATACTATATTTACCTGAATAAAATTGTTAGCGATATCTTATATGTATGTGTAGAATTTCCACGTAGGATAATATGTCTGATAAAATACACAGAGAAAAAGTGGTATTGGCTTATTCTGGAGGATTGGATACATCTGTTGCCATCAAATGGTTACAAGACAAATATGATCTCGATGTTATCGCTATTGGAGTTAATGTTGGACAGTCTCATAATAAAGACGACATTGTTGCTCGTGCACTTAGAAATGGAGCTTTCAAATCAGATTTTGTTGACAGAAGAAAAGAGTTTGTGGAAGAATATATTTGGCCAGCACTCAAAGCTAACGCAATGTATCAGGATGCATATCCTTTAAGTACTGCGATCGCAAGACCGTTAATAGTCAAGACACTCGTAGAATTCGCACAAGCGAATGGAGCAAAATATATAGCGCATGGATGCACAGCGAAAGGTAATGACCAGGTGCGTTTTGATGTCGGTGTAATATCTCTCGATCCATCGCTTAAAATCATCGGACCTATGAGAGAGTGGGTTATGACCCGTGAAGAAGAAATTGAATATGCCAAACAAAACGGCATTGAGATTCTTGTTAAAAAAGAAAATCCATTTTCTGTAGACGAAAATCTTTGGGGAAGAAGCTGTGAATGCGGTGTTTTGGAAAATGCATGGCTGGAGCCTCCGGAGGAAGCTTGGGGATGGACGACAAATCCTAAAGATGCTACAAACGAGGCTGAATATTTGACAATCGATTTTGAAAAAGGGATCCCCATCGCCATTAATGATAAAAGATTGGGGTCAATTGAAATTGTTGAGACTTTAAACAAAATCGCATGCAAACATGGGGTCGGGCGCATCGACCATGTTGAAGACCGTCTCATTGGTATCAAGAGTAGAGAAACATACGAATGTCCAGCTGCAACTGTTCTCCTCAAAGCGCATAAAGCGTTGGAGTTTATGACATTACAGAAGGATGTTTTGGAATACAAGAGAAGCATCGAGCAAAAGTTCTCCGAAATTTTATACAATGGTCTCTGGTTCGGTGTGCTTCGTGAATCATTACAATCCTTTATTGACAAGACTCAAGAATTTGTAACAGGATCTGTACGTGTTAAACTTTTCAAGGGAAACGTAATGGTTGTAGGGCGTAAATCGTTGTATTCATTGTATGATGAAGGTCTCGCAACATATGCCAAAGGCGATGGATTTGACCACAAATCAGCGGTCGGATTTATTTATTGTTGGGGGCTCCCTAATAAGACCGTTGCTACAGTTCATAAAAAGTGACGACGATGAATAATCAGACATTGTGGTCAGGTAGATTTGAGAAGAATGTAGACAAGTCTACATTAAAATTCACATCTTCACTTGATGTTGATAAAAAACTTTTGTTTTATGATGTAATGGGGTCATTGGCACATGTTCGAATGTTGAAAAAGTGTAAAATAATACATGAAGAAGACGCAGACAAAATTATTGAAGGTTTGAAAAAGATAGACGCCGACATCAAATCCGGAAAGTTTGTCCTCAATGAGTCACTAGAAGATATTCATACGAATGTAGAATTCGCACTTACGGAACTCATTGGTCCTGTTGGAGGTAAATTACATACTGGAAGAAGCAGGAACGATCAAGTAGCAACGGACTTTAAAATGTATCTGAGGGACAGCGTCCTTGAAATTATATCTTTAATTAATGTACTGATCGACACGCTTATCGCAATTGCCAAGAATAACACATGTGCCATAATGCCAGGATTTACACACATGCAACATGCCCAGCCTGTTACTGTGGCACAACATATGCTGGCATATGTATTCAAATTTGGACGTGATGCTCTACGTTTTTTTGACGCATTCAAGAGGATGAACGAATGTCCATTGGGGGTCGCTGCTTTGGCAGGTACTGTATACCCCATTGACAGAAATATGACGGCAAAATCTTTAGGATTCGAAAAACCGACGTCAAATTCCATGGATTCAGTTAGCGATAGAGACTTTGTTGCAGAGTTAGCATTCTGTGCTGCTATGGTTGCCAATCACATGTCCAATATGGCCGAAGAACTAGTACTTTGGTCATCACAGGAATTCGGATTTATTGAAATGAATGATAAATACACAACCGGGTCATCGATAATGCCACAGAAAAAAAATCCTGATATCGCAGAATTGATCAGAGGTAAGACTGGTTCTGTCACCGGAAATCTAGTTTCTTTGTTAATGATGACTAAAGGTCTTCCGCTGTCCTACAATAGAGATTTGCAAGAGGATAAGGCACCTATGATGGCATCATTAGATACAGTGAGTGGTTGTTTGAAAATGATACGACCCATCATTTCTACCATGAAATTTAATACGGAGACGATGCGTACTGGATCCTCATCAGGATTCATTAATGCTACAGACCTTGCAGATTATCTTGTCACGCATGGGTTACCGTTTAGATACGCTCATGAAATTGTCGGAAAATTGGTAAGATACTGCATCGAAAACAACAAGAAACTTGAGGATCTGTCGATTAAAGAATTTTCTAAATTTTCTCCTCAAATTGGCGAGGATGTATACAGCGCAATATCTATAGAAAAATGTGTCGAAAAACGTAAATCTTATGGAGGAACATCATCACAGTCCGTCGATATGCAAATCAGCCAGGCAACTACAGATTGTAATGAAAGAAAAAGGTTTGTAACAACCGAATCTAACAAGATAAAAAAATGCTGGCAAGATCTTGTTCAATAAATTCTTTTATTTCTATATCCAGTTAAATTCAAATTTATAATCCATTCTTCTGGCTGTATTCCTGATATAAGACATATATGAAGCATAGAGACATCAACAATAGTCGGCACGGTACTGGAATTGAGCAAATGCAACAAAAAGCAAAAAGGGGACTCTCCCAGCTATTTGATAATAACTATTGACACCATCAATCCTTTTTTTTAGGATCTAATTTACAAAATCCAAACGAAATATCGTCGATTATTTCAATGTATTTTTCAATGCTCTTGCTACTTTCAGATGCGGGGGTGAGAGGATGAAATTTATCATTCATCATGTAGCCAAACACTGAATTCTTCTTAGTCTTTCTAATCCTGATATTAGCGCGAAGAATCTTTCCAAATTCGTAAGTTGTAGGGAACACAACCTCAGAATTATTATCCATAAGTGTAAACGCACCTTTCGAATTTTTTAAACAGTCCACAGTATAACCATACTTAAGTGTATGGCAAATGTTTGTGGTGCTCAGAAGATTGTCTATTGTGCCACCGATACGTTTGATATCAGCTTGTTTATTAGCGCTTCCTTTGATATAAAACTCTTTTTTATCAATGGGAAAGATCATCCTAAACCTCCCCCTTCTATTGTAACCCTCAGGCTTTCTATTTGCTAATATATCTTGCATATTCAATTCAATATACATTTCACGAGTTTCTAAATCTTCATCGCTTTGAAAGTGCCCGTTCTCATTTAAAACATACTTGAAAATATCCGGAAAAACAGGTGCCAAATCTTTGTAATCAAAATCTTCTTCAAAAATGAAACGACAGGTATAGGTTTTAATCATCAGTCGCGAGATGATTCTGTTTTATTTAAAGAATATGCGATGTACCAAGATGACTTTTTGCCCTACTAAATATGTATATATGTCTAATTCAGCCTGATTGTTTGTCAATCATTCAATTTGAGATTAATAACTCGGTGAATTCTAGTTTTGCTACGGATGTCGATATACTATAAAACGCACATGCAATTTTAAGTGATAATTAACAATTAGCTGTTATTTATAACAAAGTAATATTCTTAATTACCGCATTTTAAAGTGATGAATTGTCTAAAATCAGTTGAAAAGACAATATAAAGAATGAATGCAAAATTGAAACAACTTATTAAAGATTTATCGAAACGTATCAAAAACCAGCACACTCAATCTTTTCATGTTTTAATTGCAAATCTACACGCAAAAAACAATGACAACATTAATTTGTTTTGCTGAGAAATCGAAAGACACAAACTTTACTACGAAGTGTAAGGCAGCTCCAGTTTTCTTCATCGAACGTCCTGTATATGATAGAGCAATTTACCCCATCGACATCAACCCTCTGAGAATTATCAGGCATATCACCTCTAAAAAATCCAGTGCGTATTTTTCCTGTTAAATATCCTTTTGACGCTCTTCCTATAATCACATAATCTTATCAGCCATTAACGACCAAAATCAGACATATCCAGCATCCATGAAAGCATGCTTGCCTGCTAAACATCCTAACAGAATCAGAACCTCGGTGGGATGTTAAAACCAAAATAAAGTAAGAAGAGCCAAATTTTATTTTTAGGCCCTATTTTTTGGTGTCGATCTCTTCTAACAAATTATGAATAAATTCTTCTATATTGACGGTGCCAATGTCCCCCTTATCTCTGCTTCTAACAGATACAACATTGGTTGTTCTGCTTTCTTTTTCTCCTAGTATAAGCATATAAGGAACTTTTTCAAGTTGCGCCTCACGAATTTTATAGCTGATTTTTTCATCCCTATCGTCCGCTTCACATCTAATGTCGAACGACCTTAGTTTTTTGATAACTACATTACTATATTCTCGAGATTTTTCCGAAACCGAAAGAACTTTTACCTGAACCGGCGCAAGCCATGTGGGAAATTTTCCCCCATAGTGTTCTATTAATATGCCTATGAATCTTTCCATCGACCCAAAAGCGACTCTATGGATCATAATCGGTGTATGTTTGCTTCCGTCAGCGCCTATATAATTAACGTCAAATCTTTGTGGCATTTGAAAGTCTAGTTGAACCGTGCCACACTGCCATGTCCTCCCAAGTGAATCTTCGAGGTGGAAATCGATTTTAGGTCCGTAGAACGCGCCGTCACCTTCATTAACAATGTATTTCAGACCCATATCCCTCAACGCATTCTCCAATCCAGCAGTGGCAGCAATCCAATCTTCATCGCTTCCCATGCTATTTTCCGGTCTCGTGGATAATTCTACATGATATTTGAATCCAAATAGCCGATATATCCTATCTATCAGTTTGACAACATCTTTAATTTCATTTTGCACATCTTCAGATGTCATAAATATGTGTGCATCGTCTTGAGTAAAGCATCTAACCCTCATTAATCCATGAAGTGTTCCCGACCTTTCATGTCTGTGAACCGTACCAATTTCTGCCAGTTTCAAAGGAAGATTTTTGTATGATTTGGGTTCGTTCTTATATACAAGCACAGCCCCCGGACAATTCATCGGTTTTATACAAAAATCCTCATCATCGATGACAGTTGTATACATATTATCTTTGTAATGATCCCAATGTCCAGATTGTTCCCACAGGCTTTTCCTCATGATAAGCGGTGTGGAAATCTCCTTATACCCCTCTTTTTGATGGATTTCTCTCCAGTAGGACGTTAGGATATTTTTAAGCACCATCCCTTTCGGAAGGAAAAACGGGAATCCGGGCGCTTCATCAAGCAACATAAATAGGCCCAACTCTTTTCCAAGTTTGCGATGGTCTCTTCTCTTTATTTCTTCAAGTATTTTAAGATGTTCATTTAATTCTTCCTTATTCTGAAATGCAGTTCCGTAAATTCTTGTAAGCATTTTGTTTTTCTCATTTCCACGCCAATATGCACCTGCTATAGAAGTCAATTTGAACGCTTTAACAGCTTTAGTATATAGTGCGTGAGGGCCTGCACAAAGGTCACTAAAATCGCCCTGTTTGTAGAAACTTATAGTAGCATTTTCTGGAAGATCTCTAATCAACTCTACTTTGTAAATTTCTCCTTTATCACTCATGCATTTTATTGCTTCTGTGCGATGAAGAGTGTAAGTTTCGAGTTTTAGGTTTTCTTTAATGATATTCTTCATTTCAATTTCTATAGATTCAAGGTCTTCAGGTTTGAATCCGCCTTCCTTGTCAAAATCATAATAGAATCCGTCATCGATAGCGGGGCCTATTGCAAGTTTGGTGTCCGGAAAAAGTCTTTTAACAGCTTGCGCCATGACATGGGAAGCGGTGTGTCTGATTACCTTGAGCTCATCTGCGCACTCCTTGACGCTTCCATCGTTGTATAATGCTTTCATGTCAGAATCATTCCTTTAAACTGGATTATAAATTGAGTAGGCAATACATGCCGTCATATTAATACTATTTCAGTTTTAACCATTCGTCGACTAAATTCTTGAATGGTGCACGTCATCTGAAATATGAGCATACAAATTAAATGTTATAACATACGATAATTATCAGACTTAACAGTTAAAAAAGATAA
>JAKSHX010000168.1 GCA_024399155.1 archaeon | reverse complement strand
ATGACTTGACAATTGCAACCGATTTAGGCAAAGTTCAAAATAAAGTTACAAATTCTCAAAAGTATAAATGATTGATTGAATATGACTTTTAAACGAACGATCTTGAGTTTTGAGTGATTTTGTGGTATAATTCATTTATCAATATTGGGGAGGTCCTACTATGAACACCACTTATCACATTAGCTATGATAAACTATGGAAACTTCTTATCGATAAGCATATGATGAAAAAGGATCTTCAGAAGGCGTCTTCGCTCTCCTCCAATGTCATTACAAAAATGGGCAAGGGCGAATCCGTTACTCTTGAAACGCTCGCAAAAATCTGTATTGCATTGCATTGCGGTCTTTCCGATATTGTGGAAATCCAATTGAAAGAGGTGTGAGAATTGGCGAATTTTACGAAGAAGGCAATCAAAGAAACCTTTATTTCCATGCTTGAAGAGCGTCCTCTTTCTAACATCACCGTAAAAGATATTGTGGAAAAATGCGGAATCAACCGCAATTCGTTTTATTATCACTATCAGGATATTCCGGCGCTTATAGAAGAAATCGTTAAGGAAGAAGCTGAGCAGATTCTTGAAAAATACCCGTCGGTTTCTACTATTGTCGAGTGCTTTGACGCACTGATCGAATTTGCTTCCCATCGAAAAAGAGCGATCATGCATATCTACCGTTCCGTTAACCGGGAAGTTTTTGAAAGAAATTTGATGGCGGTCACAGAATTCTTTGTAAGCAATTATGTCAACACGGCACTTACTAATGAGGATATCGGTGAAGCGGATAAAAAAACGGTGATCGACTATTATAAGTGCGTCTGCTTTGGGTTAGTGCTGAACTGGCTCAATACCGGTATGACCGATGAATATGCACACGAAATACGCCGCATCTTTCTCCTGAAAAAAGATTGGGCAAAAGAATTTGCAGCGCTGCTGCAAGGGCAAGTGTAATACAATAGAATATACGAATTGACAAATTTTAGGCACGGAGCAATCCGTGCCTATTTTTCAGCCAATTTTGGATAGGTGTCTATTTTTGGGGCATCTGTTCATCGACGACCGTACTCTACAACCGTGCTCACCGATAAAATAAT
>JAKSHX010000167.1 GCA_024399155.1 archaeon | reverse complement strand
TGAAATATACCTATAGAAATGTAGGTATATTTTTTTATTGAAAAAATCAAAAAATATATTGAATAAAATTTTAAATTAAGATAGCATTTTTTTTGGACGTCCCATAGATAAAGAAAGGGAGAATCAGAATGCTGGATAAAATAAGACAAATAGTAGGAAAGGAATACTCAAACACCTTAGGAATAGTAGCTTACAAAAATGGAGAGAAAGTTATAGATGAATACTTTAATGGTGCGACAGCATCAGAATCAGTTCATACTTTTTCTGTAGTTAAAAGTATCATAGCAATATTGGTAGGTATAGCAATTGATAAAGGTTTTCTGGAAGGGGTTCATCAGAAGGTACTTACATTTTTTCCTGACTATGTCTTGAAGAGGAATCAAGAGCAGTTAAGGGAAGTTACAATTGAGAATTTTCTCACTATGACAGTTCCATATAAATACAAGAGTGAACCATGGACTAAAGTATGTACAAGTGAGAACTGGGGATTAAAGGTTCTGGAGCAGATAGGTGGAAAAGAACAGATAGGAGAAAGATTTCATTACTCTACGCTGGGTATACAGGTATTGGCCAATGTATTAACCATAGCAACTGGAATGAGTGTGAAGGATTTTGCAGCTAAGTATTTGTTTGAGCCTCTTGGAATCGCGGAGGTTCCAATTGCGAGGGTATATGATAGAGCATCGCAGGAAGAGTTTTATAGGGCAAGAGACAATAGAGGTTGGGTGAAAGATCCAAGCGGATATTACACAACAGGATGGGGATTATCACTTACAGCCGAAGATTTTGCTAGGATAGGCCTTATGGTATTAGATAAGGGTGTATATAATGGACAGCGCATTCTTTCTGAAGAATATATAACAGAAATGTTAAAAGAAAGAGAAGAGTCTTATGGATACCTTTGGTGGATTTATAAGAAGAATACATTAATTAAGATTATACGCAAAGAGTACAGTACAGGAAAATATGATTCATATTGTATGAATGGTGTAGGTGGGTCATTGGTGACTGTTATTCCAGAAATCAATGTTGTGATTTCGATGACTTGTTCACTTGTTTATAATCCAAAGGCAAGAATGGAACTAATAAATAACTATCTTCTTCCATACATTGAAAG
>JAKSHX010000166.1 GCA_024399155.1 archaeon | reverse complement strand
GTTTGTTGAACAGACCTTCTAATATCTCCCACATCGGTGTAAAATCATAATATGAATGCTTTTCAATTAGATTGTGGGAGAATGTATTTTTCCCTTGAACAGATTTTGGTTTTTGCTGGGACTATGGCAGAAACTGGGCTTGATACTCTTATTCTTGCTTTTGGGAATGAAGGTTTTAGATTCTTCCTTGATGATATGAGTGTATTGGCAGATGGAACTGTTTATGAATCCAATCAGGTGAAGTCTGCGATTGCTAAAGGAAACAAGGTTTATCGAGACTGCGGAACAAATGAACTAACTCAGAAAGAAATGGAAGAGTTGTTCAGATTCTGTTCTGCAAAAAATATTCAGATTATTCCGCTTTTTAATACTCCGGGACATATGTCGGCTCTGCTTACAGCAATGGAAGAGCTTGGCATAAAAAACGTCCGCTATGAAAATTCAAAAACTACAATTGATTTATCTAATAAGCAGGCTGTGAACTTTCTGGAAATTCTTTTGGAAAAATATATTAAATGGTTTGCCAAAATGGGCAGCAAGTATTTCCACTTGGGTTGTGATGAATATGCTAACGATGTGCTTCACAATGGATTTAAGAGTCTGCAGAATCCGGAAAACTATGGGTATGGTGATTTTGTAAATTATGTAAATGCTCAGGCTGATAAGGTTCTGAAGGCAGGGCTTGTTCCTGTTATGTTTAATGACGGCATGTATTATGGTGATGCTGGAGAAAATGAAACTCTTAATTCAAAGATTATCTGTGCTTACTGGTCAAAAGGATGGCCTGGCTATGAACTTGCTACAGCTAAGGCGATTGGGGCGCACGGTCATTCTGTTTTGAATACTCACAATGGCTGGTATTATGTTCTTGGGCGCCATGATGGGCTTCCTTGTAATCAGGATTTTACTATTGAAAAGGCATTGGCGGGTGCAAAAAATATTCCTTCTGATGAGGTTGCTGCCTGTGGAAAAATGCAGGTGTGCGGAAAGGTTGTGTGCCTTTGGTGTGATGAACCTGCAGTGCTTACTGATGAGGAAATGGAATGTGTTAAGAGTGTTATACGGGCGGGAAATTAAAAATTATTGGGATTAGATTGCATTCCGATTCTAAGAGATGAAGAAAC
>JAKSHX010000165.1 GCA_024399155.1 archaeon | reverse complement strand
AATCTGCTCAAAACAAACTTCAAAAGCACTCAAAATGAATTTATAGAACTCACCTGCAATAATAGTTTCAGGAATTCGTTGCTGCATTCTGATACGGCAAAGACGCTTGATTATTGCCTTGGCAAATTTAAGCGGATATGAGTAGAAAAGCCTGCGGGAGATTTTGCGTTGACTTTTGTTGTGAACTTGTCGCCTGATAACCAGAAGCCGAACCAGACAGTTGATGACATCTATAAGCTTTATGACGTATGGCATGGCAAATGCCGGTGATTGTCGTAATAGCAAATCCGCAGGAGAGTTTGGAACTGAAACGTGGCAGGAGAGTCGTTTATAGACTGAGTTTGAATACGTCTGAGGATGAGATACATAAGCTAAAAGTGATGGTTCAACCTTAGTTCAAATTTCCAAGGAAGAGATGAGGGGCATCAGAACCTTTTTCGGATAGATACAGTGACGGGAAAATCGAAAAGTCCGCATGGAGAATATTTATTCTCTGTATCAAGATAAGCAGAGGCAGAAGGTCGAATGTCAAAAGCAACATCAATAGGTTTGTTAGCTGAGTGCCATTCAACCCCTACACATAATAGACCTCCAATTTGCATTTCGCGTCCATCATGACGAATGCCGCAAATGCCCAGTTTTGGGCCTCCTCCTATGTACCATTCTAACTGTTTTGCAAATGATTTGTTATAGGTAAAAATAGGTGTCAGAGTCGTTGAAAACAGCGATATTGTCCACCAAAAACTGTTGTAGTCATTTTCAGGACGTGGCATCGTTTCATGAATGGTGGTATAATGAAATTCGCATGTTCCGACTGAAGCATCGAGTATGATGACAAAATTGTTCTGGAAATCAGCCTTGTAGGATAAGCCAAGATGAATGCCCGGAGTGCCGATTGTCCCACCGAGTGAGTGCTTGACAGAATTATTTTGGGCTATTGCATTGGTTGTCTGTAAGATTGTTAAGATGAATAATAAAAGTGCTTTTTTCATACTGTTATTAAGGGGAGTTCTATAAATTCACCGTTTTGTTAAAAAAATAAAGATAAGCTGCAAATAAACTTTTTGGTGTTTTTGGAGTTTCTTTTTGATAAATTACGCTGCACCTCAGCAATTCAAGAAAGTTGGCTTCA
>JAKSHX010000164.1 GCA_024399155.1 archaeon | reverse complement strand
CTTTTTTATGTGAATTTCTGAACACTTGTACACTTTTCTTAAAATACATTTTTATGTATTTTTGTATTTATTATGAAAGAACCTTTTAAAGCTGAGTTTATCGAATCTGCACTACAAAAGCTAGATAAGCGTGAATATTTTGACGAACTTATTGACGCCACGTCCCATATGGGCATTTACCTAACTGCATTGAAAAGGTCTATCGCCGAAGAATCTTGCACTCGATCCATGCTCTGGAAGGAAAATTTTCATTCAACTAGCATGGAAGGAACTTGCACGAGTCTTGAAGAATCCCTAGAAAACAAGGCGACAAATGAAACGAGCACAAGTAACAAGGATTTAGACAATTACACTAATGCCTTGAATAGCGGTCTCTCTTATTTGATTCGTGATGGACGATTCAGTGAAGAAATGCTTTTGGAAATGCACCGGATTTTACTTAGTGGCAACGTGCACAAAACCTCGGAAAACACTGGTAGGTATCGAGTAAAGCAAAATTATATCAAGGACGAAGCCACAAAGGATGTTTCGTTCACGCCTCCTGCACCATCAAATGTCAAGAAACTGATGGACAATCTCATCAGTTACATGAACAATTCTTCTCCAACACAGCGGAACCTCGTAAATGCTGCGTTAATCCACGCTCAATTCGAGACAATCCATCCTTTTGAAGATGGCAACGGACGTATTGGCAGAATGATTATAGTCTTGTACCTGTTTTTCACCCACGAAATTGATAGACTGTACCTGTTCTTGAGCGAAGCTATTGAAAAAGAAAAGTATAGATACTACAAGTTGCTAAACGATATTCGTAGTAATGGCGCCTGGAACGAATGGGTGAAGTTCTTTCTGGACATTGTCAATAAGCAAAGTATCAAGTATAGCGAGAACATAGTCAAGATTGAAAAGTTGTACACACGCAGTATTCAGGTGATAGATGAAAAGTGCTCCTCGAAAATTGCAAAGCAGGTTTTTGAGTGCTTTTTCAAGATGCCTATACATACTAGTAAGTCGATTGCAAAAGAAACTGGGCTTTCCAACACAGCCATCAATCGAGCGTTAGATAAACTCGTTGAATTCAACCTTGTGTTCAGCAATCATCAGAAACGTAATACTTTATATGTTTTTTACGA
>JAKSHX010000163.1 GCA_024399155.1 archaeon | reverse complement strand
AATCGAGTAGGAGAAATTTCTCTATAAAGAGAAATTTCGACCTCTCACACCACCGTGCGTACGGTTCCGTACACGGCGGTTCAATCAACTTAACAAGTTACATACCTTTCGGTGTAGTAATCTAACATTGAGACTAGTCCAAATGAGGCTAGTCTTTTGTTGGTAATAACATAATTCAATGCCCCACTACATACATGTGCTATTCTCGCTCCTGTGTATGCTATTGAGTATGCATCTTCTTTGTTCATTCCGAGTTTTACCAGATTTTCCGCACGATTTTGTGGTGTCTTCCAATGTTTCCAGATGCACATGCGAAGTCTATATCTGATATTTCTATCAAGTTCAGCGCAAAGAGTTTTCATACTACCTATCTTGAAGTAGTTTATCCACCCTCTGATGAGTTGATTGAGTTTCTCTACTTTATAGCTGTTACTAACGCCCCAGCTACGGCAAGTGAGTTCTTTCATTCTCTTCTTAAACTTCGCTACTGATTTTGCATGTGGTTTTGCCTTAAACTGATGTGCCCTTGAATCAAAGTAAAATCCAAATCCAAGGTATTTTAATCCGCTTGGTCTGTCTACTTTGCTCTTGGTCATGTTGACCTTAAGACCTAGTTTCTCTTCAATGAATCGTGAAATATTTCTCATGACTCTGTTAGCAGACATTTCGCTTCCGACCATAATAATACAGTCATCTGCGTATCGTACAAAGTTTAGCCCTCGCTTTTCCATTTCCTTATCAAGTTCATTTAGCATGATGTTCGCCAATAGTGGCGAGAGATTTCCACCTTGTGGTGTTCCCACTATAGAATCCTCATATTCATCATCAATCATGATTCCACTAACTAGGTACTTTCTAACAATGGAGATAACATCTCCATCCTTTATAGTTCTACCTATTATAGTCATAAGCTTGTCATGATTTACTGTGTCAAAGAACTTTTCCAAGTCAATATCTACAATCCAATCATTACCATCATTCATCATATCGAGTGCTGTCAGAATTGCTTGCTGCGCACATCTGTTAGGTCTGAATCCATAACTATGGTCATGAAACTGTACCTCATAGATTGGTGTTAATACCTGTGCTATGGCTTGCTGTATGAATCTGTCTGTTACTGTTGGTACTCCTAGGTTTCTGA
>JAKSHX010000162.1 GCA_024399155.1 archaeon | reverse complement strand
GTGCCGGATTTATGTTGATTCAGAGCGTGATTAATTGCCCTATTGTTTAAAACACAACCCTTCCGTGAGGATTGGTTGTGTTTTTTTATCATTTTGGAAAAAAATTTGTGTATGTCGCAAAAAGTCCCGTTCACGATGGTGAGCGGGACTTTTTTTGTTGTTATATGTTAGATATCGCTTTTCCCTAGATACGGTTTTTCCGTTAAGCGGAAACACCATGTGTCGTATATTTCGGACGCCGCCTTACAAGAGCCCCTTTTCGCTAGATACCGTTTCCCCCGTTTATCGGGGGACACCATGCCTCATCGGGGGCTGCGAGCAGCCGAAAAAGGGGGAAGTGAAGAGGAAAGAGGAAGGAGACCCACAAAAAAAGCGCCGAAGCGCTTTGGGGTTATTGATTCAGGTATTGACCAATGAGATGGTTGTTGCCTAAGTATTTAATATGGAATTCCGTATCTGTTTCCTCAAAGAATGCATACCATGTAGTACGAGCACTTTTGTTGAACATGGCGTATTGAAGATGATCGCCATAACGATTGAAATATGACGGAGCCTCGTAGGAAACGAGATTATTTAGATTTAAAGAAAAATAGGTGATTAATTCTCTAATATAAATCACGGCATATTCTTCTTCACTGAAATAGCCTCTTTCTACTAGTTGAGTGATGCTATCAAGCAGAAAAATCTCGACTAACCGAGAATAAATGACTTTTTTCATCTAAAGAGAGCTCGGATACGTGGTTCAAGACGAGTCATTAACTCCTCACCGGATAAATACTCCGGAGCATTTCCGCCAATAGGCTCAGATACTGGATGTTCAAGAACTTCTTTCTTCATATATTCTTAGTTTTGCATTTTCGACTGCAAAATTACAAAGAATTTTTGACATATGCAAGAAAAATTGCATTTTTTGTTTGAAACACGAAAAACTAAAAACCAAACACTAAACACTATGACAGAAAGTAAATTTACCCATGAGGATGGGATGACATTCCTCAGTGCCCTTGTAGCACTTATCTACAAATTCGTCAAGTCCATCAAGAAGAAGGACGATCGTTGAGCCTTCTCGACGAAAAAAGGGAACCCTGATGGGCTCCCTTTTGTGTCGAGAAGAGGCGACTCGAACGCCCGACCCCCACGTCCCGAACGTGGTGCGCT
>JAKSHX010000161.1 GCA_024399155.1 archaeon | reverse complement strand
TTTTTGTCGGTTTTTATTTACCGAAAATTGCGGGTTCAAAGTTACCGATTACATTAGAACAGTATTTCATAAACGAACAAGCTGATTTTTACGCTTATATGATTGATAAATCATTGTTCAAAAGCAGGAAAACATACCAAGACTATATTTCAAGATTGCGGTATGTATCTCACTATTACAGATTAGATAAGACATTAACACGAGATGATATATCACTAATAATCGAAGGATTGCACAAAACAATTAAACAAAGAGACAAATATAATACAAACAAAGGAATTACGGATATAGCATCAGGACTCAAGAGATTTCTGGATTACGTTCAATCAGATTATCGGAAAAAATTAGAGGACTCAGTATTGGCAGAAGAATCGAAAATACAAAAAGACTCTTCGATTTCCGAGACAGAACGTGAATCAATAGTAAAATCCAGGATAGGACAGGGTTACTTCAGGAATAAACTGATTGAATATTGGCAAGGTTGTTCCGTGACACAATGCAGAACCATTTCATTATTGATGGCATCACATATTCAACCTTGGCGCAAAAGCGACAATGAACAAAGATTAGACGTGTATAATGGTCTGCTCCTGACTCCTAATCTCGACAAATTATTTGATAAGGGATATATCTCTTTTGACAAAAAAGGGAAAATAATATGCTCGAATGCCTTGCCAAAAGATGACCTAAAGTCATTAGCAATATCACATAACATGCAATTAACAAAAGTCGAAGAACATCACCAAAAGTATCTTGAGTTTCATCGGAATAATTGTCTTATATAGTTCTTTTTGGTAATACCTTGTCACCCAGGGTTTACACCCTGGGCTGATTTATGTCGCTCTTTTAATAAAATCGGCTACACACAGCATAACCGAAGCAAGCTTCGTTTCTGCTTTCGCTGCACGATTTTTCAGAGCTTTTAAGTTTGCATACAAAGTTACCACACGAAATGTTATAGAACCGGAAAAATTCCTGCAAATATGTCCTTTGTTTATGAACGTAACTTCAATATATTTCTCGTTTCGCTTGGTCAAATGAAAAATTTTTCGTACCTTTGCAGCCTGATTGAAATGAGTCTCAACAAAAGAGGAATAACTGATGGGACATATATCCCTCGGAGACGAACTATGTTACTTTAACTTGATTTTAACATACTAATCTT
>JAKSHX010000160.1 GCA_024399155.1 archaeon | reverse complement strand
ACAAAACCATTGGAGGAGGAGATGATGCTTTCAATACTTTCTTCTCAGAAACTGGTGCTGGTAAACATGTTCCAAGAAGTGTCTTCTTAGATTTAGAACCCACTGTTGTTGATGAAGTCAGAACTGGTACTTATAGACAATTATTCCATCCAGAACAATTAATTTCTGGTAAAGAAGATGCTGCCAACAACTATGCCAGAGGATACTGCACCATTGGTAAAGAAATCATTGATCTTGCTCTTGACAGAATCAGAAAATTAGCTGACAACTGCACTGGTCTTCAAGGATTCTTAGTTTTCAATGCTGTTGGTGGTGGTACTGGTTCTGGTCTCGGAAGTTTATTATTAGAAAGACTTTCTGTCGATTATGGTAAAAAATCAAAATTAGGATTCACTGTATATCCCTCTCCTCAAATTTCCAATGCTGTTGTCGAACCCTATAACTCAATTCTTTCAACTCACTCTCTTTTAGAACATACTGATGTTGCTGCTATGCTTGATAACGAAGCCATCTATGACATTTGCAGAAGACAACTCGACATTGAAAGACCAACTTATACTAATCTTAACAGATTAATTGCTCAAGTTATCTCATCTTTAACTGCTTCTTTAAGATTCGATGGTGCCTTAAATGTAGATATGACTGAATTCCAAACTAACTTAGTCCCCTATCCACGTATTCACTTCATGCTTTCATCCTATGCTCCAATTATTTCTGCTGAAAAAGCTTATCATGAACAATTATCTGTTGCTGAAATTACTAACAGTGCCTTCGAACCTGCTTCAATGATGGCTAAATGTGATCCAAGACATGGTAAATACATGGCTTGCTGCATGATGTACAGAGGAGATGTTGTACCAAAAGATGTCAATGCCTCTGTTGCTACTATTAAAACTAAAAGAACTATCCAATTCGTTGACTGGTGCCCAACTGGTTTCAAATGCGGTATCAACTATCAACCACCCACTGTTGTTCCTGGTGGAGACCTTGCTAAAGTTATGAGAGCTGTTTGCATGATTTCCAACTCTACTGCTATTGCAGAAGTCTTCTCAAGACTTGATCACAAATTCGATTTAATGTATACTAAGAGAGCTTTCGTACATTGGTTCGTCGGAGAAGGTATGGAAGAAGGAGAATTCCAAGAAGCCAGAGAAGATCTTGCTGCCTTAG
>JAKSHX010000159.1 GCA_024399155.1 archaeon | reverse complement strand
AAGTTGGTAATGCCTGCTGGGAATTATTCTGCTTAGAACATGGTATCCAACCTGATGGACAAATGCCTTCTGATAAAACAATTGGAGGAGGAGATGATGCCTTCAATACTTTCTTCTCCGAAACTGGAGCTGGTAAACATGTCCCAAGAAGTGTATTCCTTGATTTAGAACCAACAGTTGTTGATGAAGTTAGAACTGGTACTTATAGACAATTATTCCATCCAGAACAATTAATTTCTGGTAAAGAAGATGCTGCCAACAACTATGCTAGAGGATATTGCACCATTGGTAAAGAAATCATTGATCTTGCTCTTGACAGAATCAGAAAATTAGCTGACAACTGCACTGGTCTTCAAGGATTCTTAGTATTCAATGCCGTTGGTGGTGGTACTGGTTCTGGTCTTGGTAGTTTATTACTTGAAAGACTTTCAGTCGATTATGGTAAAAAATCAAAATTAGGATTCACTGTATATCCTTCTCCTCAAATTTCCAATGCTGTTGTTGAACCTTATAACTCAATTCTTTCCACTCACTCTTTATTAGAACATACCGACGTTGCTGCTATGCTTGATAATGAAGCCATTTATGATATTTGCAGAAGACAACTCGACATTGAGAGACCAACTTATACTAATCTTAACAGACTTATTGCTCAAGTCATTTCCTCTTTGACTGCTTCTTTAAGATTCGATGGTGCCTTAAATGTCGATATGACTGAATTCCAGACTAACTTAGTCCCTTATCCACGTATTCACTTTATGCTTTCCTCTTATGCTCCAATTATTTCTGCTGAAAAAGCTTATCATGAACAATTATCAGTTGCTGAAATTACTAACAGTGCCTTCGAACCTGCTTCAATGATGGCTAAATGTGATCCAAGACATGGTAAATACATGGCTTGCTGTATGATGTACAGAGGAGATGTTGTTCCAAAGGATGTTAATGCTTCTGTTGCCACTATTAAGACTAAGAGAACTATTCAATTCGTTGACTGGTGCCCAACTGGATTCAAATGCGGTATTAACTATCAACCTCCTACTGTTGTTCCTGGTGGAGATCTTGCTAAAGTCATGAGAGCTGTTTGCATGATTTCTAACTCTACTGCTATTGCTGAAGTCTTCTCCAGACTTGATCATAAATTCGATTTAATGTATACTAAGAGAGCCTTTGTTCA
>JAKSHX010000016.1 GCA_024399155.1 archaeon | reverse complement strand
ATAGGCAAAGACAAGAGGAAAACAAATTTGCCCAATTTTCTTAAAGAGGAGAAAAGAAATCACAAAATCAAGGTGGACATACAGAGATCCCCGAAACTTTGGCAAGCATAAAAGAACCTTTTATGTCATACCCAAAGCTGTATCACAGAATACAGCTATTCAATCTACAGCTTTACAGAGAAAACTTTCCAGATGCGTACAATTCTAAATTGAAAAATTTTCGTTAACAAATCATTGATGATAAAATGATAAATGAACAGAATGACCACGAAAGATTAATTTAGTAACACGATTTTTTAATTTCATGTTAAGAAATTCACATTATATAGCAAACAATTGAATAATAACCAAAAAATTTATATAAATAAATATTGGATAAGGACCCTAACAGTCTATTTGATACTGTTAAACGAGACTGTTTAAACAGGTGAAAAAATGCACATTATGGCAGGTTACCTCGATCTATGGTGGTGTGTGACATGGTTTGCAATCGCCACCCCTTTTATCATACTCGGTGCCAAGAAAATTATTAATCTTATCAGAGAACACCCTGATCATAAGATAATTATTGCCCTTTCTGGCGCTTTTATATTCCTCCTTTCATCGCTCAAACTTCCATCAGTAACAGGATCGAGTTCACATCCGACAGGAACTGGATTTGCAGCAGTCCTTTATGGAATCTGTGTTACGTCTTTTCTGTCTTTGATAGTACTCACATTTCAAGCTTTATTACTGGCTCATGGAGGCCTTGACACACTCGGCGCCAACGTTTTCTCTGTGGGAATCGCTGGCCCAACATTGGGTATCGGTGTCTGGATACTAGTAAAAAGATTTACAAACAAAATCCCGATATGTTTGTTTTTTGCGACATTGACCGCTGATTTGTTTGCATATGTTGTTACTTCCATCCAAATGACACTTAACTACGGACGAAACATTGATGCACTTGTAGAATTTATGACTAATTACTCGTTAACACAAGTTCCAATTTCAATCATAGAAGGAATTCTATTCTTTATGTTTGCTGTATTCCTTATGAGCAATAAGCCAGAAATTTTTGATATTGCCGGGAGCATTGGCAAAAAAGACAGAATGACAATGAAAGAGGTGTTGCATGAATAACAAAATTATTTATGTTGTGGGTTTCGCCATTATCGCTATGACAGTCATCGGTACACTTGCGTGGGGGAACGCCAATGGAAAAGATTTTAATGGAGCAGATGACGGCGGTAGGGATATAGCCAATAAGAGATCAGATGGCGGTCAACTGACGAAAGGAATTTGGGGTGATTATAAACTTCCAACTGAAACAGAGAGTCTTTTATTTGCTTTCCAGGCAGCTATAGGTGCTATAATAATTGGATATTTTATAGGTCGTGTAACAAAGGGCAAAAAATGAAACAGTAATTATTGCATCCTTATCTGTGTTTAAAGGGAAGTTTTACAAGTGTCAGAACAGCAGCAGATGGACACGCTGGTGTACGGCTCAAGGATGGTATCATGGTCGCCATTGGGAAAACTCCTATTTACCATTACCATTTTGATTGTTAACATTTGTACTGATTCCCTTTTTGTGCCTATTGTGACATTTGCAATAGGCATCGTCATGCTTTTTTATTCTACAGTGTGTAAGATACCAAAATTTATATTGCTGGCATTACTTGGGGCCATCCTCATTATCGTAATTGGAGTGATCATGGTACTGATCACTGGTAATGACGAAAGTTGCGTTATTTGGGATGACCATATATTATGGCTTCACATATGTGTGACAGAAATTAGTTTTAACAAAGCATGGCTTGTTTTTTTGCGTTCAATTGCAGGAATGACAGTTATGATATCTTTTGCAACTTCTACCCCCGTTCCTCATCTATCTCAGGGATTAAACCAAATACATGTGCCTAACGAGGTAACAGAGTTGATCACTCTCATTTACAGATACGCTTTTCTTTTTTTGGAAAGGATGGAGATAATGTGGAATGCAGCACAGTGTAGAATGGGCTTTAATGGATTCATGAATACGATGAGGACAACAGCAACGATAGCTGTGGGTATGTTTATCACATCATTTGATATGGCCAGTAAGGCACAAATTGTTCTTGAATGTAGGAATTATCGTGGGGTGTTCCCAGTATACAATATGCCAGCAAAAATGAGTGTCAAGTGGATACTTGCATCAGTTATAATTTTTGCAGCAATCTTTGTGCTTGGATGCTATACGTCTAACACAATTAATATGGCTAAGATATGTGGGTTCATTTAATACCAATATCTTTGGGAGAAAATATGGCAGTCCCTCTTTTTGAGACCGAAAATCTTGAATTTTCGTATAATTCTAGACAGTCCAGACCATCATTAGATAATATAAACATTGCAATTCACAAAGGGGTAAGAGCAGTAGTTCTCGGTGCTAACGGTGCTGGAAAATCTACACTTTTTTATCAACTAAATGGGGTGCTCAAACCTAAAAAAGGTGTCGTAAAATACAATGGGAAACCAATAGATTACTCTCAAAACTCATTATATGCATTACGTAATGAAGTTTGTGTTGCGGTACAAAATCCTGATGAACAGATTTTTTCAGTAACTGTAGAAGAAGACATCGCATTCGGATTGTTTAATACGGGAGTACATAGAGAAATTATTGACAAATCTATTGATGATGCTCTATTTAAAGTCGGAATGGCTGGATATAGAAAAAAGCCAGTGTCGCAGATATCCAAAGGACAAAGAAAAAGAGTTGCTCTCGCTGGTGCCTTTGCCGTAAATCCAAAGGTGTTGATATTAGATGAACCTACAGCAGGTTTAGACCCACAAACATCATGCGAAGTCATGGAGGCGATCGATCAGATCTCGATAACTGGCACATCTGTTATAATATCTACACATGATGTAGATTTGGCATACGCATGGGCTGATGAGATATATGTTCTCAAGAACGGCAAAATGATTTATTCAGGAGAACCAGGAGCATTTTTTTCCGATAAAAAGAGTGTAATATCAGCTGAACTTGCTATCCCTCATTCATTTTCAGTGAATTCATACATCTGCAGTATGCGCGGGGAATCAGAAACACCATATCCAAGAACTGACAGTCAGGTTATCTGTAAAATACTTCCATCTGACGCAAAAGTTGGGAAGATTAGACTTATTCGTACTTCTAAATCGGTTCCAGACATCGGAAAGATAGATGAGCGCATAGGCATTTACGGTTTCAATACTCGCCGTTTGTTTATGGATAGTGGCCTTCCAGTTGACTATAATTTTAACGCTGTTGAGCACTGTATAATAGAAGCACTTAACGGAAACAACGTGACATTGTACTGTGATGAATGTATAGCGGATAAAATCGATTCAAGAATCAAATCTCTGTCGCAGTTTGGAAAATGTCCGGAAGTGATTTAGTGAACATAAGCACAAAAAATCTTTCATTTTCGTATAAATATTCATATACTAAATCTCTGAACAACATTACCATCAATATCAAGAACGGTGTAAAAACTGTTATTTTAGGCTCCAATGGTGCTGGAAAGTCCACTTTATTTTTTCAATTGAATGGAGTCATCAAACCAGATATCGGATCTGTTAAAATTGACGGTGTCACTCTCAAGTACAGAAGAAAGGATCTAAAATTTGCGAGATCAAAAATTTATATAGTATTCCAAAACCCGGATGAGCAAATATTCGGACAAACTGTGGAAGATGACATAGCATACAGTTTGAGAAACATCGGCATGAGCAAAGATCTAATTGCAGAAAGAGTCGAGGACGCACTATTTCAAACCGGACTTACTGAAATCAGAGAGAAGAGTACACTTCAACTTTCATATGGTCAGAAAAAGAGGCTTATCATTGCTGGAGCAATAGCTATGAGACCAAAAGTGCTCATAATGGATGAGCCTACTGCGGGACTTGATCCACAGATGTCATTGGAAGTAATGGAGATCATTGAATATTTACACTACAATGGAACCACAATTGTCATGTCAACACATGATGTAAATTTGGCATATGCATGGGCTGACGAAATAAATGTTCTCAGAAAAGGGGAATTGATTTATACAGGAGTACCTGAAACATTTTTTAGTGATCTTCCTGCTGTATATTCGTCAGGTATGATACTACCATCCATTTTTGTGATAAACAAATCGATTTGTTCCATGAAAGGTATAAGTGAAGCACCGCATCCACGTACCGAGACCCAGTTATTTTCCAAACTTGCATCAGGACCGAAAGGCACGTTAATTATTGCAGACATAAAAAACATCGAAAACATCCCGGAAGGGACCCACATCGGAGTATTCGGGGTTATCGCTAAAAAGACTGTTAATGATCGGAAACTCAAAGTAGACTATTGTTTCAATGGATTCGAATTATGTGTAGGTGATTGTATTAGTGGTACAAATGCGACGTTGATATGTGATGCTGGGTGTATTCCACTGGTAGAATATAAGTTATCAATTCTAAGGAATATGGGGTCAGATATACCCTATAGAACACTAGGGAGAGGTGATGCTTGAATTAATCCTTTTCTTGTACTCCTCGGAGTTTTCAAGATCATTGATTTCTGATAGATTGTCCATCTCTATAACTGCTATCCACCCTCCGTCGAAAGGTTCCTGATTTATTACATTCGGAGTGTCTTTCAAAACGTCGTTTACTTCAATAATTGTACCAGTAACAGGAGCATATATTGGCTCAACGGATTTTATACTCTCCACTGCACCGATTTCTTCGTCTTTCTTGACATATGTGTCAAGTGTTGGAGTTTCGACATATACAATTTCCCCTGTTTCATGCTGCGCGTAATCAGTTACTCCAAATTTTGCATTTTTTCCATCTACCAATATCCACACATGTTCTTTAGTATACAGTAAACCATCACGTATTTCAAACATTACGACGCGCATGTTATCGTGTTATATTTTTAATCTGTTACGATTATTTAATTGAAGAAACTAAATTTTGTATCACATATGTATTTAAGAGAGTTAAAAGTAAAGTTATGGAAAATGTTATTTTTAGTAGATGAAGTGCGTAACGATATTCTGTGAATATAATGCAGTTGGTTATTGGTATAATCGGATAAATCAAATATGTATAGATTTACAAAAAGTTGTTAGATATTAAAATTAATCTCAATAAAAAATTTTGAAATGGAAACTTTTTACAAACACTATAAAAATTCAGGCACGTGGTAAATCATGCGTATAACCATCGAAGGTACTGTACAAGGCGTTGGATTTAGGCCTACTGTGCAAAAAATTGCCACATCTCTTGGACTTAATGGAAGAGTTTGGAATGATGGTTCTATGGTTATAATAGATGTAGATGATGCATTGGCACTCAAGAACGCTCTTATGAAGAATCTTCCACCGCTAGCAAAAGTAGAACATCTTAAGATTGAGGATTCACCTGCACCTGATTGCACCGGTTTTTTTATCACTCCTTCGAAGAATACGAGTAAAAGTGTCAGTATTCCAACTGATACAGCAGTATGTGATAAATGCCTTCTGGAGATGCGGAGTAAAGGGCGAAGAAAAGGGTATGCATTTACCACATGCACAGATTGTGGTGCACGTTTTACCTTACTTTCTTCTTTACCATACGATCGTGATAAAACCGCAATGTCAGATTTCTTAATGTGTGTTGATTGCAAAAATGAATATCAAATGATAAAAAATAGGAGGTTTCATCATCAGACAATATGTTGCCCAAAATGTGGTCCTAGATATCGCCTCACTGATAGAGAAGGAATCGAAATTTCAGGGGATCCAATACCGGTATTCGCTAGAATGTTAGATTCCGGTAAAATCGGTATAGCAAAAAGTTGGGGCGGGATGCACATATGTTGCACTTTAGAGAATGTAAGACACCTTCGTGAAATTTGCCATAGACCTCAGAAGCCATTTGCGATAATGGTTCGAGATTTAGAAGTGGCAAAAAAATACGTCATACTAACTGAAAAAGAAAAAGAACTTTTAACATCTCCAAACAGACCAATCGTAGTAGCAAATAAAAATAATAAACTATTAACCGAAGAGATAGCACCTGGATTGGGTAATGTGGGAGTTTTCCTTCCTTATACAGGAATGCAACATCTGCTTTTTGACTGTTTATCACATGATGCGCTGATAATGACTTCAGCGAACATTCCTGGCGAACCAATGATTATCAGAGACGAAGATGTGTTTGATAAATTAGAAGCTGACTGTTATCTTTTGCACGATCAGAAGATTATAAACCGGGCTGACGACTCAGTCGTAAGGGCTTTCGGTAATAAAACATTGTTTATAAGGAAATCCAGAGGATTTATTCCTTCATATCTGAAGACAAATTCGGATGTTTGCGCGATAGGAATAGGGGCACAGGAGAATTTATCTGGTACAGTTTCAACAAATGGAAGGTTATATTCTACACAATATATCGGTAACGGAAAATCATTTAATGCCATAGAATACCTGGAGACAGCCACTGATTCGTTGATAAGCCTTCTTGGGTGTATCCCTCAAGTAGTATCAATGGATATGCACCCTGGTTATACAAATAGGAAATACGGAAAAAGATTGTCTGAGAAATATCACATACCTTTGTTAGAAATTCAACATCATTGGGCACACGCTATTTCTCTCTTGACAGAAACCAGGGAGACCGAATCAGCAGTGCTAGCTGTTGATGGCACCGGATACGGGGATGATGGAAATGCCTGGGGAGGAGAAGTATTTATAGCCAATCTAGAAGGGTATGAAAGAATTGCACATCTCCAATATTTTCCGCTTATAGGTGGAGAGAAAGCTGTAATGGATCCAGTGAGATTGAAATTTGCTATTGATGAAATAAATGGTGTAGATTCAGGATTGGTTCCTGAAAGGAGTGCCGATATCTACAGAAAAATAATGTCAAACAGTATCTTCACATCCTCTATGGGAAGATTTTTGGATGCTATGGCTGTAGCATTAGGGATATGTAATCAGCGCACTTATGACGGGGAACCGGCGATGAAGATTGAACCATTTTTATCTAAAGGAAAATTCATAGAAGGATTCAATTTGAAAACCAAAAGCGGAATTATCGAAACAGTATCGATGTTTAAAGATATTCCTATTAATGTTAGTAAGGCTGATATTGCATACACCATGACCAAGAGTGTGATAGATGAGATGGCAAATATAGCGTGTGATAACGCTATGAAGAAAGGTATTCAAACCGTTGGTCTTACAGGCGGTGTTTCGTACAATGCACCAATATGCAAAATGGCCAAAGATGCTATAGAAGCACGTGGTCTCAAATTCATTATGCATGATAAGGTGCCATGTGGAGACGGAGGAATATCAGTTGGCCAGGCAGTTATTGCACAGCAATCAATTCATTAAATTCATAAGTAGATACCTCGAAAATGCTGTCTCGTTGTTTTGTCATATTGATAAAGGATCTCTATCCAAGAATTCAATCCAGTATGTTGTGTGATAAGATAGATCGTCTAACTGAAACTCTTAATTAAACTAATAGAATTTCTAGAATTTATTATTCGTATCTAAATTCAACGTGACGAATAGTGTGTTTTTATTCTTACAGACGCTCCTATATGTGTCGTATGGGAAGAACGTAATATCATATTTCAAACAAGTTCTAAGGAATAGTGTTTCACTCTTCTCCATTTAATATGTTCATCAATTTATTTATGTCAATGGCACCTTCGAATTCATCTGCAATTTTATCAATATTGTCATTTTCGACATCACTAAAATCCTTAGATGCCACGTTAAGATCTGCATTTTTGTTTATGGTGGATATAAAATACTGTCTAAATGACGGTTTCTCAAATATCCCATGTAAATGAGTGCCGAATATTTTTAATGATTCTTTTACTGAACCTTCGTCACGCTTGCCAGTAATTGCCTGCAGGCAAAACAGTGAAGCCTCGTTATTTTTTAGTATTTTTGCTGTGTGAGATTCATATCCTTCAATGGCCCCATGACATCCAATTCTTATCTTTCCAAAATCACGTTTTATTATTTTTTCAGCATTTAATGCAACTTCCATATCAAATAATGCCAAGCCGTCGTATTCCGATGGACCTCTATTTTCGACACCATCAAAATTGTAAAGTTTTGTACTCATCATCTGATACCCACCACATATGCCAATTATAGGTATAATCCCAGCCTTTTTCTTTATTATTTCGAATATACCCATTTCCTTCATCCAGTCTAAATCGGCTAGAGTGTTTTCAGTATCTGGTATGATGATGGCATCTGCATTATCAAGATCCCCCCCATCTTTGATGTATTTTATTGTCACATCTTCAAGCATCAAAGGGTCTAGATCAGTAAAATTAGACATTTTAGGAAGTCTTATGACAGCAATTTTCCATGTACCGGTGCCTTGAGTGTCAATATTTTTGAAATATTCCGGGTCTCCATTAAAAAAATTATTTTTGATATATGGCACAACACCAATAATCGGTATGCCAGTCACACTTTCTAATAGTTTGATATTCAGTTTTATATTGTCAATTTTTTCTCTTATATTGCTTATTATAAAACCCTTTATCATTTTCCTGTATTTTTCTGGGATGAGATTTATGATATTTGTCACATACACAAGGGGATCTCCAAATTCTGCATTAACCGTAATAATGCAGTTTGCATCTATCATCTCTGCAATACACATGTTGATGACATTTTTGTTGGCATCCATTTTTGTCAAAAAAATTTCGCTATCCACTATGATATAATCATATTTTTTCTTAAGAAGTTCAATGCTTTTTTTGATAACTTTCATTCCATGGCTGGGAATAAAGTTGTTGTAATAACTTTCAATATCATAATTACCGAATGATTTACCTTCAACGATTACTTGTGATGTATGGTCATCATTCGGTTTTAAAAGGATAGGATTAATATCTGACGTGATATTTTTAAGACAACAGGCCCTACTTTGTAAATATTGAATTGCAGATATCTCATCTCCATCCATTGTCACTCTTGAGTTGAGAATCATGTTTTGAGATTTGAATGGGGATACGAGGTAACCTTTCCTCGCAAGGATCCTACACATCGCCACTGCAGTTATAGACTTCCAAATGTAGGGGGTAGCATCTAAAACAACAAGCGTTTTACCTGTACGAAAGAACCTTTTTTTTGCATCCGATAGTACGTCGTGTATTCTCCTATCTTCCGCTTTTGTTATTCCTAACTCTTTGAACTTACTGAAAGAATATGCAACAACATCATTCCTATGAACAAATAAACATTGAGAGCAGTCCCACACATGTTCATTACCGGAAACAATAAATTTTCCAAGGTCAACGTCATTACAAGGATAAAATGGACAGTAACAGAATGAGCAGTTTTGTCCTTTGAAATGACACGGGTGATATTCACATCTAATATTACAATGGATATCACCTCTCTCAATAGCTTTTTCGATTCGTGATCTTATACACTTCATTTAAACAAAAAAGAAAAGCGATCAGGAGTTATAATGCATGCGATATATTGATTAGTCAAACAGGTTACCAAACTAATTATAATTTAGCTCAGACATACATACCACGCGGCTATGTTAAGTAAGATCCCCTCGTCGATCGGAATATACGGTAACAAAAAAAATGCACTAAAGTTATTATCGAAGATCTGGGGAAAACATGGTACATTTACATGTACTGTGGCAAATACACTTACATCTACGATTCCAGGGATCTCTAACGCAGGTGATACACCGGAATTGACGTTATTTACAGGGCCAGCAGATGCTGAATTATTATCAATTGGTAGGGCCATTTGTATAAATGGTGTACCAATCAATCCTGGAGGCATACCAACTCCTGCGACTTTAGCAATGGCTGCACTTCAGTTGTCCGACATGTCATGTTTCATTATAAACGGTGGATGTAAAATTGTACCACATGTGCCTTTTTTTGATGTTGGTGCCACATACGGTGAAAAAATTATTACCGGAAAAGCAGTGAACAATGTTAAAAAAATTTTTGAAAACGGCAAAATTTTGGGAAAAGCGCTTGCCAAAAATAACAAATTTCTGGTTGTCTCAGAGAGTTGTGCTGGAGGAACAACTACCGCATTAGCTGTTATGTTAGCAATGGGAGTGATCAAAGATAATATTGTGGGTAGTAGCTCTCCAAAGAACCCCAAAAAATTGAAGAATAAAGTGGTGGCTGATGCATTCAATGTTGCAAATATTAAGATCGGTGATTTAATACATGAACCTCTTAAAGCGGTAGAATTAGTAGGGGACCCAATGCAGGCAGTCAATGCAGGGATAATAATTGGAGCTTCCGAAACGATCCCGGTGATAGCAGGTGGTGGAACACAGATGTCCGCTGTTATTGCTATAGCAAAAGAAATTGAACCAAAAATTATAGGCAATGTCATACACGGGACAACGAGATGGATGATCCAAGATACAGAATCAGATATATGCGCCATCAATGATAGCATTACTAATGATATTCCATTAGTTTATGTGAATATGGATTACTCAAAAAGTCCACACAATAGTTTACAAGCATATGAACAAGGATATATCAAGGAAGGCGTCGGATGTGGAGCCGCCTGTATTGCTGCCATTGCTTCAAGTTCCGGAAAAATCGATTGTTCTATGATATACAACAAAGTGCACGAGATATATGACGATTTAATATCTAAATAAAATACGACCTGGCGATGCCTATTTCGTATTGAGTATTCATATTAATCGCTAAATCCACACAGTCTGTCATGAAATAACTACAATCAAGGGTTTCGTCAGAGAGTGTCTTTTCTCTATGCATTATATTCATTCCAGATAATACCCACTTTGCCCCATCAAGCTCAAAGTCGTATGATGGCGTTATACCTGTGTTTATTACAGATGTTTCTTCGATTATTGCAGTCATAGAGTCGTTCGGATTATTGTTAAAATAGTCTACGAACGCATCTACAGTAAACGGACGGAGTAATGGAATGTCTGATGGACATGTGAGAATGTATTCCCCGTCGAGAATTTTGAACGCAGTGTGTAAATCCTCGACATAATCATCACCTGACGTGTCTACAGTGTCTATGTCAATTTCTTGCATGTATCTTTTTGTATCAGGGGTTTCAGGGCTAACAGACACTAAGATTTTGTTAATATTTTTTGCCGATTTTAACGCATTAATAACTCTTTCAATGGTATAAATCCCACCGACCTCGATCATAGGCTTTTCGACACCGCAAAATCCCATTCGAGTACCTTTCCCTCCTGCCATTACGAGTGCTTGCATTTTTACAGCCTCATTACTGATAACGTTACGATCATGCAAAATAATACAACTACACGGGCGGTCTCATTAACTGCTCCAAGTACATCACCATTAACTATACCAAAATTTTTTTCTGCAATGTAGGACATAAAAAATCCCCAACATATAGAAGCAAAAAATCCAACGACAATTCCTATGAGATATGCATTCTCAATAGATTCATTGAAAAATTCTACTCCTATGAATTTAGCGACAGAATACACAAATGTTAGTAGTATTATTGTAACGATTGATGAGAGTACCAATGATTTTTTGGTGGTAAATTTGACAGAGTCTCCTGCCATGCCATCACCTGGTGTTCCGATCGCAGCTGCAGAAACTTGAGCATTTTTGATAAGAATCTCAGTTGATATACCGAAAAACAAGAATGATATGCTGGATAAAAACACATATTCGCTAAATGCCAAGAGAGTAACCATCAATCCAGTGGCCATTCCACCTGCTCCGATAACTGTGTCTTTTAAGGCTCTTATGTGGTCCTCCCTTTTTCCGGCAACAATTAAGCCATCACCAAAATCTACAACACCATCAAAATGTAAGAATCGATTCATAACACCTATAAGAAGCAGTGTTAATGTTGCCGCAATTATTTTTGAGATGTATTCACAGCAAAGTGTGAATATTGTCGCTGCAAACATCCCATAATATAATCCTATAATCGGTATAAGCCAAAAGCGTTTATTCATTTCATCGATATGCTTTTTCTCAATATTAATCGGAAGTATGGTAAAAAATGAGAATAAACCCTTCAGGGCGACAAATATTGAAGGTTCATATTTCATAGATATTTCCCATTCAGTTTTCTCATATTATTGCGTAGTAAATTGAAACTTTTAGCTAACAGAATTGTTCTTTCAGTCAATAAACATGAATACATTTTCGTCATATTTTCGTCTCTTGACATTTATTGCATGATAACAGCGACATTGAAAAATTCAGTTAATGTATTAAAAATTGTTTGATTATTACTTTTTCAATTATTGTTATTATACTAGTAAAAGGTAAGTTATCGGGCCCTCAAGCAACGCCTAATACACCACCATTTTTATATACCACCGTTACCAACAACTTTTTTTGGAATGACAAATATTTCCCCATCTTTGTCTGTACTCACAGACGCGTCTATGCCGTAAACATCCCTAATGAGACTCTCGGTTATAACTTCTTTTGGATTGCCAACTGCGATCAGCTCTCCACTCTTCATTATAATGCATAAATCACAGTATCTAGCCATCATAGAGATGTCGTGTTCTGCTACGAGAATAGTCATATTTTGTTCAACCAGCGCTTTTAGACACTCCATAATGTTCAGTTTGTACCTAATATCAAGATGTGATGTAGGTTCGTCCACTAGCATTAGCTTAGAATTTTGAACATACGCTTTGGCAATCATTACTCTTTGTCTTTCTCCCGAAGATAGCATGTCTATGGTACGATCTTTGAGATGATAAATGTTGAAATTTTTTAGTGCGTCTGTCACTATGGTTTCGTCTTTTTCAGTTTCCCACCAAATATTTTGTAAATATGGGTATCTTCCAAGCATGACAATTTCGAAAACTGTGAGGCCAAACGATGCTGTTATCTCTGCTGGAACATTAGAGATAAGTTTCGCGACCTCGGCAGATGTTTTCGGGAGTATAGATTCCCCATCAATAAGAATGTCTCCTGAGGTAATCGGTTGTATCTTGTTGATACATCTCATCAATGTAGTTTTTCCACATCCGTTTGGACCTATAAGTCCGACAAGAAGGCCGGATTGCAATTTAAAAGACACATCTCTGTTAGCATGATATTTATTATCATATGATTTGTCGAGATGACGAACTTCTAGAAGTGGAATTTCATCCATTGTAGAATTTCCCCCTTTTAAATAATAAACATGCAAACACAGGTGCGCCAATTAATATAGTAATCGCTCCGACAGGAAGTTCCAATCCAGGTATAATCATGGTAGTAAGCAGATCTGAAATCATCATCAATGAACCGCCAAAGACAATCGACGCTGGAATGACGATTCTATGATCCCCTCCAAATAGCATACGACAAAAGTGTGGTATGATAAGTCCAACAAGTCCAACTATTCCAACAAAAGCTATACAGAATGATGTGAGCACCGACGCGAAAATTAGTATAACGGTATTGAATCGTTTGACATTAAGCCCCATTTGTTGAGATTCTCTTTCTCCAAGGAGAACGAGGTTGAGTTCCTTTGAAAAACACATAATGACTGTTGTAAGTATGACAACTGGGATGAGTATGCAGATTGTTTCAAGTTTTGTTACTTGAGCGAATGAACCAAAAAGCCAGAGTACAGCATTCAATGCTTCGTCCCTTGCGAAGATGATCATTATAGTCTGTATTGTGCTAAAAACTAAACCGACAATAACTCCGGATAGAACATATGAAGTCGTAGTTGATCCTGAACGTTGTGCCAGTATAATTGTTAGAAAGAATGCTAAAAGACCTCCGATAATAGCAAAAATGGCTACCGCGAATGGTGAATTGCTTGAGATCAGTCCGAAGAACGTAAATCCATACGCTATTGAGCCGATTGCGAACGTCCCTGCTCCTGATGATACTCCCAATATATACGAATCTACAAGAGGATTCCTAATAATCGCTTGATACGCTACTCCAGCCACTGATAGACCTATGCCAACACCCATAGCAGATAACGCCCTTGGAAGGCGTAAGTTTATGGCGACCTCGATGGTCGTCATGTCCTCCCCGTTTTTTTCCATGGCTGATAGTAGATTCGATAAAACATCAATAGGGCTAAGTATAACGCTGGAACCGATGCACAGTGACACCACAAATATTGTGAAAAGAAACACAAGCCCTATTACAAATACAAATGTTGAACGACGTTTTTTCTTCTTTATGTAAGAATTATTTTTTTTGGTGATGAGTTGTTTAAATCTGAAAATGTTGTCGCTTATCATATTTGTATCCTCTCTTTATGAGCAGATATGCGAATATTGGCACCCCTATTGCAGTTGTAATTATACCAACAGGCAACTCACAACCTACGAGTAGAGTCCTCGACATTAAATCAGCCGACAACAAAAGAGAACCACCGATAATCATTGAAACGGGAAACACAAGGCGGTGGTCTCCACCTATTAACATTCTCGAGATATGCGGAATGACGAGTCCAATAAATCCTATTATACCACAGAATGCCACACAAAATGCGGTAAGTATCGATGCAATAGTGAGCATCATCTTGTTAAACATTTTAACATTCATCCCCATTTGTGTTGCCTGGTCATCCCCCAAGACAATGAGATTGAATTCTTCTGCCCATATTAGAGGAATCACAGACAATGTGATTACAGGTATCAAAACAAGATACATTTTGTCCCACGACACATACGCAAATGAACCACAGATCCATGAGAAAGCGTTGTTCACATCGATGCTTGTTCGTATCATAAGCATTGATTGTATAGCTGAGAATATCAACCCCACTACTATTCCCGCAAGAACATAATTTATCGACTTTTCACCGGCATGTTTAGCAATGAACATTGTACACCCAAACGCTAGAAGGCCACCGACAATCGCAGACATAACAATTATTATCGGATCATTGACAGAGAAAATACCAAAAAACGTAAATCTTGTGAACATTGCCGCCATTACAAACGTTCCTGCGCCTGAGGATACTCCCATGATATAAGGCTCAACTAAAGGATTTTTGATAATTGCTTGATACACTGCACCAGCTATGGAAAGACCAATACCAATAGTGATTGCAGCGATAGCCCTCGGCAGTCTATGTTTGTAAATGAGCATTTCTTCATCTGTTAGATCATGGCCACATTTGTTCATCGATGATATAAGGGCGGATAAAGCATCGTCAACCCAAATGTTAGTTTTAGAACCGATACATAGGGATATAAGAGCAAGAACGATTGTAATTGTCACACCAGCCACTACTAAAACACGGAGTCTGCGTTTACTTTCGGTGCTGTATGAGTGGATTCTATCACAGTCCGTATGACAATTATGGCTATGGATAATCATGTACCATTAGGGATTGGAGTATTGTCCTTAAATGCGTAAGGATTTACTTTTTTGGCTAGAATTTCAGCAAATTGAGCAATTCTTGGTCCCGCTATTTGTGTTTTTTCTCCTAGTTTGTCCGCAAATAGATGTATGTTATCATTTTTGAAAGCGTTAGTTGCCTTCCATGCTAATGGTAATAATCCCTTCATTTCTTCATATCTCTCTTTATATCCTCCAGAAGAACCAATGACTATGATACAGTCTGGGTTAATTTCCATCAGTTTCTCGGGCGCAATTTTTAGCCAACCCCCCGAACCTACTGCATTGGAACCGTTAGCATCAATGAGAAGATCATCAATATATGTATATTTACCCGCAACGTACGGAGAAGGATCAAAACCGAGCGTAACAAGAGTTTTGTAACCCTCAGTCGCACGAGTTTTATCTTTAATGTCGTCTAATATTCTGTTAATGTCATTTATAACGGCATTGCGATCGTCAGAGGCAGTTACCGTCCCCACGATAAATATATTATTAATAACATCCCTCAAAGTCTTCGCGTCATAAATTACTACAGAGTTAACGTTCGAATCTCTAAGAATACGGGCCATTTCACGCTGAGCTTGGACGGAACCATCACAAAAGACTATGTCGTGTTTTACACTCATTATAGATTCATAACTCGGTCCTGTATATGTTCCCACAACTGACACATTTTTTATTGATTCAGGATAGTCACTAGATTTCTCCCTCCCTGTAATAATACTTTCCTTATTCATGGATGCAACGATCTCAGCACATAAGGGCGACAGGGTAACGACGGAACCAGGCGGTGAATAGCCATATATTGACGTTCCTAAAGCGTCAACCGCGACTGTGGGTTTTTCTCCATCTACAGTATATGCCCAAGAGACAACATTATAGTCCGAAGCATTTATTCTGTAATTTTCACTCTTTTTAAAGTCGTGCCCACCTTTGTTTATATACCATAGTCCCCACTCATGATCAGAGTCATTAGATATGGTTTTGTCATCATCTCTAATAATCTCTATAAGTTTCCCATCTTTAAACGTTGGAGTAGCATTATTTTTTTCACACGCCCTTTTAAGTAATTCGACAGGATCCGTTTCTTCCGCAAAATCAACATCCATCCATACGGTATCATAACTACCATAATCAATGACTATTCCTTCAGAGTGATGACACGCCGCGCTTTCCTCTATTCCACCAATGGCGACCGTCGCAACGGCACCGAGAACTATTATTGCAGTAGACAGTACAACCTTTGTTTTCATAAGGCGGCTGCCATTTGAAAAATCCCTACAAATCCTCATCCAACGGTTGTTCATCGCAAAGGCCTCGCCATGGAGGTAAGGTAGCAAGCTACAGGCACTTACCGTCGACACGCATCCACCATCGAGAAACCATATAAATGTTTTGGTTCTGTAACAATAAACAAAAACGGACTAGACAATGACATTACTTCTAGATTTAGATCGATAGCTCAGTCCAAAACCATCATTATTTATACAATCGCCAATCGAAGGTCAGTAATTCTTGTGTCCATCAAGAACAACCTCCATTGTGGTTGATTCTCTGTACGTCTGCATTTTTAATTTGCACACTGGAAAGGTTGGGTACCCGACCAAAAATAAGCCGGTATAAATGCTATACATTTTTGTGATAAACTGCAATATATTTTGTGAACATTAGAGTATATAACCTCAATTTTTTTGTCTTGTTTAAAGGTGTCATGCGTAATTCGTTGACGTTTATTGCTAGGATCACTAAAGACAACTAAATGATTCATCGATGCACTCTTTACCGTGCCTGTCTTTATACATCCAGTGTTTGAGCACAGTATCGCAGATGCATTTTATTTCATGTCCTCGTCTTCAGAAACCAGGACATTTTGAAATAATCAAGAATTTTTATTCATTTTTTAGTGACAGTTAAAAACGCAATTGGCGGTATATTCACATCACTACATCAGGAATACATGCACAAAAGCGGCGATGAATGATAAAAAAGAATGAGAAATTATTACACTCTTTTTGAATCATTTAGATACCAGGATAGCTTATAAGAGAAAACACGTCGTAATTTTTCAGTTTCTCTCTTCCATTGAGGCCTCGTAATTCTATAACAAAACCTATTTTTACAATCTTTCCCCCCTCCTTTTCTACAAGTTTTACAACCGCCTCTGTTGTACCACCAGTCGCTATAAGGTCATCAATGATGACTACCCTTTGACCTTTTCTAATTGCATCTTGATGTATTTCGACTGTTGCTGTCCCATATTCCAAGCTATAACTTTCCGAATACACAGATCTCGGAAGCTTACCCTTTTTGCGTACAAGAACCAACCCTTTGTTCATAGCATACGCCACAGGAGCACCGAATATGAATCCCCTAGACTCTGACCCAACAATCACGTCAAAATCCAAATTTTTAAGTTTGTCGACGAGTCCATCAATGGCCATTTTGAAGCCATCTTTATCGTTAAGTATGGTGGTTATATCTCGGAATATGATCCCTTTTTTCGGGAAATCAGGAATTGCTGTGACATATTCTTCCAACGATTTCATAGTACAGTATCTCAAAATGACAATAATAAATATTTTGAATGTAGTCCGGAACGACTAAATCAGCACAGTCCTTTTTTAAATTTCTTATTTTAAATAATTCTTATAGTGGGTGTGTGTCCAATCACTTATAATTCATACTACAAAATTTTCTGATAGATTTGATATTTTATAACAATACAAAATCATGTTGCTCTATATCTTATTACATTTTAATCAGACATCTTTTCTACTTGATACTTTACACTCATATTTTTTGGTAATCCATCACAATACAACAGGCAATTAAAATGCATAACAACTATACCGGTTTGAACAATTAAATAGACATGTTTGATAACGGAACTAAAAGTAGATCATTCATTG
>JAKSHX010000158.1 GCA_024399155.1 archaeon | reverse complement strand
GTTTAGGCTGTTAGAAAAAGAGATATTAGATTTCGTGAGGTAAAATTGCCTATTACGTGGAGGAAAGCAAATGACATATTGTGGAAATGATTGCTGTAAGGAATGTAACAGATTAGCAGAATGTGGTGGCTGTGAGGCTTGTAAGGGACATCCTTTTGGAGGGAGCTGTGTTGCAGAGAGAAGTAGAGACTTTGCCAGACTAAAGGCTCAACTGATAGAGGATATAAACGAGTTAAACATAGAGGGATTAAGTGTAAATGATCTCTATCTTCTAACTGGAGGATATGTTAATTTGGCTTATCAGTTACCAAATGGAGAAACAGTCAAATTTCTAAATGATAATGATGTTTATTTAGGAAACCAGATAGAGAAACAGAATTCTGAAAGATGCTATGGAGTGGTAGCTTCTGAAGAGTTTATTCTTGTCTGTGAGTATGGTTGTAATGGAATAAATCCGGAAATCGTTCTTTACGCAAAAAGATAAATTGATACTTAGAGATGAATCATTAGATTCAGATTTAATGAAGAAAACGAAATGCTAATTGATACAGCCAGAGGGATAAAAGAATAACACTCTCTGGCGTATTTTTTGTTTGACAATAATACGAACCCGTACTATTATTAAAATACGACATCGTACTATAAAGGAGCAAAGAATGAATTCAAGAGAGTTTTTTTATGATTTTGGAAGAGCACTTTATCGTGTTGATTCCTTTTATGATGAGTTTGCGAAGCAAAGTAATGTTTCATCAGCTTTATTGTGGGTTTTGTATGCACTCAATGATGGAAATCCACATACACAGATTGAAATCAGTAATGACTGGGAACTTCCTAAAACAACAGTAAATACGGTTATTAAGGAAATTCAAAAGGACGGATATGTTGAACTTGTTCCTATCAAAGGAAAAAGAAGAGAGATGTCAATTGTACTTACAGAAAGTGGTAAGAAGTTTGCAGATAATGTACTTTCTGCTCTCTATAAAAAAGAAGCAGAGGTATTTAATTCTCTTAGTTCAGAAGAGCAGGAAATAGTAAAGGTATTGGAAAAACTAGCGAGAAAACTGAAGGGGGATGAAGAGGAATGGAATATGTAACACTTGGAAAGTCAGATTTGAAAGTATCTCGTATATGCATGGGATGTATGGGGTTTGGAAATGCTGCAACTGGTCAGCATAGCTGGACTGTTGACGAAGAAACATCAA
>JAKSHX010000157.1 GCA_024399155.1 archaeon | reverse complement strand
ATTGATGTTAAAACTCAGGAGTATCGATTTATTAGTTCAAATGAATATGTAGATAAGGTTGAACGATGCACAAATGCTTTTGAATTTTTAAAGGCAAATGTAAAAGATTCAGTCGCACCGAAATATAGAGATAAGCTTATTGAATGGTTCAATTGTGATGAAATTCTTGAGGAACTAAAGCACAATGTATCCATAGACAGAGAGTTTTATAGTGATGCCGCTGATGCCTGGTTTATGGGCGTTTTCATTGTAAGTGATTATGATGATAACGGAAATATTGCTCATATCATATACGGTTGTCAGAATATAGATGACTCTAAGAAACATGAAGAAGCATTGATTAAGAAATCTAATACTGATGAACTTACAGGTGCATATAATCGTAGAGCCTATGAGGATAAAATAAAAGAACTTGAGCAAGAACAAATCCCTGAAGATTTTGTATATATATCTGTAGATGTCAATGGACTTAAGGTAGTTAATGATTCTTTGGGACACAGTGCAGGAGATGAACTCATAATCGGTGCATATAATTGTCTAAATAAAAATCTAAGTCTGTTGGGTAATGTTTACAGGACTGGTGGAGATGAGTTCGTTGTTCTTGTCAATGCTACAGATGAACAATTAAGAAACGCACTTGATCAATTAGAACTGAGTACTGAAAGATGGACAGGTAATTTTGTGGACGAATTGTCATTGTCATATGGTTATGTCTTAAGAAAAGATAATCCTCACATGACACTACATGAGATTTCAATAATTGCTGATAAGGAAATGTATAAGGCTAAGTCTGCTTATTATTCAAAAAAAGGAGTAGACAGACGAGGCCAGGCAGCAGCAAATACTGCTCTTTGCAGCTTATATACAAAGATACTGAAAATAAATATTACAGATGATACATATTCGATTGTAAAAATGGATTCTTCAGAGAAAACCACAGAAATGGGATTTGCTGACACAATATCAGGATGGCTTTCAGGTTTTGGCAAATCGGGACAGGTTCATAATGATGATCTGGATGTATACTTAAAGAAGACCGATTTGGAAAATTTAAGAACCTATTTTAATTCTGGCAAAACATCTATTAGTATTCAATACAGAAGAAAATATCCAGATGGTTTTAAGCAGGTTGCAATGGATATGATACCTGCAGATGATTATTCAGCAGAAAATCAGACATTGTTCTTGTATGTCAAAAATATTGAGATGTAAGAAA
>JAKSHX010000156.1 GCA_024399155.1 archaeon | reverse complement strand
GTGTTGATGGCTAATCCCAATCGTTGAACGATTTATCATACCTATGGAAGTCACTCCACACGATTGCATCACCCCATATTGAGAGACTCTTTTCTAATCGTTGTTTCTCATTCATTCGTTGATATATAGCAGCTATACTTTTATCAGTAGGCATTGTTTTTATTATTTCAGACAAAGGAAGCGGTTCTGGCGAGTGCATATAGCACCACCAGTAAACCGCTTTTATTCTTCTTTCTATTGAAAGTCCTCTATGATTTCTAAGCATTTCTCTAAGTCTTGAATTGATTCCACCCTCTATACGATTATTAGTCGATGGTGTTTTGAATTCGGTTCTTAATTCATCATCAAGATATGTGAACATCGTGTTCTCTTTTATTAGTTTTAGAAGTGATCTTTCTGCTTTTAACAACCTCTCATGTGTTGGTCTTTTGTTTCCACGTTCGTCTGTTGTCATTTCACTAAGGAAATCCTGATATCTATTTACCCATTCTACAAACAGCTTCACCCATTTATCTGCTTCTTGTTTGTTTTTAATTTTTAACAAATCTTTTGCGAGATTATATAACTCAAACCCAGCTAATGTATTAGGTCTAGACGTTGTATATCGCTTTACCTGGCAGAATACATGAAATATACATCTCTGGTGTCTTGCATTAGGCCATGCCTTCTTAAGCGCTTTTGCGAATCCTGTCCCTCCATCAGAAACAACCATCCTAGGTTCTGCTATACGCTTCATAAGTGCTATCCATGCGCCTGCATGTTCATACCTACACAAATACCATCCAAGTACATTAACCTCATCACAGCAGATTAAAATGCATGCTTTACGCCCTAAATATATACCATCAAGAAACAGCACATTTCTTGAATCCTCAATCTTTGGTGGCATAGGCCATATATCCCAAAACTTTGATGTCTTTCTTCTAAAGGTTCGACCTTCACCTGCCATATCTGACTGTGATTCTTTTCCAAACAGCCAATCTAAAAATATTTGGAGTTCTTTTGAATCATTATCTATTTTATGTGTTAATGACGTTTTGCAATGCCTACATAACCAGCGCTGAGATCCTGCTTTTGTCTTTCCTGATTTAACGCATTTCATTCCACAAATAGGGCATTTCACCTGATTCATTTAATCTTCCTCCACAACTATATATTTCAAAGAAGATTAAACCCATTCAAGCCCAGTATTTACAAGGGTTTCGGAGCTTTTTATCAACACGTTTTGTCCACCCTCAAAGTTGTTT
>JAKSHX010000155.1 GCA_024399155.1 archaeon | reverse complement strand
AATCAGCCTTCAGACAAATGGTCTTACCACCGCTCTAACACTTTGCCCATAAGCACGGTAGTCACCCTTTAAATCATAACTTGCAAGCATGACATTGTTTTCAAGCCCGATGTCGTGGCCTTCACAGCCAAGACTGTATGCACCATCAGGGTATTTTTTTTCAAGGGAAGAGGACCAAACATAACAATAAACTCCTAGTTTTAGAATATTTGAAATGCTAAAATAGCCTGATGCTGGGAAAAAAATGACATTTTTGTTCTTTTTGCTTACGCCAATCATTCCCGCAATTTTGCTTCCATTGAAATTATCTGTAAATTTCCAATTGCAGCTTCTTATTAATTCTTTTAGATCTGCTATGGAAGGCATTCGCCATTCCTGCCCCCAATTAGCGGTGGCAGCATCATCTTCTTCATCTAAAATAAGTCTTTTATCTACAACACCATACAACTTGGACGTACAATATTTTGTGTGTTTCTTATGATTATTCATGCACCACTTGTATGTTTTCCAACTATAATTTTTCTTTGGGATTGTTTCACCCCATGCAAAATAGTCGCCATAGTCTGTGGGTGCTGAGGCACCGACATTGCAAGTGGCCCATTTCAAGCCACTTTTTAAACCCAAATCAACATACGTATGACTACCTATATTACCAGACACTGATACTCCTTCAACATATTGGTTGGTAGTTTCATTCTTCAAGTCCATCTTATTTTATTTTTTACCATAAGAGATATAAATTATGTTTTTCCGCAATTGCTTTTACGACCTCTTTCTCCAATGAAGTAAAAAAATGCAGGTAATACTCGTACCCCATATAAAACCTGATTTTCTTTCGTTTGTTGCAGAGACTTACATTAAACGCATTGCGCAACATTAACCTTAAAAGAAGAATTGATTTTTGTACCGAAACTCTTTGTCGCGTCTCGATCTCACTTATTAAAGACAGACATTCGTCTTCATTGAAAGTCAGATCTAAGTGACATATATCTTTTATAGCACGTCTAAAATACTTTTTTTCAAAATCCAAATTCCAATCTATTGTAAGATATTTACAATTCACCAACTCCAAACATTCTAAAACGAAACCAACATAATTAGTTTCAACAATGTAATAGTCTTCAAAAGTCAGACGTTTGTAATCATATATTTTGCCAATGTCATCAAAACAATCCCATTCATTCTTGGTGTATATCCCATTTTCGTCGTAATATTCTGGATTGTATTTGGCAATTACACGTTCCTTCATAATCAATCAC
>JAKSHX010000154.1 GCA_024399155.1 archaeon | reverse complement strand
TCAATCTTTCAAGCAGGAAATTGGAACTACATACACACCATCTTCTCGTCTGTATGCGAATGGTGCGACTCCACACAACACCATCATAAATGCTGGTTCCTTCATTTTGTCTGAATCTATTTTTGCGGCTAATTTTAATAAGTTCTCTGCCCCCTCATTTATTAATTTATCGCCACCAAGTTTTACTTCAATAAGTCCATATCGACCATTACGCAAGTGAATTACTGCATCGCATTCTAATCCGGATTTATCTCTATAGTGGAATACATCACCATCTAAGGAATCCGCATATATACGCAAATCACGTACACAAAGATTCTCAAAAATTAACCCCATCAAATTCAAATCATTTATTAAATCTTCCGGTCCTAATCCAAGCGCAGCTGTTGCAATTGAAGGATCCACAAAATATCTTGTATCAGCTGTTCTTATTGCTGTTTTTGATCTTAAATTAGGATTCCATGCTGGTGAATCTTCTATTACAAATGTTTTTTTCAGAGCACCTATATACGAATACAAAGTTTCTTTATCAAAAGTATCCGTATCATTAACAACGCAATCTTCTCTAATTGTTTCAAGCGAAGACTGTGTAGCAACATTACGTGCGTATGATTTCATTAAACGTTTTGTTCTTTCAGAATCTCTTTTTATCCCATCTACTCTCGAAATGTCATCATTAACAATTGAATCATAATAATCGAATGCCTGCTTAAGTGACACCTTCCTTGATGCATTTATAGCTAATGGCCATCCACCTCTACAAATAAAATAAGCAATATCATCTATATTATGATTATCTGCCGCAGAAATATCATGTCCCAAAAACAAATCTTCCAATGACACAGCACCAGTAGAGTCCTTTGACTCAAAAAGTGACATCGGACGCATCTTCATTCTAACTATACGTCCTGTTCCTGTATGCATACTATCATCAAGAACAGGAGGAACCGATGACCCTGTAAGTATGAACTGTCCAAATTCTCCTCTTTGATCCACTTCATATCGAACTGCATTCCAAATCCCTGGTGCTATCTGCCATTCGTCAATAAGATGTGGAACTTCTCCCTCAAGAAGAGCAGATGGTTTAATTCTTGCCATTTGTTGATATTGTTCTGTCATATCCGGGCGATCCATCTCTATAAAGCTTTTGGCCAGATGTTTTGCAGATGTTGTTTTCCCACACCACTTTGGGCCCTCAATTAATACAGCTCCTTTTGATTCCAAATGTTCTTCCAATACTTTATCTGATATTCTTGAATAATATTCCTTCATACATC
>JAKSHX010000153.1 GCA_024399155.1 archaeon | reverse complement strand
TGCATTTTTCTTTCTATTTTCTTGCATAATTCAAAAAAAAACTGTACTTTTGCAGTGCGAAATTAAAGTTGAACTATAAATCCGTACTAAACTAACTTAACGCCATGTATTTTAGAGATTTACAAAATGAACTTTTGAGGCTTAACGAGACTTTCTCTGTACAAACTATTACCGGACCTCGTCAATCAGGGAAAACAACGCTATGCAAAATGGCATTCCCCGACTTTGAGTATTTCAATTTAGAGAATCCTATGACGCGAGAGGAAGTGTCTACTGATCTTATGGGATTTGTGCGCAATCATTCACATGGAGTTATCATTGACGAGGCACAAAACTTACCCGATATCTTTTCGGCTGTTCAAGTTGCAGTGGACGAGGATAAATCACGAAGATATATTCTTACCGGTAGCAGTAATGTTGCTCTATTGCGGAAAGTAAAACAATCGCTTGCCGGACGAACAACCGTACATACATTACTGCCTTTGTCTTTGCATGAGTTGGATGAAAACGATTCTTTGTCCGTGAATGAATATATGTGGAAAGGATTCTTCCCTTCCGTTTGGAGTGAAGGACAAACACCTACTGATGTCTATAAGGCTTACTATCAAACTTATCTTCAGCGGGATGTGGCAGATATCATTTCTCTTAAAAATTTAAACCAGTTTAGACGCTTTGTTTTACTTCTGGTTGCTAGGGTAGGAACAGAATTGAATGCACAAAGTTTAGCTAATGATGTGGGAGTGACGGTAGCAACTATCCAACAATGGGTAAGTGTACTAGAAACATCATATATCGCTTTTTTATTGCCTCCGTATTTTAGAAATATTGGGAAACGACTGATTAAAGCGCCTAAAATATACTTTTACGATACTGGATTGGTTTGCTATCTTTTAGGAATACGTAATCCGCAAGAGTTAGATACTCACCCTATGCGTGGAGCCATCTTTGAGAACCTCGTTGTTTGTGAGTTCCTTAAGCACCAATATAATTTTAACCTCAATTCTTCGCTTTATTTCTATAGGGATAATAAAAAAGAGGTTGATTTATTACAAGAGGATGGGTTGAATGTGGATGCCTATGAAATTAAAGTGGCGCAACAAGATAACACATCTTTCTACGGAGGTTTAGAATATTTGCGTAAGATATATGGAGAGACTATTCGGACGACACAAGTTGTTTATACAGGAACTGCTGAACGCAATATTTCAGAAAATGGACTCAAAAGCTATTATAACCTATTGAGAAATATATAACCCCCTCCTATACCCCATCGCTTATATTCTT
>JAKSHX010000152.1 GCA_024399155.1 archaeon | reverse complement strand
ATTAAAGCAAAGGGACCTTCATCTACAAAAGTGTGGTTGTTAGCCCAGCCAAGTTCAGGCTTAGAAAGAACAACAGGTTCACAGGCAAGCTTCCATGGCTTATTAGGATTCAGTTTTGCAATATAAAGCCATGCGCCTAAATCTTTTGGCAAGAACTGGCGTTGTGACCAGACTGCATAGATTTCGCCTTCCCATTCAAACTCAGTCATATCCAAAGTGATTTCTTTTCCAGCTTCGCAGATGTTTGTTCCGTCAGCACGTACAACTCTTTTTGGTTTAGACCAGTCCCCACGGTTCATAGGGTCACCACCGGCTTTCAACTCCATAACATGACTTTCTTCCCAGAAGAATTCGCCGGGAGTACATGCGTGGAAAATATACAGTTTGCCGTTAATTTCGTGAAATTCTGGTGCCCAGAGCAGACCTCCAATTCCTTCATAAGTTTTGCTGTCCAAAAGGAGAACTTCTTCTGCATCCTTTAATGCTTCCATTGTATCAGCCTGGCGGATATATAAACTATGATTATTATCTGCATCGTTGGTAGCAATGTAGTAATATTTGCCGTTGATTCTTGCTACACAAGGATCTGCCCGGTGGATTGCTATTGGAAATTCAAAATGAGGCTGCATGACCTTTCCAAAAATCTCATAAGTTCCTGGAGTTGAAAAATCTACATTTGTAGTATCCCAGCGAACTTTTTTTACATCTGTAGTTCCGTCAGAATAAAGGGCAGTTGCGGTCAGCTTGCGTACATCTTCATCACAGGTAACCGCAACATTGTCTTCAACTTTTATTCCCACATTCACAGGTGGAAGAAGCTTTTTCTGCAATCGGTCTGCCACAGCATCCGAAATAGTAATCATATTTCCTGCATACATTCCTTCTACATCAGGTAAAATTTCTGGTATCCTGGCAGCCTCTTTCATTTTTTTAAATTTTTCTATATCTATAAATTCTGGTTCAGAATACTCAAGAAAATCCTTTGTAGAATAAAGCAAAGCCTTACCCATAGATTCAGAATCATCCTTTCCTTCCCCATCACAACGAATACAGGCAACTTTATAAACGCCATTTGAATCGGCCTCAAGCAAAACAAAATCCTTAAGACATTTGGGGTTCAATGAGCCATCATCATTTTCCGTTGCCTTACCATACAACACACCTGAATTGTGATTTAAAATAATATATTTTTCAGATTTTTCATCAAATAATGCCAGGTGGAGACTGTTTGCCAAGCGAATGTCATACAGTTCTTTTATAGCAGTGCGAGTATAACAGAAAATTTTCATTTTTT
>JAKSHX010000151.1 GCA_024399155.1 archaeon | reverse complement strand
TGAATTGCAAACTTTTTCAAGTTCATGGCAGCAAACTTAAGCCTGACCCAGTTGGTAACCTGTTCCAAGCCTCTGTATGGAGTGTAACGCATTGCGTGTTTCTCTTTCGCATCTGCAAACACACGCTCTATTGTTTCTTTCCGCTGTTTATACAGCTCCTGATATTCAGGTGTATGCCGTATATCTTCTGTCCATTCTATATAGTCAGACCAGATATGCCTTGCTACTGTTTTTACGTTCTGCTTCGATTCTGTGCACAGATTTCTTGTAGGACAGTTTTCACATATTTTCGGGTTGCTTTTGTATTCTCTGTAGCCGTCTCTGTTTGTTGTCGAATAGTTTAATACCTGATATTCAGGACAGATTATACAATCAAAATGTTCATCATATACATACTTCCACCACTCGTGTCCGTTTTTCTTTGTCATTGGTCTTTTGTATGCTGTCGATAATACTCTGCCGTCATCTTTTATCTTCTTTGCTATGTGCGGTGTTTTGTATGCGCTGTCTGCTACTACTGTTTCTATTTCGGGATATTTTTCTGTTACTTTGTCATATACATCATCAAATGCTACGCTGTCATGTACATTGCCGGGAGTTACTACCGTTTCCATTACATATCCGTTTTTATCGCATACGGTATGTGCTTCATACGCAAACTGTCTTTTATGTTCTCCCTTTACAAACATTCCGCTTTCAGGGTCTGTTTTGCTTTTTACTGACTTTTTTGCCTGCTTTTCTGCTTTCTTGCGTCTTGCGAGCTTCTTCTTTGATGTATTCTTATTGGGCTTTGACGGTTTGTTCTTATCGTCATCATCTTTATCAAACGGCTTCTTTCCGTGAGCTTCTCTGTCCTGATTTATTTCTTCCATAAGCTCATCGGCGTATCTTTTTGCTGCAACCGGTACCTCTTCTTCGTACTTCTTATTGTTATTCGCATTTGCTTTGATATGTGTTCCGTCAACGAAAACAGCACTCGGTGTCAGATATCCGTTTTCGTTGATTTCATCAAGTATCCATGAGAATATTTTATCTACTGTTTCTGTTGTGAAACGATTTCTGAAATTGTAGCTTACTGTTGAAAAATGCGGTGTTTCTTCCTGTAAGCTGTAGCCGAGAAACCAGCGATATGCCATGTTAAAATTGACTTCACTTGCCGTTCTTCTCAATGACGGCAAGCCATACAGATGCTGTATCAATACCATTTTGAACAGTACTATCGGATCTATACTTCCTCTCCCGTTATCTTCACAGTAAAGATCTTCTACAAATTCATATATCTTTGTGAAATCTACCGCGCTTTCTATTTT
>JAKSHX010000150.1 GCA_024399155.1 archaeon | reverse complement strand
TAGACAATATGTAATGACCTCCACTTTGTAAACTTCGTGGATTTACCTGTATAATGAAGTTGCAAGACAACAAAAACAGGGATTACCGCATACAAAGGGAGGTCATCAAATGAATAATAACACAGTTTACGTAGGAATGGATGTACATAAAGAAAGTTTTTCACTTTGTGCTTTTACGATTGAAGCAGACAAAGGAATGCATTACCAGAGAACAGAACCAGATTTTAAAAACGTTCTGAAATATCTGGATTACCTTCGAACCATCTACGGACACGATGTTAATTTCGTATGCGGCTATGAGGCTGGTTGCCTCGGTTATACTTTATATCATCAGTTAACATCTCATAATGTTAACTGCATAATACTTGCACCTACTACCATGCTCGAACAACGTGGCAAGAAGAGAATAAAGACCGATAAACGTGATGCAGAGATTATTGGCAGATGCCTTGCTCAGCATAACTACAGTCCTGTCCATATCCCCACAGCTAAAGACGAAGAAACAAAAGAATATCTTCGTATGCGCGATGATCATAAGCTTGCTCTAAAAAAAATAAAGCAGCAGATTCTTTCATTCTGTCTTCGACATAATTATCGCTATGATGGTAACAGTCACTGGACAACAACTCATATCAAATGGCTTAAATCATTAAAGCCTGAGGCTCTGTATAAAGAGATCCTCGACGAGTATATGCTGACCTATACAACTCTGTGCGATAAGATTGAGCGAATGGACAAACGCATTGAGGAACTTGCTAATCAAGTTGAATACCATGAGCCTGTTCAAAAACTGTCCTGTTTTATCGGTATCAAAAAACATACCGCACTATCTGTCCTCGTTGAGGTTGGCGATTTTAAGCGTTTTGCAGATGCCCAACACTTTGCATCTTATCTAGGTCTGGTTCCAGGAGAAGATTCCAGTGGTGATGGTCAAACAAGACTAGGCATAACTAAAGCTGGAAATCGACACATTCGACTATTATTAATGGAGTCCGCACAGTGTTTTGCAAGAGGTCAGGTTGGTTTCAAATCAAAAGAATTGAAAGCTCGACAGTACGGAAACACACCGCAAGTAATTGCTTATGCCGATAAGGCAAATGAACGTCTAAGACGACGTTATTACAAAATGGTGCTCGGCAAATCAAAGAAACATAATGTAGCCAAGGCTGCAATAGCAAGAGAACTCGCTTGTTTCATATGGGGAATGATGACAGATAACATTGCCTGATACATATATAACACCATGCTGCTAATATCAAGGCCAAGCCGCTTTGCGGTGCTTCGCAGCCTTGACATCATCATCCCGCTGTTATAGTGGGTAAT
>JAKSHX010000149.1 GCA_024399155.1 archaeon | reverse complement strand
TCACTAGTGTCCACTAAAAAATAGTGGACGGTTAAAAATTAAAATTATCAAATAAATTTGGTCCATCAAGACCGCATTGATCTTTGACATTGTTGAATTTAGTTTTGCAGAAGAGATCCCTCAAAGGAGTCTTATCCGTGAGCGATATGCCCAGTATTTGGAGGACTTCATAGGTACTTCTGTCAAGTTGCATGTCATGCTGCATGATTGCGACAAGGCAATAGGTCACGATAGCTGTGTAAACTTGTATTTTAACTGCATTCTCGGTCGTTCCCCAGAACTTTTTGATTCTCAGATGTTGCTTGAGCCATTTGAAGAACAGCTCGACCTGCCATCTGTTTTTATACAGTTCGGCGACTTGAAGAGAGGATATGTGCTTGGCATTTGTGAGGTAAATAAACTCTCTTCGGTCATCTTCATCCCAATATCGGACCATTCGGATCCTCTCCGAATACGCCTTTTGAGAATAGAATCCGGAAAGTTCAATCTCACAATCCGAAAGTACATTTTGGGGCAGCCTCCGCTTCCATTTGACGACCTTGCATTTGATGTTTGTCTTGGCTCTCACAACGAAGAACGAGTCGTTCATGTGTATCTTGAACAACCGCTTATAGTCGTTGTAACCTCTATCAAACACATAGTAAGATCCTGATTCATACGGAATTGCATCCATCGCCTTCACATCGTTCACCTTGGCTTCTGTAATGTGGATGAAGGTTGGCACTTGTGTTTCAACGTCGTAAAGTGTATGCACTTTAATGCCACCCTTATGTTTACGGAACTTTGCCCATGGAAACATGTTTAAACACAAATCTATTGTGGTCGAGTCGAACGCATAGACGTTGCCGCCAAGTTTGAAGATGTCTGTGACTCTTTTCTTTCTCGCTTCTTCGATCATATAAAATGCGAAGTCTTCAAAGATACGGTAGTCACGATTCTCATTTGCTTTGGCAAGATTGCTTCTGGTGACGTGTTTGCCAACTCCCAAGTGATAGCATTTCTCTTGGTGAGCCTGCAACGCAACAATCAAATCTCGCAAACTGGCTCGGTTACATAACTGACCAAACATTAATGTGAGGAGTTGATTCCAACAAGTGAAGTGCTTCACGTATTTGTTGCCGTCATATTTCTTAACGATACGGAGGAACTTGAAATTATCAAGAAACTCAACCATTTGAGCGAAAACGTATTTGTCTTTATGCATATACAGTCTTATTAATTGACTGCAAAATTCCAAATTCAAATCGTTGCTCACAAAAATCTTCTGCAACTAACTATAATTCAATTAATTCAAAGAGCCTTTTGCGATTTTTAGTGGACAGTAATG